>CAYXGG010000040.1:0-3424 GCA_964464475.1 uncultured Planctomycetales bacterium | reverse complement strand
TGACGACGGAAGGAAGAATTCCGATCATCGTCCCCAGGATAAAATCACGATACGTGATTTTAGTCAACCCTGAAGTGTAATTAATCACCTCCCAGGGAATTAAGGGAATTAAACGCATCAGCAAAATGGCGGTAAAACCATTCTGATTAATTTTTTCTTCAAATTCGCGGGCCTTTCCCTTAATAATTTGATCCACCCATCGCGCCCCTAAGGATCGGGAGATAAAAAACGTCGCCGTAGTCCCCAAGAAGGCGCCGCCCATGAGCCCTACTGTTCCCCACAAGGGACCAAACACAAACCCGGACGCCAGCGACATCACACCAATCGGCGGAACAATGCTGACGGTGTTTAACGCATACAAAATAATAAACACCACCACCGCCCACGGGCCAAAACCCAATAGATAATGTTTAATCACCTCTGGGCTAAATAGTTTAAATTTCAAGCAGGTTGCACATTCGCCATGATGCTGTTTGATGAAATAAAACGCCAGAATCAAAACCAACAGGATCACCCCGCTGAGTCCAAAAAGCAATTTTTTATCCTTCATACGTGCAACCTCTTGTTGTGCCTACGGCCTATCATTTAAATCCCAATCATAGGGGGTATACCGAATACGCCAGTTACCCAAATCCTGACGCACCGCATCCGCGGCTTCAGAAGGCATAAAAGGGAGTAGATATTCCAGCACGCGTGCGGGCCGCGATCCAAAATCCTGTTTAAACCAGGAAAAAATCGGTGAAAGGTTGGCCGTCTTGGCGGTGACATCAAAGTTATTTAAACCCTTATTAGCCAAGAAGATTTTACCCTGTTCATTAAGTTGCTCATCCAGCCGAGCGCCTTCATACGCCTCAGAACGCAAGGGGGGACAACTTTTTGCCGCGCAAACAATCGCGAAATGAATACGCGCGTCGTCAAATTCCTTACGAATGATCTTATGTTCAATATGCCCTAAAGACAGCAGCTCGCCATTAATCTTAGCGATCCGACGGTCCCAAGCCGTTTGTCCCAAAACCGAACCAATGACAAAACCACCCTTGTGTAATTGCTGAATGCTTTTTAACGGATAATGATCACAAATTAATTTCAGCGTATACGCGTTATACGCATTGATCCAAAAAGCTAACCGCGTGTCACGATCACTAATGTTGACGGGATCTTGCGTGGCCAATTGATTGGTATACTGACCTAATCGCTCGTCCTGACAAACGGCTGAATAATTAACCTCACCTGAAACGACATGGTCGCTCAGTAATTCCGTAAAAACTTGATGTTCTTGGGCATAAACTGGGGAGGACCAGAAAACCAAACATAAACTAACAATGAGCCGTCGCATATTTTCCTTTCCGGGAAAAATTTTCATAGCATTGCGCCAAAACGAAAGGAGATTCTCCCCGCAGATAGCGTAAAATAAGAAAAAAATTAAAAACCTGTTGTCTTAAAAAGCCATTCGCACGAAAGCGCACCGCCGAAGTCTTGACCACCGCAGCTAACGAATGAATCCTAGTTTGAACACGGGCCCCACGAAGCAAATGAACATCTTCAAAAAGCGGCCAATTGGGAAACCCTCCTAAAGAATTAAAAAAGTTTCGACGAACGACAATACCTTGATCCCCAAATTTGGTAAAGATGGAATCAAACCTCGTCATGGTTGAGTAGAATCTTAGCAACCAGTTAGGTTCATCAAAAATCATTTTAAAGGTTCCAATTTGCTGTTGAGACTCGCTAAGAAATTGTTGCAATGCTTCTTGAACAGACGCCGTGACGAGGGTATCTGCGTGCAAAAAAAGAAAAACCTCACGACTCGCTTGACTGGCACCCGCGTTACATTGCGGACCTCTGCCTCGCGCCGAATGAACCACTCGAGCTAAATACGTCCGCGCGACGCTCACCGTGCCATCTTGACTTCCCCCATCCACGACAATGACCTCCGCCTGAGGCAAATACTCACGAACGGCTTGCAAACACGCACCCAAGGTACTCTGGGCGTTGAACGTGGGAATAATAATAGAAAGCAACTCAGCCATAATTTTTTGGTGCGTAATAATGACGTGATTATAGCATTGGTAAGAAATAATTAGTGGTAATATATTGCATGCTTCGCATCTTCGCCTTATTACTTTTATTTTTCCTGCACATGCACAGCGCTTACGCTAATTCGCCGGAGCCTTACGCTCATTGGCTCACCGGCCAAGAAGCCGTTTACTTCGACTACCATGACCGAAAGGAACGTTCCCGGGTCAGTCAAACCTTGCATCTTGAGTCATCAGGAACGTCGCCGACCTATCTCCTGACCCAACAGGGCCGGGGTGATTTTGACCGATACAAACAGGTGACATGGGAAATGCAAACAGTTTTCCAATTTCGCAATAATCTACCCATTCCTCTTTCCACCACGCAAACGATTTGGAATGATCAACATCAAACCTTATCGACTCTCAAGCTAGGTTATGACTATACCAAAAAGCAAATAACCGTTGAGCGCGAAACCGCGTCCCCCCAAAAACCCTTAGTCACCCAGTTTCCTCTCAAAGGAACAACTATAGATTTCAGTCTCTTAAATCTTTTTCTGGAGGATTATTCCAAAGACGTGACGGCTCAGGAACCCAAAAGCTTTTATCTTTTGACCTGCGAACCCAAACTTTACAAAGTAAATGTTAAATACGTTGCCGAAGAATCCCTCCCAAGCCCTTGGGGAGAAACGTCAGCGGTAAAATTGCGACTGATCGCTGACATGGGAATTTTGGATGAGGTTTTTGACCGCTACATCCCTCCCACTTTTATGTGGTTTGAAAAAAACGCAACGACTCATCGCTGGTTACAATACGAAGGCATGGAAACGGGCGCCAAATCCGCGCGCGTCGTCATTCAGAGACAAAACTGACAGGCTGATTTCATAAACGTGTCGTAAACACAACAAAAGCCCCTAAACGACGTCCACTTTCTGTTATAAATAAACAGCGCCTGGCTTCCTCTGAAGCCAGGCGCTGTACAACCCTTCAATCATCGCCACCTATTCCTAATTAGCCAAACAAAACCTAATCCTTACTTAAATCCAAAATTTATCTAATCTTCCGTAACCCTTCCCAAGCTTCTGCCATATCCTCCGACAAAACCGGGATGACTTCATTATCAACATAAATTTTGATTTCCAGAAGATTCTTTTTTTCAGGAGCCATGTCATAAGCTCTCCGGACGTATACCAAAGCTTGCGCGTATTCTTTCTGCAAAAAGAAAATCTTCCCAATCTCAAATAGTAATTCAAATCTATCCCAACTAGCTTTTTCTTGAACAAGCTTATCTAAATCAAGAGCGATCGCTTCTTGCCAGTAACTCTTAGCTTTAATCGGCTCACCCAAAACTTCATATAGTCTACCCAAACGTATTAATTGTTTGGCCTTACTGAGTTCCGATTGATGACTCT
>CAYXGG010000039.1:0-5822 GCA_964464475.1 uncultured Planctomycetales bacterium | reverse complement strand
CCGGCTTTGAGATACCAGCGCTGCCACCAGTGGGCGGTGTCTTTACAGTTCCAGGTTTTGAAATTCTTCAAAAACTCGAGCTGGGCTTCCTTGGCCGCCTCATCCATTTCTTTCATGATTTCGTCTTTAGTTTTCTCTGGCATGATAATCTCCACAAACTCTAATTTTGATTAAATTAAGGTATCGTCCACGACTAGCCCCCCAGACCCCGCCCGGCAATAGGCGCTCAGCAATGGAATATGGCGTTGGTCAGGGGTTGAGAATCTTTGCTATCCTAATACTCTGGGCGGAAATCAGCAATCACCAATTAAACAATAAAAAAGCGCATGATTCTCATGAACCAATCATCAAACCATCTGAAGTTTGGTTCTTCAAGATCACTCATCTCGATATGCGGTATAAACACTAGTCGACAAGTTCGGGGTTAGTCGTTGGGCGTGGGGATTTCTTGATAGGGGCCGCCGGGGATAGGACGCCGGCGGCCCCACCAATTCACACCTGGTTGATTTACTTAGCGGTATTAGCTTCGCCCATCACTTCTTCCACCGTCTTACTAATGCGTAGCTTTCTTTCCGGAGAATTAGGGTGAGAATTAAAATAACTGGCGGTCAACGTTTTAGGAATTTCGATCGAGAATCGCTCCTGAAAATTGGCAGCGAACTGAGGATCATATCCGGCACGGCAATAAATCTTCGTCCCAAAATAATCCGCTTCTCGTTCTAAATCTCGAGAGAATTTTAATCCGGCCATTTCCCCGAGAGACTCCGAACCAAGCTGCACCAAACTTCCCGTCCCCGGAGCAAAAACATCCGCCGTGACTCCCAGCGTCAGCGCTACCACCGAATTAGTAATGACTGCCGCGGTTTTACGCTTTAAATGCCCTCGGATAATATGACCCATTTCATGTCCCAAGACCGCCGCCAGCTCCTCGTCATTTTTGACAAAATTCAACATACCCGCGGTGATGACAATGTGGCTATCCGTAGCCCAAGCGTTGACCACCTCGTGATTTGTTAACGAAAACGTCACATCCGCCAACCGCTCTTCCAAGACCAAAGAAACCGCCTGCGGTTGACCGTCCCGTTCAATAGTCAAGTGAATCTCCTCACCAGCCTTCATCCCGGCCAACCCTTTAGGATTTCTCATCACTTTCAAAGCGGCCTGGTTATCTTCTATTGATTCACTTCCCAGAGCCGTAAGAATATCCCCCGATTGCAACCCCGCCCGACTGGCGGGAGTATTATCTAAAACGAATCCTATATAAACACCCATATTAGGGCGTTTATTGTAATAGCGATTAGTAACTTTATTTCTCGGCACAATATATAACCCGGTGTACGGACGCGTCTTGACTTTAACGTCTTCGAGTTCAACGGCATTTAACAAATTATTCCCGATAACATTAATCCGCTGTACCTGCGCCATGTTGTGTTCAAACGCCTTGACTTCCAATTCTTTAGTCGATTCATTAACTTCTTCCCGACTGATATCCGGCCCCTGAACAGTCGAACATCCCATTACCATCATAAGCATCGCCCCCACCCAAAACTTGGGAACCAATCTAGCGATCATGGACCACCTCACTGACTTGCTGGGCTAATTTTTCATTGACTTTTTTTAAGGCTTGAATCGCGTACATCGGCCCTCCGTCATAAAAAGTATCCTTCTCTTCAAACTCATAATCCAAATCACCTTGCCACAGCAATGACTTGGAATCTAAATCAAAAATTTTCACATCACCGAGCGTGGCTCTTCCCCCCACTAATTTCTTATTCACCAGAGCCTCAGTCATAACCCCCGCCAAGCCAAAGAAGCTCGACATCGCGGCACTCTTGGCCCCGCTTTGATAACCATAAAAATGATGTAGATCAGCCTGAATAACAATATCAATGCCCTGAGCAAGTAAGGCGTCGACCTGGGCCTGATCTTCCACACTAAAATTGACTAACTCTTGAACTTCTACCGCGGAAAAGATATTGGCATGACGCAAATGCTTGGCCGTGATGTCCGTCACTTGCGCGGAGATATCTTTTTTAAACGCACTATCCTTGGAATAGTCATAGCCCTTAGTCAAACTAAAGGTACCGTCGTGTTCTTCTTCTGTGCGCAAGTCCTGTATTTGATCAAGCGCCGCGACCAATTTAGTTTTCTCCGGACGCTGATACAATGATTTCTCTAATCCATAATGAATTTTTGTCGCGCATCCCATAAACCCAAAAGAAGCCACCAGCAATAACAGACTCATTTTCTTCATTATGTTCTCCTTTTCTTAGAATGACCCAATCCCTGAACACAGCCTTCAGGACTAATCGGCAGCGCAGTGCTTAAATCCAGAAAAAAGATTCAGTAGAAAGGTCACCCACCAGGTTAGGCGCCAGGATAGAGACAGTAGTGGCACCCTGATTACTGGCCTTTTCTCTTCCAATGCTTGTAAGGAAGCCAGCCCGCCTGCCGGACGGACAGGTATTAGACCTTTCTTCTCTTCGAGAAAAGGCGGTACCTGCCTCGCCGGTCCGCCTCGGCTCGCCATCAGCGAGACGGGCAGGCGGGTTGACTTCCTTAAATCCATCATTAGTAGTAGAAAGGTCAATATTTTTTGGCGGCGACGGCCATCGCCGCAATTACGATTCAGGGAGTACCTGAAGCTTAATTTGCTGATTAAAAACTGTCAAGACCGGCTGCAGGAATTTTTTCTGGGGCCGCCGGGGATGGGACGCCGGCGGCCCCAGGCCCCTCCTCTAACCGCTTAAATAGCCATCGATCAAACTACGACCATTTCTTACAACATCCCCTTTTCCGCAAACGAGAAAAAGTTTCCGTCTCCCAGAATCAAATGATCCAACAGCCGCACATTCAATAGCTCTCCGGCTTCTTTGAGCTTCTGAGTAAACGCGCGGTCCTGAAAACTGGGTTCCGCCAGGCCACTGGGATGATTATGAGCGCAAATAATCGCAACGGCAAAAGCCTGCAAGGCCTGATGTAAGATTTCCCGCACGATAGGATTGGCCTGATTAACGGTGCCGCGGGTAACATCCTCTATTTTAATAATCCGGTTCTGGGCGTTTAAATACACGACCGTAAAAACCTCAATCTTATAATCCCGCATACGCGCCAGTAAAACCTCCGCTACCTCGCGCGCGCCTTTAATTTGAACCGCAGGCGCGCGCATCTCATCCTCCCGAAACCGCCGACCGATTTCCAGAGCCGCCTTAAGCTGCGCCAGCTTGGCCTGCCCCAATCCTTTAAATTCCACCCAATCGCGCGTATCGGTGTGACTCATCTGACGAAAGGTTTTAAATTTCTCCAAAATTCGCTGGGATAACGCCACCGCGCTCTCTCCCTTCGTCCCGGTTCTCAACAAAATCGCCAGCAACTCTGAATTACTTAACGCTTGCTCACCTTTTGCCCACAGTTTCTCGCGAGGGCGATCCTCCTTAGGCCACGATAAAATTTTCATGGTTGTCATCTCCGATTAAAAATAATTTAATAATGATGGTAGAGGAACTTATAAAGACGGGAGAAGACTAAGTAACTTCGGGAGAATTTTAGGGAGTTGCTTTGGGTAACGGCACATCCCGCAAATGCTTAGCAGCCAGAGCAGGATCAATCGGGACGATATAAAAGCCCGTCCCCCACTCAAAGCCGGCGACACGGGTGAGATTTGGGATAATCTCGACGTGCCAGTGGTAGCTTTCCTGGCTTTCATAATTTACCGGGGCCAGGTGTAGAAAAAAATTATACGAAGGGTTTTTAAGCGCGAGTTTAAGACGCGTGAGCATTTCTTTAAGGACCGTCGCCAGCTGAGTCAATTCTTCACGCGTTAACTGCGCAAAAGTCGAGCTGTGACGCTTGGGAAAAATCCAGGTCTCAAAAGCGTAGCGCGGTACGTACGGGCAAAACGCGATAAAATCGTTGTTCTCGGAGACGATGCGTTCCTTATCTTGGTATTCCTGATGAATCACATCGCAAAACACACACCGCCCGCGGAATTCATGGTAATGCTTGGCCCCGTCTAGCTCTTCACGCACGTATTTGGGAATCAACGGCAACGCGATGATCTGACTGTGCGTATGCTCCTGCGAAGCGCCCGCAGAGGATCCAAAATTTTTAAAAATCAAAATGTACTTAAAGCGCCGGTCACCGGCGAGACTGACATAACGGCTTTGATACTTTAACAATACATTAAGCATTTCCTCAACTGAAAGATCGCAAAAATATTTCTCATGCTCTGCCGTTTCAATGACCACTTCGTGAGCGCCAACTCCGTTTGAAATATCATAAATCCCTAAGCCTCGCTTATTAAGTTCACCTTCGATACGCAACGCTGGAAATTTGTTAGGAACAACGCGCACCGACCACCCCGGCGTATTCGGCGCAGAACCTTCTGCTCGCACGACATCCACTTCGGGGGGTGTCAAAGCTTCTTTTCCTGTACAGAACTGGCAGGTCCCTTGCTGTTTGAAGAGATGATTTTCCACTTCAAAAGAATCAGGCTTGACCGAGTCCTGGGTATGCACCAGGACCCAACGGCCGACGACAGGATCGCGACGCATTTCTGGCATTAGACCTGGACCTCCCTTAAATATTCTGCAGTACTTTCCGGCGGAATCGCACAAATATAAAACCCCGTCCCTTTTTCAAACCCCGCCACGCGCGTTAACACCGGCATGACTTCAATATGCCAATGAAAATCTTCTTCAATAGTACGCCAATTGTTGGACGTGCGACTCTCCCGACGGATAGGCGCGGAGTGGATCACATAATTGTAATCCGGATCGCGCAACCCCACTTTGACTTTCAGTAGAATCTGTTTAAGCATTTTTGCTAAGTCCGCCTCAAACCCCTGCACACCCTTATGAAAATCTGCATGATGACGTTTAGGAACAATCCAAACTTCAAAAGGAAACCGCGAAGCGAAAGGCGTAATGGCCGCAAAGTGGTCCGTCTCATGCACCAAGCGCTTTTTAGTTTCTAATTCTTGAGCGACAATGTCGCAATAAATGCACCGTTCCCGAAATTGATAGTAATCGTGCGCGCCTTTCAGTTTATCTTTAGCGCGCATGGGATTAACGGGAGTGGCGATGATCTGGGAACGGCTGTGCGCGAAATGACTCGGCGTGGCATTGGAAAAGTTTTTATACGTCATCAAAAATTTTAACTGTGGATTGCGGGAAAGTTCTTCATAACGCACGACATAGCTTTTGATAACCATCTCAATTTGAGGGATTTCCAAATCCGCCATATTGGCGACGTGCTGCGGTGTTTCGATGACGACTTCATGGACCCCATAGCCGTTGACCACGTCATAAAGCCCATGCCCTCGACGCTGAAAATACTGTTCAATTTTAACGAAAGGATTACGGCTCGCCACGACCCTGACTTGCCAGCCGGGACCGTTGGGCTGAGTGTCGGGATAACGAAACGCGAAAGTCTCCGGGGCAACCGAGCCTTCATGGTGTTCACAAAAAGGGCACGGCTCGGCGGACGTGACGGCAGGGGGTTTAACAGAATCTATAATATTTCCGGGTCGGCGGGCGCGCTCAGTGGCAATGATGACCCAGCGGCCGACGATCGGATCTTTACGCAATTCAGGCATATCAAACCAACTTTGGGTTAAGAAACGTTGGGATTATAGCATAAAGGTAGTTCGCTTCCCAACGCTATCCTCAAATTCCTAAACGATCTCCCGCCTTTAATCGAAATCCGACTGCGAAACTTCGGGCGTCCATCTCTTTGCCGGACTCCGGCTGAACTTTAAGTAGTTTAACGCAGCCGGTACGGGCGGCCACGATTAAACCGTCAGCCGGAATCGCGATAACTTC
>CAYXGG010000038.1:0-7102 GCA_964464475.1 uncultured Planctomycetales bacterium | reverse complement strand
ATCGAGAAATTAAAAGAGTACTCCGCTCGCGGATTGATTAATTTGCCGAAATAAATTGAGAATGAACGCCTCCTTAACTTTAGCACAGAAAATTTCCGTCGCGGTGGTCGATGTCGCTTTGCAGGATTTACTGGCTCAGGCACCGCTAGTTTCCCCGGAGGCTCGCGCGAAGACAGGTGAAGCCATGACTCAGCGCTGGGCCCTGTTGCCAGCGCATTTGCGCTGGCCCATGAAAGGGTTATTGGCTGCTTTTAACGCGACGTGCTTTTGGGTGACAGGAAAAAGTTTTTTGCGGCAATCAACGACGCAACAATTGATTCATTGGCGTCGTTGGAAAGTGAGCCGTATTGCGGTTTGTCGTGATTTTGTTCGTTTTCAAGAAAAAATGATTTTGTTTGTGCATTTTTCAACCAACCCCACGGCTTTCTAGTTTTCCATGGATGTCAATTCTAATTCTGCTGATATTGTGGTCATCGGGTCTGGACCGGGAGGTGCTAACACTGCGTATTTACTGGCGGCAGCCGGTAAAGATGTGCTGTTAATTGAAGAAGGTCGCGCTATCGCAGAGACGTTACCGGCGTACTCTTTGAAGGAAATGAATACGTCGTACCGTAATGGCGGAATGACGGTGGCGTTGGGGCGCAGCAAAGTTATTTATATTGAACCTCGCTGTGTCGGGGGCGGTAGTGAAATTAATGCGGGGTTATATCACCCACCGGATCCAGAGGTGTTGGATGAGTGGGGGCGGCGATTTGGTTTGCCTGATTTTAGCGCCCGGACGCTGGATCCGTTTTTTAAATCTTGGCAAGCGGATGTGCCGGTTTCGTTTATGCCTAAGGTGGGGTTGGCTTCGCAAAGAATTCAGCGAGGTTGCGACGCCTTGAAATGGAAAAGCGCGGAAATTCAGCGTTTTTGGAAGTATGACAATTCTTCTCTCGGAGGTCTCGGTGTTCGGCAATCAATGGCCCAAACGATCATTCCACGGGCGATAAAAGCCGGCTGTCGGTTATTGACTAATGCGCGCGTGAAGCGCGTTAGTTTTAAATCGCGGCAAGCCCAGTACCTGGAAGTCAGCGATGCCAATGACACCGCCAAGCCGTCCAGAAAAATATTCTTTAAGCAGCTTTTTATTTGTGGCGGGGCGGTGCAAACCCCAGCACTTTTACGTCGTAGCGGTGTGAAACGTAATATCGGAAATTCATTACGCATGCATCCGGCGTTGCGGTTAGCGGCCAAATTTCCTGACCGCGTTAATGATGTGACCGAGGGGGTTCCGGTCGTACAGGTTCAGGAATTTGAACCGCGTTTTACTCTGGGTGGGTCGTACAGTTCTATCCCCCATCTGGCATTATGGATGGCGGGTCGAGACGATATTGAGCGCCGGCTGGCAGATTGGTCCCAAACGCAGTTGTTTTATGCGCTGGCGATTGGTAGCGCTGCAGGGTGGGTACGTCAACTTCCGGGTTTAGCCGATCCGCTTGTTTCATTGAAGGTCACTCCATTGGACCGACAGCATTTAGGGGCCGGTCTTTATGAGTTAGGCAAAATGCTTTTTGCCGCTGGAGCGCAAGAAGTCATTTTGCCGATGGCCGGTTATCCGGTGGCCAAGCAACTAAAAGAATTGGAAGAGTTACGCTCTGGAGAACCTTTAAAAAATGCGGATTTATCGACCATCCATTTATTTGGGTCTTGTCCTATGGGGGAAGATGCGGCCACGAGCGCGGTCAATTCGTATGGAAAATTACATGGATTTGATAATGTGTATCTTAATGATGCCAGTCTGATGCCCGATTCCCCACGGGTCAATCCTCAGGGGGTGATCATGGCCATCGCCCGGCGCAATGTGGCCCATTTTTTGAACGAGTTGTCTTGACCGCGTGAATAATTTTTATTTTTTGCCGTTAATTTTGGTGAATCGCTATACTAAATTCTGAAATTAAGTTAAAAATCCTAGTCTTGCTGTTGATAAATTTTTAGTTGTAAAGGAGACGGTTACGTTGAGTCGAGATATTTCTTACGCCCAAGCGATATCAGAAGCGATTGTTCAGGGAATGGAATTGGACCCGCAGGTTTTTGTCCTGGGGTTAGGTGTGGATGATCACAAGGGGATTTTTAACACAACGGTTGAGGCTTTTAAAAAGTTTGGACCCGCTCGGGTCATTGGGACTCCGGCCAGTGAGAACGCTTTAACGGGGATCGCGTTGGGCGCTGCCGTGAACCGGCAGCGCCCCATCTTGGTCCACGCGCGTAACGATTTTATGTTTCTTTCGCTGGATCAATTATTTAATAACGCTGCCAAATGGAAATACACGTACAATGGAAAATCGACGGTCCCGATCGTCGTGCGTGGCATTATCGGCAAAGGCTGGGGGCAGGGGCCGACGCATTCTCAAAGTATTCAAGCGATCCTGGCTCATTTCCCGGGACTTTATGTGGCTATGCCCAGTACTCCGTATCTGGCTAAGGGGCTGCTTTTGCAAAGTTTGCGACTGGAGGTTCCGATCATTTTGTTAGAGCATCGATCTTTGTTTGATTTGACCGCGGCTGTTCCCGTTGAGCCTTATACGGTGGCGTTTGGTAAAGCGCAGGTCATGCGTGCGGGGAGCGATGTGACGGTTGTCGCCACGTCCATGATGGTCACGGAGGCTTTGGCGGCCGCCGAATTTTTGAAAACTAAGCATATTGAGTTGGAAGTCATTGACCCAGTTTCCATCCAGCCTTTTGACGAAGCTACGATTATTAATTCGGTACGTAAAACAGGACGTCTTATTTGCGCTGACGTCGGCTGGTTGCGCTGCGGGTTCTCGGCGGAAGTTGCGGCCATTGTCAGTGAAAAGGCTTTTGCATCGCTGAAAGCGCCGATCCGGCGTATCGGTTGGCCCGAATCTCCTTGTCCGGTTTCCCAATCCTTGGAGGCCGCATTTTATCCGGATTACTCAGACATTATTCAGGCCGCGAGTGAGTTACTTGGCGTCAACGACGTGGGCCCGATTCCTACCGATCGAAAAGTGGAAGTTTTTAAGGGACCCTACTAAGATCATGTCCCAGCTCTCTGCTAAAAAAAGGCCGGTTGTTTTTATTCTTTCCGTCAGTAGCGATATTGGTCGCGCTTTAGCTGATTTTTATTTACGCGATGGGTATCAGGTGATCGGAACCTATCGAACGGCCGCGCATGTTCATTCGCTAATCAAACGTCCGGATTGCACGTTGTGGCGTTGCGATGTCTCTTTGTCCAGGGCTGCCAAATTAGTGGCCGCAAAGTTTAAGCAGTCCCGATTGCGCTGGGATATTTTTATCAATTGTGTCGGCGATATACGCCCGGTCACTGCTTTTTTCTCTGCGGATTATGCCTCCTGGGAAAAATCATTTAAGACCAATGCCTTGGGACCCTTAAGTGTTTTGCACGCAGTCTATCCTTTTCGTCGACCGACCAGGATTAATTCAGTGGTTTTTTTTGCCGGAGGGGGGGCTAATAATGCCGTGGTTAATTTGTCAGCCTACACCAGCGCCAAAATAATGTTGACCAAATTTTGCGAGTTTTTGGATGCCGAGAATCGCGATCTTAATGTCTTTATCGTGGGCCCAGGTTGGACCAAAACAAAAATTCATCAACAGGTGCTTACCGCCAAGGAGGTTTCCTCAAAGAAGTTTCAGGAAACTCAGAAGTTTATGAAAGAAGGGAAGGGAACGCCTTTGGTTGATATTTATGATTGTATCCGTTGGTTAACCGCTGGGGGGAAGCCAATATCAGGAGGGCGTAATTTCTCGATTGTCCATGATCCTTGGCGAGGAAATGCCGGGAAATATTTGATAAAGGCGTTGAAATCAAATTCTGACATGTATAAGCTAAGACGCTGTCAAAACGCTTGGAAACCATAAGAGGCGAACGATGTCACAGAAGAAATTAACCCAAAAAGAAGCGTATCGATTAGGCACGGATTATCAATTTATTGATTCCATCAAGTTGGGTCCATGGACGTCTTATAGCGTGATTCATGATCCCAAACACATCTTGTTTGTGTTGGCGCGATATAAATTTTGCGCCAAAATGCTGGCGGGCAAAAATCTCGTTTTAGAAGTTGGTTGTGGCGATGGATTTGGCGCGCCGATCGTGGCTCAGCATGTGGGTCGCCTCGTGGCGGTTGATCCTGAACCGCGTTTGATTCAGGGCGACAAACAGCGATTGAAAATGCTGAAAAATATTGATTTTCGCCAAATGGATATCTGTCAATCCTATCCCAAAGAAAAGTTTGACGCGTGTTATTCGATCGATGTTATTGAGCACCTCGATCAAGAATTAAATCGTTCTTTTATGGAAAATCAGTGCCGCTGTTTGCATCCCGATGGTGTCTGTATTGTGGGTACGCCTAATATCACGGCGAGCCGCCATGCCTCCGAACGCAGCCGAGTTCAGCACATCAATTTAAAAAGCGAAAAGACACTTCGCGAACAGATGTCCAAGTATTTTAAAAATGTTTTTAGTTTTTCCATGAATGATGAAGTGGTGCATACCGGTTTTGCTCCGATGGCTCATTACCTTTTTGCCATAGGCGTCGGAGTTAAAGGCTCTTAAATTTATGAAATTATCAGATTACGTCATCGATTTTTTGGTTAAAGAAGGCATTCAGCATTGTTTTGTGGTGTCGGGCGGAGCGGTTATTCATTTAATTGACTCGGCGGCACAACACCCCGGCATGACGCCGATTTGTTCTCAACACGAACAACATTCGGGGGCGGAGGCAGACGGCTACGCGCGGGTGAGTCAGAATTTGGGGCTGGCCATGGTGACCAGCGGTCCCGGAGCTAGTAATTTAACGACGAGTATCTGTAATGCGTATTTTGATTCCATTCCGGCCATCTTTATTACCGGTCAAGTCGCGACGTTTCGCCTAAAGCCTTCCAAGGCGATCCGTCAAAAGGGTTTTCAAGAAACCGATGTTGTTTCCATTTTTAAACCGATCACTAAATACGCCGTTCAGATTCGGAATCCTCTGAAGGTCAAATATGAATTGCAGAAGGCGCTGCATCTCGCCCGATCTGGTCGACCAGGGCCAGTGGTCATTGATTTTCCTGATGATTTGCAACGTGTGGAGGTTAACCCTGAGAAATTAAAAGGATATCAGCCACCTCAGAAATCAGCTTCTCCCGTGCCGACCGCCAAGGTTAGTCGTGTTCTGCAGTTACTGCGTAACGCTAAACGGCCGGTGTTGATTCTAGGCGCTGGGGTCAGGATGGCCCGGGCGCAAGAAGCGGCAATCGAGTTTGCGCGTCAATATGGTTTGCCCGTTGTCCTGACGTGGGGTGGCATGGACTTGCTGGAATTTTCTGATCTGCTAAATATGGGTCCGGTTGGCGTGTGCGGCCCTCGGTCAGGTAACTTTGCGTTACAAAACGCCGATGTCATCTTAGCTTTGGGGACGCGTTTATCGCAGATGATAACGGGAGGAAAGCAGAATTTATTTGCGGTGAAGGCTAAAAAAATTATGGTGGATATCGATCCGCTCGAGTTAACCAAATTTACCAAGAATGATTTTAAATTAGACGTCGCGTTGGCTTGTGATATGAAGGATTTCTTTAAAGCGGCCCAGAAAGTGAGAGTCAAGACTTCAGGAGACCGATTGATCTCTTGGCGTAACAAGATTCGGGAATGGCAACAACAGTACCCCATCTGTCCCCCAGAGTATTACGAGCGTAAAGAAAAAGTTAATCCTTATGTTTTTGTTAAAGAATTTTCTCGACAAGCTACAGAAGGGGCGGTCATCGTGACCGATACAGGTGCTAACATCGCTTGGACCCTGACCGCTTTTGAAGTCAAAAGAAATCAAAGAATATTCTCTGCCTGGAATCATTCACCGATGGGCTTTGCTGTCCCGGGGGCGATTGGGGCTGCTTTTGCCACCAAGCAGGATGTCTACTGCTTGATCGGGGACGGCGGCTTAATGATGTGCCTCCAAGAGTTAGCTACGGTTAAACGGCACCAGCTGCCCATCAAAATTTTTGTTTTCAATAATCATGGCCACGGCATACAGAAGCAAACCATTGATACCTGGCTTAATTCCCGATACATGGCGGTAGATGAACCTACCGGCCTGTGCTTTCCTGATTTTGAACAAATGGGAAAGGCGTTTGGTCTTACCGTTTTTACGATTTCAAAACACAGCGAATTGGCCGCTACTATCTCTCAAGTATTGGCTTTTGATGGCCCGGTTTTGTGCAATGTGGAAATTGTTGAGAATCAACGTATCGTACCCATGTTGAAATTTGGGGCCGGGTTAGAGGACTTAGACCCCAAAATCCCGCCGAAAGAGTTAGCCGCGGTCATGGCCGTTTCCAAATAGCTAATATTGTCATGGGTTTTTTATAAGCAGGACCAGATGACGAATTCATTCCAACGAGGACTTGGGTTCGCGAACTAGCATGGATAAATCCGTTTCTATTATTATTCCAGCGTTTAACGAACAGGATAACATTGTCGCGGCCATCAATAATGTCGATCAAGTGCTTAGCGAATGCACGCGAGATTACGAAATCATCGTAGTCAATGATGGGAGCACTGATAACACGCTGTCTAACGCGCGTCAGGCGAGTGAGGGCCGAAGTCGCATTAAGCTATTGTCAAATGAAGCCAATCGAGGGTTTGGCTATTCCTATCGTCGGGGAGTAGCTGAAGCCACCAAGCAATACATAAGTTTGTTTCCCGGTGATAACGACATGTCAAGTTTGGTGCTAAAGGATTTGGTCCGTGAGTTGACAGGGGTAGATTTGGTCATCACTTATTTGGCGGATATGCGGAATCGAACCTGGGGAAGACGCATTATTTCACGTTTATTTGTGATGTTGATGAATACCCTCTTTCAGCTAAATTTGAAATATTATAATGGTCCGTTTATCTGCGAATTAAAAGCGTTGCGCGCTGCGGATCTAAAGTCAGATGGGTTGGCGATGGTCGCAGAGTTGGTGGTGAAATTAATTCGCTCCGGATGCCAATATAAACAGATTCCCCTAGAGCATACAGGTCGAAAGAATCAGCATTCCAAGGCTTTGAGTTTGAAAAGTGTGTGGGCGGTTCTTTCCACCCTGCGAGTGCTCTTTGCGGAGATAC
>CAYXGG010000037.1:0-8502 GCA_964464475.1 uncultured Planctomycetales bacterium | reverse complement strand
GGTCGTTAATCAAAGGGAAAAAGGCTGAGCGAAATCCCTGGCAGGCGGCTACGCTGGAATGGACGTTGGATTATCCGATTGAGCATGGTAATTTCGCTCAAGAACCGATTGTTCGTAATGGCCCGCATGAATACAGTCATCCTAATGTTAAAGGAAAGGATTGGGTCGCGCAAACCGAGGAGATTCCCGCTTGAGTACTGTTAATCTTTATCGTAGTGATTCTGAGCGTGATCACGCGTCTACCGTTAGTATCGGGTGGACGATTGGTTTGGCTTCGTGGGGATTGATATTTTTTACTTTAATCTGGGGATATTTTGCTTATCGGTTGCGAGCGGAGAGTTGGCTTGAGGATTATGTGATTCTTCCGACCATAAGAATGGCCGGGTTTAATACTTTGGTGCTGCTGGCGAGTAGCATTTTTTTTAGAGTTTTTTTATGGAAGGCGAAGCAGCACGTGTTAGAGGGGCAGCGCTATTCGTGGTGGACCGGCTGGATGCTGGGGATGACTTTTTTGGTTGGGCAGGCGATGCTTTGGCAGATGATGCTCGCTCGAGGATTGCGGTGGGACACGACCATCGCAGGAAGCTTCTTTTTCTTATTAACAGGATTCCACGCCCTGCATATGGTGGGTGCAATGGCGGCCATAGGAGCGGCCTATGGCAGCTGGGTGAAAAGTGAGCGTCATCCGGCGAAAATGGTGGTGATGCAGGGCGTGGGACATTTTTGGGATTTTTTGTTGGTCATGTGGGGGGTATTGCTGGTAGTCATTTTTATTGTTAAGTAAAAAAATTAAGAATAAGGAGAATGATGCATGAGTGAGGTCATAGTGCAGAAGCGTGATACCGCATTTGGTGAGGCGGGTGTAGGTAAAATTGGCATGTGGCTATTTTTGATTATGGATGGGTTAAGTTTTGTCACCATCCTTATTGCTGCTGCGTATTTACGCGCCAACGGCGCTCCTTGGCCCGCTCCAGGACAAATCTTGAATATTGCACTAACAGCTTTCAACACCTTGGTATTAATGGTTAGTAGTTACACGATGATGCGGGCTTTTTGTTCTATTAAAGAATTTGATCAGATTACTGGCGTTAAGTATTTGTGGATGACATTAGGCCTAGGAGTCATTTTCTTAGGGATTCAAGTGTATGAGTATTGTCACCTCATCGTTGGGGGAGAAAAATTAGCGCAGCATTTAGCTGCGGCAGGATTCAGTGGCCAGGTTTTTAGGCCGACCAGTAGCATTTATGCGGCCTGTTTTTATGGGGCTACCGGTTTTCATGGGCTGCACGTTTTGGCCGGCTTAATTTTTATGACGTACGTATTGTTGGCTGTGATTCGGGGGGAGTTTAATGGTTATAATTATGTTCGGGTTGAGGCGTTAACTCTGTATTGGCACTTTATTGATTTAATGTGGATGTTAATTTTTACGGGAATATATTTGCTTTAAGCAAGGAGGCCTGATGAAGGGAAAAAATTATCTTTGGGTGACGGGGTGGATGATTCTGCTAACTATTGTAGAGCTGTTTGTCTATAGTCAAGCCTCTTGGGGATCTTGGAGAACCGGTTGGTTGCTGACCTTAATGGCTACCAAGGCGTTATTGGTCGCGTTGATTTATATGAATTTAAAAGCAGAAGGCTGGGCGTTTAAGGCGGCTTTCTTTATTCCTATCCCCGTCGCTATTTACTTTCTTCTGTTTATGATGTATGACGCCGCGTATCTTTGGCACTCATAGGACAGTCATGAAGGAAATTGTTTTAATCCTCCTGGGGATATTCTTGATTCTGCCCAAAGTGGTATGGGGGTGTCCGGTTTGCGCCGCGACTCGCAACGACGCTTCGGTAGAGCAAACGTTGATGATGGTCGGTTTCTTATGGCTGGTGCCGATTTTGTTGGCCGGATGGGTGGCTTTAAGGATTTCGGAAATAATTAGAAAGGGTAAATCGCATGCGTCGCCCTAGTACCGCCGATCGTTTATTCTGGCCGGTTTTTTTGTTAGTTTTGGTGTGTATTTCTTTCTGTTTGATGGTTCGAGACGCTCGACAGAAATTCGGAGCTGTTTCTTTTGGTGCGTTTCCACATTTTTGGGCAAGTAATGCTCAGGGGGTACCTTTTTCACCCCGGCGCTTAAAGGGGGAAGTTTCAGCGGTGCAATTCTGTTTGCACGCTGATGGCTGCCCGGAGGTTTATACTCAGTATCTCGCTAAGCTGTCACAACGAACTTCCCGAGCGAAAAGATCTTTGCGAATTATTCATTTTCGAGATGATGCAAATATTCGAAAATTTCCTATGGGTGCCTATCGGCAAGATTGGGCTATCAACCCGTCTCAGGCCAGCGTGCTGGCCGGAATACTCGGGGAACTGAGTCCCGAAAAGATTTTTCTGGTTGATCATAATGGCATTATCCGCGGAGCGTATAACCTTTCGGAAACACAGGAGCGTTTAAGGCTGGAAGCGAACTTGCGCGCTCTTCTTTAGTTTGCCCCTCGGTTTATTGCGTAGTACTACGTATCTTCCTAAGCACATCCGCTTATTCAATTTCTGTTAATTGCACTTATGATTTAGATAAGGAGATTTTTATGGTAATGAAAAACTGGCCGGGTTTGCGGATCCTGATTGTTGAGGATCATGAAGATTATCGGGCTACGGTTAAGGAATATTTAATTCGTCAGAAATTAAATTTGGAAATTAATGATGTCGGCTCGGCGGAAGCGGCGCTCATTGAGGCTAAAAGATTTAGGCCCGATATTATCTTGATGGACATCCGGCTGCCGAATATGAACGGCATTGAAGCCTCCGGAGAAATAAAGAAATTTCTTCCGGAATGTCAGATTATTATTCTGACTGTTTTTGAGACGGAAGCTTTTCGAGAAGTATTTACCAGCAATGATATTAGTGCCTATCTTGGCAAAAGTGAATTACAGGAGAAATTGTTGCCCAGAATAAAGAGTTTAGTAAAAGCCAGAGAGTTGGAATTAAAAGTTGAGGTGAAATGATGAATGGCCTTGAATGCTTGGTGGCTTGTAAAATTTATGAGTTTCTTCAGGAAGTAAGTGGTCCCTACACCATTGATGAGATTGCGAATGGGATTAATCTTTCTAACGAAAAGGCGAGTGAGGTTGCCGAGAGTCTTTGGCGATTGGGATTTATCCAGGGGGAGGCGATTGATCATCAGTTTTTCTTTTGGGTGGAAGAAAGCGTTCAGGATTTTAGTGTTATTAAGCCCGAGCAGATGGCGTTCGGAGGATAGTTCATGTCTCCAGATATTATTTCTGGCAAGAATTTAAGTCATTGGCTCTTTGACTCGGAAAGAACCTTCCGTAGTCTGATTGAACACGTGCACGCCGGGGTTTATATTGCGGATGAAAAAGGAAAATTGGCATATGTCAATGAGGCTTTTGTGGAGATCCTCGGTTACGGCAACAAAGAAGAGCTGTTGGGAAAAGATTTGTCGTTAGATGTTTATGTGGATCCTCGGGAGCGGCAGTTATTCTTGAAGGCCATGGAAAAGAATGGATTCGTCCGGAACTACCAGGTACGCAACCGTCGTAAAGATGGTTCGGTGATCGTGCTCTCGGCCACCAGTCACTATATCTATAATGATTCCCATGGGGTCGTAGGCGTGGAAGGGATCGTGATTGATATTACGGATAAAATTAAATTGGAGGATTCGCTCCTGAATGAAAAGAGTAAATTGGAACAAATTTTGGAGTTTGATGAGCGTCTGGCGACGATTCATCGCGTTGATAAATTGCTTGATTATGTGATTGGAGCAATCGCCAGAATTATGAATGTCCAGCGCTGCTCCATCATGTTGTTAGATGAGGCAACAGGAGAATTGTGCATCAAAGCCTCTTTGGGGTTGAGCGATGACGTGGTGATTCAGTCGAGAATGAAATTAGGGGACCAAATCGCCGGTATTGTCGCTAAGGAAGGCATTCCGGTATTGGTTAAGAATATAGAATACGACGATCGCTTTAGACGTAAAAGCCGCGCGTCTTGTTTGGGGCGGTCGTTTATTGTTTTTCCGATGAAGGTTGACCAGCGGGTCATTGGGGTGGTGAATTTGACGGATAAGGCGCCGGACGGGAGGGACGTCTTTACTGATTTAGATTTGCGCATACTGTCCGTTTTGATCCGGCAGGCGGCGGTCGCCATTGAGAATGTCCGGCTATACCGCGAATTGGAATATCTCGCTAACAATGATCCGTTAACCAATCTCAATAATTATCGTGGATTAGTTCAGCGTCTGGATCAAGAAATTAACCGCTATCGTCGGTTTAATGGGCATTTAAGCATATTGATGATGGATATTGATAATTTTAAGATTTTTAATGATCGCTACGGCCACCTGGAGGGGGATCGCTTGTTGCAGGAAGTTGGAAAGGCCTTGAAGGGGAATTTGCGCAGTATTGACTCGGTCTGCCGGTATGGAGGGGATGAGTTTATGGTTATATTACCCGGCGTGGATGGAGCGCAAGCCCAAAAGGTGGCCCAGAAAATCTCCCGTTGTTTGGAAGCGATTTCTGCTCCTGAACCTGTGCGAGTTAGTATCGGGGCTGTGGAATATCGCGCGCCTTGGGACAGGCTGGATTTTGTATCTAAGGTTGATAAAGCGTTGTATGAAGTTAAAAGGCAACATAAGAATATTAGTCGTGCTAGCTGATTCTAATATTGGTCGAGCGAATTTAAGAACAGGTTATTCAAAAAGACAAGCTGAGAGAGCCATGACATCCGTTTCTCAAAGAAGGTTGCGCAACCGGATTTTTTCTGAAACGTCCCGGCAGTTTTCGATGTTCAAACCCGGGATGCTTCTGAGGTTGGAGCGCTGGATGCTTAATCCTCAACATAACGTTAAAACGCTTTGTTTGTTGACTAAAATTCTTTCGGCTACACAGAAGAAAGGGAACGTTCCCAAGGGAGGGATCCATGACTACCCAGACAAAAAAGACATCTCATCGGCCAAGACTACACCAACTGTTTACCAAGGAGGCCATTCAAAAACATTATGAACATATTGATTTGCACGAACAGATTTCTCGAAAAGCGTTTGAGCTCTACGAGCAACAAGGACGGCAAGACGGGAATGATTTGGAGCACTGGCTACAGGCGGAGCAATTAGTCAAAAAAAGTTTGGTTAATAAGTAGGGTTTTGACTGGTTCGATTCCGGTTGGGGATTTGGGTCGTTGTCGGTCAACGAAAGGCGTCCTGAGATTTGAAGGAAATAATGTTATTTATCAATTTTTTTTGCGAGAAAAGAAATTAAAGAGGCTGGATATGACGATTAAAGATTATCAATATTTGTATGGTCCAGTCTATTCCTGGCGCTTGGGGTTGTCGTTAGGTATCGACCCTCTATCGTTACCGCAGAAAGTATGCAATATGGATTGTGTGTACTGTCAATTGGGCAAGACGTCTTATTGGGCCAAAGGACGACACGTCTACGTACCAACTCAAGCGTTGGAATTAGAAGTGAAGACATTAAGTCCAACGATGCCTATTGATTGTATTACCTTTTCGGGCCGTGGAGAACCTACGTTGGCCAAAAATTTGGGAGAGATGATCCAGCTCGTTCGAAGGCTAAGGCCGGAAAAGATCGCGGTTTTGACTAATTCGTCGTTGTTGCATTTAAAGGAAGTGCGCGAAGATTTGTCGTTGGCGGATTATGTGCTGATGAAATTAGATGTCTTGTGCCAGAAATCTTTTGAATGCGTTGATCATCCGCAATCACACCTCAAATTAAGTAAAGTCATTTCCGGAATATTGGAGTTTAAGAAAGTTTTTGCCGGACGTTTTGCTATTCAAATCATGGTCATTCAAGAGAATCTCAATGAGATGGAGAAAATCGCGGATTTCTTAAAAGAAATTCGTCCAGAAGAAGTTCAACTGAATACCCCTTTGCGCGCTAGCGCGGCCGCCCCCATCTCGAAGCAGGACATGCAGGAGGTTAAATTATTGTTTGCCGGCTTGCCGGTCATTTCTGTTTATGATGTGCAGGTCCCCGCCATGGAGCCTTGGAATTTTAAGCAAACCGCGGCTCGTCATGGTCAGTTTCTGGTCGCTGCTTCCCAAAAATAACACATTGAGAAACGAAAGTGAGGTTGGCATGAGTGTCGCTCTTTCTCCCAACGCGTTAAAAGTGTTGTCACAACGGTATCTAAAAAAGGATGCCTCCGGCCAAGTTTGTGAAACTCCCGAAGCGATGTGGGCGCGAGTTGCCCGGACGATTGCCGAGCAGGAAGCTGTATCGGGAGCTAGTGCCGATCAAGTGGCTGGGTTAGAGAAAGAGTTTTTGAAAATCATGGAGCGTTTAGAATTCTTGCCCAATTCCCCAACTTTAATGAACGCCGGTCGACCCTTAGGACAGTTGAGCGCGTGTTTTGTCTTGCCGGTTGAGGATTCAATGGAATCGATTTTTGAGACTTTAAAAAATACCGCTATTATTCATAAAAGTGGCGGAGGGACGGGCTTCTCTTTTTCAAGGTTACGCGAAAAAGATAGTTTGGTGCAGAAGACCGGTGGTGTCGCTTCGGGCCCTATTTCTTTTTTGAAAGTGTTTGACGCGGCGACTCAGGCCGTCAAACAGGGAGGGACGCGTCGGGGAGCCAACATGGGAATATTGCGTGTTGATCATCCGGATATTTTAGAATTTATTGCCTGCAAACAAACGGATAAGGAAATTTGTAACTTTAATATTTCTGTCGCGATCACGGATAAGTTTTGGGCGGCGATGCAAGCGGGTGAAATGTATGATCTCGTCTCTCCTCTAACCGGGAAAACCGTCAAGCGTTTGCCGGCTAGGGATGTCTTTGAGAAAATTGTGGCTTGTTCCTATCAAAATGGTGAGCCGGGGTTAATTTTTATCGACCGGATGAATGAAGGAAACCCCACGCCCCAGTTAGGCGCGTATGAAGCAACCAATCCATGCGGAGAGCAAGTATTGCTGCCGTATGAAAGCTGCAACTTGGGTTCAATTAATTTGCTTAAAATGATTAAGGTTGAGGATGGGCGAACTCAGATTGATTGGGACAGATTACAGCAAGTCGTGCGGCTGGGGGTGCATTTTCTGGATAATGTTATTGATGCTAATCGCCATCCGATTCCGCAAATTGAAGAGCAGACCAAGTTAACGCGGAAGATTGGATTGGGCGTGATGGGGTGGTCATCGCTGTTAGCGCGGTTGGGGATCGCGTATGATAGTAACGCCGGGGTTGAATTAGCTGGTCGAGTCATGTCATTTATTCAAACCGAGGCAAAGATCAAATCGTTAGAATTAGCCAAAAGCAAGGGCGTTTTTCCGGCATTCGAACAAAGTGTTTTTGCTCAGGGAGGAGAAGGAGCACGGTTTCGTAATGCGACGCTTACTACTATTGCGCCCACAGGAACGATCAGTATTATTGCGGGCCCGACGTCATCAGGCATTGAGCCGCTTTTTGCGATCAGTTATTTTAGAAATGTCATGGATAATACCAAGTTGGTCGAGGTTGATCCTGTTTTTGAAGAAGTGGCTCGGGAAAGGGGTTTCTATTCGGAGGCCTTGATGCAGAGCATTGCCACGGCGGGATCCATCCAGCATCTGGAAGGGATACCCGACGATGTTAAACGGGCGTTTGTCACGGCGCATGATATCGCCCCGGAATGGCATGTGCGCATGCAGGCGGAGTTTCAGCGGTTTACCGATAATGCCGTGTCCAAAACAATTAATTTTCCACATTCGGCAACTATCGAACAGGTCAAAGCCGCGTATGAAATGGCTTATGAATTAAAATGTAAGGGGATTACCGTCTATCGCGATGGGAGCCGGTCCGATCAGGTGCTTAATGTCGCAAAGAAAGAGGAAGCCGCTGCTGAAACAAAACTTCATCCTCGGCGCAGACCGGAAGTTACGACCGGTACGACGTCTAAAGTGATGACGGGTTGCGGGAATTTATACGTTACAATGAATGAAGATCCTTCGGGGGGTCCTTTTGAAGTGTTTACTCAGATGGGCAAGGCCGGAGGGTGCGCGTCGAGTCAGTTGGAAGCGATTGGTCGGTTGGTTTCTTTGGCCATGCGTAGCGGTGTCGAGAGTCGGGAGATTGTTGAGCAGTTACGCGGGATTCGCTGTCCGGCACCATCTTGGGAAAATGGGGAGAGAATCCTCTCGTGCGCGGATGCGATTGCTCGCGTGTTGGAGAGAAGATGCGCAGAAAAGAAGAATATGCGGACGGCTGGGGCAGAAGCCTCGTCTTCTCGGCAGGCCGTCATGGCTTCTTCCGGTGTCGTTGAGACAGATAAAGTTTATTCAACGAAGAAAAATATGGTCGGGGTCTGTCCTGAATGCGGTAATCCTCTGCATCATGAGGAAGGCTGCCAGAAATGCCATGGGTGCGGTTTTTCAAAATGTTAGAAAAAGATATCATCCGGCTTTATCGTTTGGTAAGTTAGGGGGCCTGTTGTTGATTCATGTTTTATTGACCTTTTCTCTTCCAATGATATTGAGGAAGTCAACCCGCCTGCCCGT
>CAYXGG010000036.1:6362-9041 GCA_964464475.1 uncultured Planctomycetales bacterium | reverse complement strand
CCCGCCTGCCCGTCTCGCCGATGGCGAGCCGAGGCGGACCGGACGGGCAGGTACTGCCTTTTCCCCAGAAAAAAAAGGCCTGCCTTTGGCAGGTACCGCCTTCCTTACAATCTTTGGTAAAGAAAAGGCGTGTAATCAATCCGTAATAAGTCTATATACTAAAGTAACCAATCAAAGCCAGCAATTAAAAAAACAAGCCTTATTCGCCAATCGCGACCAAAACAAAGTTTCATTAAAATTAATTTTCTTTCAATTCATCCATGATTTACACTTACGTTAATGAGTTACCTCAAACGTGCCACGCGCAAAATCCTTCGATCTCTTAACCCAAATTGGGAATTTCAAGCGGTAGAACAATATCATTTTAACAAACTCGACCGTAAACCACCGGAGCTTTGCTGGCAAGCGCTACCTCCCCTTCCAGAGGGCCAACTAGATGTTGGCGCGGCCCAATTTGGACACCAATTATACATGTTTGGTGGATTTCTTTGGGGAGGAAAAGTTAAAGCTTCTGTCTCGGTTTATGATTTACGACGCCTGCGGCTGACAGACCAAATTCCATTTCCTGAGAATCTAGCACAAACTCATTTAGGTGTTGCAAACGACGGACAACGCTTCATCTATCTTATCAGTGGACAACTAGGCACCTGCTGCTCGCCAGCTACCCGCAATTGTTTTGTTTTTGATACTCAGGATAGAACTTGGCGAGAATTCCCTTCCCTCCCTTATGCCCGTTACGCACCGGCAACTCAAATTTTAAACGGTCGTTTGCATGTTTTTGCTGGTGCCAAAGAAGACCGTACCACTTCAAGTATTGATCATTGGAGCATTCCCATCCTCAACGGACAAGCATTAGAGAACACCTGGCAAGAAGAGCCTCCCGTTCCCAAAGGCGGACCGCATCGAGGATCGATTATTTACCAAAATTTTATTTACGTTTTTGGCGGCCAGGAAGGCGACTACGTGGCGATTCCCGGAGATCCTCAGTTTACGTGCACTTGGACATTAACCGAAGAGACTCGATTACCCAACGTGTATCGTTATTCTCCTCAAGATAAACATTGGGAACGCCTTGCCGACATGCCTGTTCCCGTCTCACATACTGAGTCAACCACTTTGCACATTGGGGATTACGTTATTTTTCCTGGAGGGGACGACGCTCGGGTTGGTAAAACCGATGTCGTGACGACCGTCGATGTCATTCAAGCGTATCACCTCCCATCCAACCGTTGGAAAATAGTGGGCCGTCTGCCCTACGGACTAAAATCATTTGTCGCGGCCTATTACCATCAGCATATTTATCTCTTGGGAGGCCAGCGAGCCATTAGTCACCAAAATCCTAAAACCATGGATCGCTATGAAAGAAGTGCTTGGAAAGCCCGGATTGATCCTAAAATTTTTTCTGAGTTTTTCACCTAACAAAAAATCACGGCAAGGCTCATAAACCAATAAAGCGATTCTCCCACCAATGGCTAAATCACTCAAAATTCTCCATGTCTGCCCCCTCTATTACCCCTCCATTGGTGGCAACCAATCGCACCTACAAGCGCTCTCCGAAGCCATGGCCCAAGAATCTCACGACGTGCATGTCTTCACCGCCGCGGCGTTACAACCATCCGATTACAACACCGCACAAGCGCCTTCCACCTTACGCCCTTTTGAAATCATCAACCGCGTGAGCGTCCATCGCTTCAAGATTGATCTTCAGTTTCGCCAATGGTTGTTTGAAAAATTACCTTTAATGCGAGGTGGCTATCGTTTCACGCAACACTTCTTTAAAGAAAATAAATTCTTCTTTGAAATAGGACCTTTTACACCGAGCATGTTGAGCGCGATTGGCCGACTGAGGCCAAACATTATTCTTTCCTCCCACAATGCTTACTTTCCGACTTACCTGTGTTATTGGGCCAGAAAACTATTTAAAATTCCGTGGATTAACATGCCCATCACTCATCAATCCGAATTTTTTCAAAGCACCCCCATTCAGAATAAGCTTTTTGCTCAAGCCGATGGCATCGTGGCCTGCACCGAATATGAAAAGAAATTATTAATTCAACGTGGAACGCAAGACAAGAAAATTACGGTATTACCTTTAGGAATAAATCCGGAACCCATCTTGGGTGGGGACTCGCTCTATTTACAAAATAAATTTAATCTGACCGCAAAGCCAACTTTTGCCTACGTTGGTCGGCTCGTTCCCTTGAAAGGGATTGAACATTTTATTGACGCGATGCATGGTGTTTGGCGAGAATTCCCTGACTGCCAAGTATTACTCGCGGGTCAACCGGATCCAAGCTTTGCTCCAATTCTAGAAAAACACATAGGCCAACATACTGCCGAAAATCGCAAAAAAATATTTCGCGTTGAAAAATTCACTGAAGACGAAAAAAAACATATTTACGCCTCAATCGACGCATTAGTCATGCCTTCTAACATCGACTGTTTTGGCATCGTCTATCTAGAAGCCTGGGCACAGAAAAAGCCTGTCATTGCTTGCCGGCATACGCCTCAAGAAACAATCATCAGTCACAAACATGATGGCTTATTAGTGAACTACGGAGAGACCAACGAACTGACCCAAGCGATGTTATCACTGGCGATGTCAGCCGACTATCGTAAGCAGTTAGGTGAGAATGGGTGGCAGAGCCTGCAACAAAAACATCTTTTAAAAAATTACGC
>CAYXGG010000036.1:0-6262 GCA_964464475.1 uncultured Planctomycetales bacterium | reverse complement strand
CTTCGCGTCCACGCTCCGGCGCCTCCCTGACTTCGCGAATGAAATTCTTTCTTTAGGTACTGTATACTTTTGCGATCATCCACATCGTACCAACGCGGCAAGAAATACAAACTTAAACCTAACCTCTTCGCATTATTAACTGTCTGAGTCAAAACCTGATCCGTACTCCAATCCACGTGCTTAAATAAACCCGGACAGGGTTTAGTCAATCCAATCAGATAATACCCACCGTCCAGGCTAGGCCCAATCACCACGTCGGCCCGTTTAAGCTCAGCAAAAGCTTGCTGAACAAAACCCGCGGGTAACGTTGGGGCGTCTGACCCCACGAGTACGATTTTACCTGCTCCTTGCTCATAGGCCCACCGGAACGCGGCGTGCATACGTGCTCCTAAATCCTTTCCAATCTGCCGATAAAAAGAAAATGTTTTGAATGTTTTCTTAAGAAAAGCCGGACTAGACGAGACCCCCGTGAAAGCCAAAATTCGTCGTTGACATCTGACTTGCTGACAAAGGGCATAAGTGTCTTTCAAGAAAGCTTGATAAAGCCGCAGGCACTGCAGGTCAGACAAGGAAGGACTTAAACGGGTTTTAACCAATCCTACCTTCGGTTCTTTCGCAAAGACAACGAGCCAGGCGGTGTCAGGGTTGGATTTCGTTAATGCGATGGACTTTGGCCCCATACTTTCTCTAATCTCTGATCTCGGCCACAATTAAATCGGTAAAACTTATATTTGAGGGGATTCTTTCGGTAGTAATCTTGATGGTATTCTTCTGCCGGATAGAAAATCGTCGCCGCGATGATCTCCACGGCAAGAGGTTTCTGAAATCGTCCGGATTTTTGCAAAACGTCTTTTGCCTGCTGCGCCAAGATTTGTTGTTGTTCATTTACAAAATATATGGCCGGCTTATACTCAAATCCGCGATCACAGAACTGTCCGCCCCCATCGGTGGGATCTACCTGACGCCAATAGACGTCCAAAAGTTGCTGATACGTAATTTTGTCCGGATCAAACGTGATTTCTACCGCTTCGGTATGGCCTTTCGCGCCGTAATCCGAATAAGTCGGATGAGCCCCCGGCCCTCCGGTATAACCGGCAATGACTTTATTAACACCCGGCAGTTTATCAAATGGAGCGGTCATGCACCAAAAGCACCCACCCGCGAAAATGGCTTTTTCTTCTTGATTACTTTTTACCGACTCTTGAGTCAATGGCTGCGCTTGAGCTGGTACGACCAACCCGAGCCCCATGAGAACAGCAATAATTAATTTCCGCATCGCTTCCTCCCAATCAAAATTAACTTAAAGCGCCCTGACAGCTTGAACCCGCTCCCGCCGTGCAGCCAAAACAGTGCTCTCCCGTATGTACCGCGTAATCGCGCAAATCTTTCAACGTCACGTCAGCAATCGTAAAGGGTCGACCGTTACGCATCGTCATTCCCAGCATCTGATTAAAATCACAATCATAAAGCTTACCGTCCCACCCGACGCTTAACGTGTTCCGGCACATCAAGCCCTCCATCGTGGCGATATTAAAACTATTAATCAATAGCTCGACATAAGTTTCATATTGATTAAAGGCCTTCAAATACTTGGCATACCGCGTAATCGGCATGTTGGTAATCGTAAACAACTTATTAAAAACAATACCAAACTCTGCCTGCAGTCGCTGCTTATAGTCCGCCTCCAGTTTATGTTGCGCCGGTGGCAAATGGGGTCCGACGGGGTTATAAACAAGATGCAACGCTAGCCCGGGATCTTTCCCGTAACCCAATTGATTTAACCATTGCAAAGCGTTGATGGATTTTTGAAAGGTTCCGTCGCCACGCTGTTTATCTACATTCTCTTCCAAATAGCAAGGTAAGGACGCCACAATCTCAACACGGTGTTCAGCTAAGAATCCCGGCAAGTGCGCCATGCCCGGCTCATAAAATACCGTCAAATTGCAACGATCAATCACGCGCCAATTCCGTGACCTGGCTGCAGTCACCAACATCGCGAAAGACGGATTCATCTCCGGGGCGCCACCGGTGATATCTAGAGTCGTCGCGCCTGCTATATCCATAAATCGAACCACCGCCAGCGCTGTGTCCCGACTCATGTTTTCTTTTATCTTGGTCGGCCCCGCCTCGACGTGGCAATGAACGCAGGTGAGATTGCACAATTTCCCCACATTAATTTGCAGAATTTCGATCTTTTCTTTTTTTAAAAGAATCCCGCGATCGGCTAGCGTCGATTGAAAACGATTCATCTTAATTCCTTATCGTTAAAATTGATGCGGATCGTTACCTCATTGGATCTAACCAAAAATGAACATACGCCCAACTGTATTTAACCAACGTTGGCCAAAAACCCGATTGCTCCCATTCTCTTGCCGAAGCCAGAATTTTTGCCGGCAACATTTGAAAGACACAAATATTTTTCAGCTTACGCGCGAACAGAATATCTTCCATTTTGGCGACCTCATCAAATCCGCCAGATTCGATAAAAATCTTTCTTTTGATGAGTAAACCACAATCGCCATCTACGACACGAAAAGCGCGCGCACGCCAATTAATCACCCATTCAAAGAAACGAAAGACACTACGTCCATCCTCAATCGCCAAGGTAAAACAAGCTGCGTCGACCTGATTGGCTATGGCTTTAGTAAGCTCATACCACCCTTCCTCCGTGACATATGTATCCGCGTGCAAAAACAGCAAATACTCCGCCTGCGTTGACTTCGCGGCGGTGTTCATTTGGGCCGCGCGTCCTTTGGCCGCATTCACGACCTCGCCATAGCGACGGGCCAAATCTACCGTCAGATCATCACTGCCGCCATCTGCAAAAATAAGGCGAGCCTTTGTCCGGAGCCATTCATAATACGCGCGCTGTTCAATGAGTACTTTCGCTTCCTGCCACACCGGAATAATGATCTCCACAATGGAATCACTCATGGGAGTAACGATACCTTCACACTAATCAGCAGCATCCTCCAGTGGGCAACGCTTTTCCCGCTTCCACAATAGGACTCGTTCCGCAGCCGGCGAAAAGCCCATAGTGGATTGACACATCACCCACGATCTTAAAATGATTTTTAAACCGCGTTTCCGCAAGCATCATAGCCGTATTGGAACAAACCGCCAATGGCTTTCCTTTAATCAACACATGATGATTATCTAAAAGAAATTGCTGCGGACTTTCCTTAATATTTCCCTGATAGATCGCCACTTGGCCGTAGTCCTCGCAAGCGTCTTCTAGCTGCGGCAACTTAAAGAGCCGATACGTCAGAGAATTAAATTGCGCGAAACCTACTTTCTCAATGGTGTCCTGATCATACAAATCAATCTTCGCCGATGAATATATCCTCGGATCATTAAATCCTATCCGTCGGGCCAGACGTTCAAAATCTTTCCAATACAAAACGCCTCCCAAGCATTCCCCTAAGAGGACCGGATCTTCCTTGGCCCAAGAAGGAAGTCGGCGATCCGCATAAACATCGGAAAAGAAAAATTCTCCTCCAACCTTTAGCACTCGATAAACTTCTCGCAATACCGCTTCTTTATCCGGCGATAAATTCACCACGCAATTCGACACGACCAAATCAAAATATCCAGCAGGTAGTTGCAGCGCGCTCAAATCCTCAATGTAACCCTGATAAAAACGGATATTTGGTTTTTTGTAACCAAACTTTTTCATCTGAATCGGCAAATAGCGCTCTGCCACCTCTAGTTGCTCCGCCGTCATATCCACCCCGACGACGTCACCTTTAGGTCCCGCTAAATATGAAAGCACAAAACAGTCCCGCCCCGTACCGCACCCCAAATCCAAAATACGTCGTCCTTCCAATTCCAAAGGAAATGGTGTCCCGCACCCGTAATATTTGTTTTGAATTTCTTCTTCAATCAGCTTTAACGGCTCCTTCACATACGCCGGAAGCTTCTCCAACGTGCAGCAAGCGTTGGTTTTTAAATCTTTTTTGGTCTTCAAAACCTTCCCGTAATAATCAGAAATCGTTTTATACGTGAATTTACTTTCGACCGTTGGCATAAAATCGCTCCTTTATTGAAAACCCTACATCAAATTAAAATAATTTATTTTTCTGATGCCTGACCTTGAGCCTTGAATTTGAGCGACACCGCGTTAATGCAATAGCGTAAGTTCGTCGGAGGCGGACCGTCATCAAATACATGTCCCAAGTGTGATTGGCAACGTGGGCAATGCACTTCAGTCCGACGCATAAAAAGGGAATTGTCTGCCTTTTCTCCCACATTCTCGGGGGCGATGGGCTTCCAGAAGCTCGGCCAGCCTGTGCCGGAGTTAAATTTATGCTCTGAACTAAAGAGGTGCGTACCGCAAGCAATACACTGATAGATTCCTTTGGGGTGATTGGCTTTATATTCGTTCTTGTCGGGACGCTCAGTCCCATGCTCGCGCGCCACTCGATAAGACTCAGCGGGAAGAATGTTCTTCCATTCCTCCTTACTTTTCACCACAGGATCCACTTCTTCATATTGCTTGGTTTCCGCGTTATACAGTCGTAATTTGGCCGTTGGTTGTTGTGCCATCGCGTATCCTCCCCCATATATAAAAACCAAACTCAATATCCCATAAATTCCCAGAATTGTTCGGTGATTCATCAGGGCCTCCTTACCAATTAAGCAGCATTCGTAATTTTGTCCACGCCGGCGCGGCCAGAAAATAATTAAGCCCTGCGGTTTTATTAATCTCCGCGATGGTCGGGTAAGCGTGAATGGAATTGGCGATAGTCTGCAAACTCATCTTGCCATTTAAAACCGGTACCCACTCGTGAATTAAATCTCCCGCGTGAAAACTAATGATTTGAACGCCCATGACACGCCCGGATTTCTTAAGCAAAACTTTCACAAATCCTTCCGTTTCCCCTTCAGCCTTAGCGCGGTCATTATTTTTGAGTTGCTCTTTATGAACCACGTAATCTATCCCCGCGGCCTTCGCGCGGGCTTCATTTAAGCCAATAGACGCAATCTCAGGATCTAAATACGTGCACCAAGGAACATGCGCGTAATTTGCTTTGATCGGCAAACGCAAAAGCGGAATAACGGGAAAGCAAATGTTCATCATCGCGATCCCTGCCTGGTAGCCGGCCACATGGGTAAACTGCAATCCTCCCGTGACGTCTCCACAGGCATAAATATTCTTAACACTGGTCCGCAAGCGGTCATCGACTTTGATCCCTCGCCGATCCAGAAGAACTCCGATCTTTTCTAAATTAAGGCCCTCTATATTAGGTTGCCGCCCGGCGGCCACCAGTAACTTCTCCGCAATGATTTCCCGGATGGCTTCATCTTTCTCAAATATTAATTTTATTTTTCCCGCTTGGGTTTCAACCGACAATGCCTTAGCATTTAAAAAAATCTCAACGCCTTCCGCGGACAACTTCTGATGAACAAACGCAGCCACGTCCGGGTCTTCTTTTGGTAACAGCTGCGCGTTAGACTGCAGCACGGTGACTTTGGTACCCAAACGAGAGAACGCCTGAGCCATTTCTAGACCAATCGGCCCTCCGCCTAAAATAACCAACGAAGCAGGCAGTTTCTCCAACGAAAAATATCCACGTTGGTTAAAAAAGGAACCCCGGTGATTCCTTCCACCAGCGGGAGTGACGCTGAGGATCCCGTAGCGATAATAAAATGATGGGAGGTAATGGTTTGACCATAAAGATTAAGCGTATGTTCGTCGACAAAGGAAGGTTTCCCAAAACGCGTTTCCACATTGTATTTCTTCTTTAAATGCTCGGGAGAATCGTGAGGTTGGATCGCACCAATCACGTTCTGGATGCGTTCCCGCACTTGACGAAAATCCACCTCCGGACGAGACACCGAAGGCAGCCCATAACTTTTTGTTTGAGAGAGCAATCGATACACATAAGCACTTTTGATTAAAGTCTTCGAAGGTATGCAGCCATAATGCAAACAGTCGCCTCCCAACTCCTTTTCTTTTTCAATCAAAAGGACTCTCTTACCCATACTACCGGCGGCCGTGGATGCAGTTAAACCCGCCGCGCCGCCACCGATCACAACGAGGTCATAATCATATCGACTCATGATTCAGTCACGCTTGCATTTTCTTCGCAAAAGAGAGATAAATCACCGGAACAAGAATTAATAACGCGAACGCACCGATCGCGATAAAAAGCTGCGGGTCTTTCCAGCTAAAATTCGCCAGACGATCGCTAAAATAAGTCTGAATGACGACGGAAGGAAGAATTCCGATCATCGTCCCCAGGATAAAATCACGATACGT
>CAYXGG010000035.1:0-12400 GCA_964464475.1 uncultured Planctomycetales bacterium | reverse complement strand
AAGAGGACGCCCGTAAAGTCGCGGATAGCTCCGATGAATTTAACCTGGAATTGCGCGGGATCAAACGTTTTGGGAAGTAATTTTTGTAGTCCGGGTGGCTCACCAGCTTGCTAACAATCCCCTTTCTTTCTTCGAAATCCGCCAGGGAAGCCGGCTTGTATTTCCAAAAGCCTGTGTTATAATCCGATGATTATTTTGGGTCAAAAAGGGCTCGCGCCACACAATTAATTTGAGGATTTATGCTGGACGATATTAAAAAGCAATTAGAAGAGCTAGATGGCAAGCTTGATCATCTAAGGAGGTTTCTTTGACCTTCCTCAGAAGCATCAGCAGATCCAAACCATTCAGAACGAGATGTCCGCGCCGAATTTCTGGGACGACGCGGAGCGTTCCAATAAGCTCATGCGGGATTTAAAGATCCTTAAAGATACCGTTGAACCTTTTGAGTTGACCGTCAAAAAGCTGCAGGAAGTGCGGGAATTTTGTGATATTTCTCAAGGCGATGCTGAGATGTTGGCTCATTTGCAGGCTGAATTGGGAGTGTTGGCCAAAGAAATCGACTCGATTGAGATCAAGGCTTTCTTAAGCGGCGAATTTGATAAGAATAATTGTATTTTAAGCATTAATGCCGGTGCGGGCGGGACTGAATCGTGTGACTGGGCGAACATGCTGTTGCGGATGTACACGCGCTGGGCGGATATCAAGGGATTTAAAGTAAAAATGTTGGATATCTTGCCGGGTGATGAAGCGGGTATCAAGAATTGCACCCTGCGGATGGAAGGTGAGATGGTGTACGGTTTGCTGCGCAGTGAGAAAGGGGTGCATCGGCTGGTCAGGATTTCACCTTTTGATGCCAATAAGCGGCGCCATACGTCTTTTGCGTCCGTTGACGCGATTCCGGAAATCGAGGATGACGTGGTGGTGGATATCAGCCCCGATGAATTACGCGTGGACGTGTACCGTTCTTCCGGCCCGGGGGGGCAAAGCGTGAATACGACGGATTCGGCGGTTCGCTTGACGCATTTGCCGACGGGAATTGTGGTGGCCTGCCAGAACGAGCGTTCGCAATTACAAAACAAACAGTCGGCGATGAAAGTGTTGCGCGCCAAGATTTATGAATTAAAAAAGCGCGAGCAGGAAGAAAAGATGTCCAAGGAGTACGGACAGAAGATGAAAATTGAGTGGGGCAGCCAGATCCGTTCCTATGTCATGCATCCGTATTCCATGGTCAAGGACCATCGAACGGACGCGGAAACCGCGCAGGTTACGAAAGTCATGGACGGCGAAATTGATATGTTTATCGAAGCTTATTTAAAATTAAAACCCGAAGAAAGATAAAGAGATCTTATGTTTGATTTTTTGGTTCGCGGCCTTGCCGTCCGTTCTGCCAATGGCGTTCTGGAAAAACTTAATCCCAAAGTCGCATTGCATGTGCCTCAGGAATTACCGATTCCCTCCATATCTATTTTAAAACGAATGTCAGTGACCGTCTCGCGGGTCAATAGCTTTGAGCCGCAGATGGAACGTTTGAGCGATGCGGAACTGAAAGCAAAGACCGCGGAATTCAAACAACGCTTGGATGAGAAAATTCGCGCGCAGCGGGAAGACTGGCTAAATCTAGAGGATCGCTATCGTAAAGCCGCGACCATGGAAGAGCGGGATGAATTATTAAATGAAATCAATCGCGCCCAGGAAGAATTAAAAAAAGCGCGTCAGGAAGGACTGAACGATCTGTTGCCGGAGGCGTTTGCCGTTGTCCGGGAAGCGGGCAAGCGCCTTATGTCCATGCGCCATTTTGATGTGCAGCTGGTGGGAGGGATGGTGCTGCATGAAGGAAAAATCGCGGAAATGACGACGGGGGAAGGAAAAACCTTGGTGGCGACCTTACCGACGTATTTAAACGCGTTAACCGGTTTAGGGGTGCACGTCATTACCGTCAATGATTACCTGGCCAAACGCGACCGCGACTGGATGGGACCGATTTATGAATTTTTAGGATTGACGGTCGGCGTGATTCAGCATGACATGAACCATGACGAGCGCCAGCGCGCGTACGCCTGTGACATCACCTATGGCACGAATAACGAATTCGGCTTTGATTATTTGCGCGATAACATGGTGACCTATAAGGAAGAAATGGTTCAGCGCGGGCATTATTTTGCGGTGGTGGACGAAGTTGATAGTATTTTGATTGATGAGGCGCGTACGCCGCTCATCATTTCTGGCCCGGCGGAAGAATCCACCGACAAATATTATCGCGCCAAATCAATTGCCGATGTTTTAAAAGGGCGACGTATTACGGAAAAAGAAGAAATTGACGCTAAACACAAGAATGAAGATTTGTATAAAGGGTATGATTACATCGCTGATGAAAAAGCGCGGTCCGTCGCCATGAGCGAAGAGGGTGAGCAGAAAGCAGCACAACTGTTTGGCGTCGCTAATTTGCATGACATGGAGACGATTGAATACCGTCACCACGTTTTGCAATCCCTGAAGGCTAAAGAGTTTTTCCGTCGGGATGTGGATTACGTGGTTCGTGACGGCCAGGTCATTATTGTGGACGAGTTTACCGGCCGTATGATGCCGGGACGCCGCTGGTCGGACGGTCTGCACCAGGCGGTAGAAGCGCGCGAAGGGATTAAAATTGAACGGGAAAACCAAACCCTGGCGACGATTACGTTTCAAAATTATTTCCGCATGTACACCAAGCTCGCGGGCATGACGGGAACCGCGTATACCGAAGCCAGTGAATTCAAACAGATTTATAAGCTCGAATGCGTCGCCATTCCTACCAACCGTAAATTACAACGCGCCAATTACGCGGACTGCATTTACAAAACTCAAAAAGAAAAATACAAAGCGGTCGTCCAGGAAATTGAACAACTCCATCAAAAGGGACAGCCGGTACTGGTCGGGACGATTTCCATTGAAAAGTCCGAATTGATTGCCTCTTTACTCAAGCAAAAAGGAATTCCTCATCAGGTGCTGAATGCTAAATATCATGATCTGGAAGCCCAGATCATTGCCCAAGCGGGACGCTTTAAGGCGGTGACGATTGCCACCAATATGGCCGGTCGCGGGACTGACATTGTGTTAGGCGGTAACGCGGAATTTTTGGCGAAGACGTTATTAGAGCAAAAAGCCAAGGACGAGAAGGATCCCGCGAAGAAAGATGAATTATTGCGGAAGTTTTTACAGCAATTTAAGGAGCAGGTCAAATTAGAGCACGATAAAGTGGTGGAAGCCGGCGGCCTGCATGTGTTAGGTACGGAGCGCCATGAATCTCGTCGTATTGATAATCAGCTGCGCGGCCGTTCGGGGCGCCAGGGAGATCCGGGTTCCTCGCGATTTTATGTGTCCTTGGAGGATGATTTGATGCGTTTGTTCGCCTCTGATCGGATCATGACGTTGATGGATCGGTTCGGCATGGAAGAAGACCAGGTCATTGAACATCCGCTGGTCAGTCGGGCTTTGGAAGTCGCGCAGAAGCGCGTGGAAGGACATAATTTTGAAATTCGTAAACATTTGATTGAATACGATGATGTCATGAACAAGCAACGCGAGGCGGTGTATGGCCTGCGCCGCTCGATCATGGAAGGTGATAATTTAAAAGAGCGGGTTTTGACCGCCATGCAGGAAACGCTAAAGATCACGTTACCTCAATTCTTGACGGTGACTCAGCAAAATCCCGATCAGGAAGCGGCTGCCGATTGGGAGGGGCTGCTGGTTTATGCGGAAAGTAAATTTGGGTTGGATGTCCGCGCTAACTTGGAACAGCTGAAAGGCATGACGTCCCTCGAGGTGGAGGCTTTTCTGGTTGAACAATTGAGTAAGCTTTATGATGAGAAGGAAAAAGTGTTTGGCCCCGAGCACTTGCGGCATTTGGAAAAATTTTTCTTTCTACGCGTGATCGACGCTAAATGGAAAGACCATTTGTACGGGATGGATTATCTTAAAGAGGGAATCAATTTTCGCGCGTACGCGCAACGGGACCCGCTGATTGAGTTTAAAAAAGAAGGTTTCTCAATGTTTCAGATGATGTTTGATTCCATCAATCGGGAAGTGGCGGAAACGATCTTTCGCGTGCAACCGATGAAAGAAGAAGTTCGCATTAAAAGTGTTTTTGATAGTGTGCCTAAGAAAATGATTCATAACGATTTTACGTCGTTAGGCGCTGGGGCGGCCGTTCCGCCAGCGGATGCGGTCGCGGCAGCGAAACCAGCGGCGATAAGCGATGCCCCGATCCATCATGATGGGCCTAAGGTCGGCCGTAACGATCCTTGTCCTTGTGGCAGTGGCAAGAAATATAAAAAATGCTGCGGCGCTTAGGATGCGGGTCTCGGGGCTGATTTTTTCCCAGCAAGCGTTCCTTCCGAGTCTGGGGTTGGTTTTTTTATCAGCGGTTCTGCTGATTCTGTGTTTTCCTCCCTTTAATTGTGCGTGGTTGGCGTGGGGGGCGTTGGTGCCGATGCTGTTAGTGCTGCGGCACCAACGCCCTGGCCGTGCTTTTTTATTAGGTTATTGGGCCGGACTGATTTTTTTCTTGGGGACGCTGTATTGGTTTATTCACGTCACCTTGCCTGGCATGTTGTTGTTAAACGCGTTTTTGGCTTTGTATGTGGGCCTCTTCGCGGTGGCGGTTCGTTTTTTTAGTCAAGGAAGAAGCGCACAGCGTATTTGGATCGTTCCTTGTTGTTGGGTCGCGGTTGAATTTATTCGCGCGCATCTATTCTCCGGTTTTGGTTGGGTGTCTTTGGGGCATAGTCAATATCAAACACTTCCAATCATTCAGATCGCGGAACTGACGGGCGTTTATGGAGTTTCCTTCCTGATTTGTTTAGCGAATATGGTCTTGGCGGAATTCTTTTTTCCTATGGTCGACACGACTTTGCCGCGCCGCCATTTCCAGCCGCGGGCGGCGCTCCTCCCGCCACTTGTTCTATTGATGATATCTTTATTCTATGGGTGGGTTCGTTTGCAATCATTGGTTTTTCCCGAGAAGGTTCGCCTAGCCGTCGTGCAAGGCAACATTGCTCAAGATGATAAATGGGTGCGCACCCTTTGGCCGACTATTTTGCGTCAATATTTGAAACTTACGACGGAAGCCGTCAAATCACAGCCGGATTTGGTCATCTGGCCGGAAACCGCGTTCCCTGGTTTTGCCTGGGAAGAACCGGAATTATTCGCGCGAGTTCAGGCTGCGGCCGCGCGGCATCAGCAGCCGCTGTTGCTGGGACTGGTGACCCGTCGGGAGGAGGCGTATTATAATTCGGCTCAACTGCTCGACCGCGATGGATATATCAGGGCCCAGTATGACAAATTACACTTGGTTCCTTTTGGAGAATTTGTTCCACTTCGGCCCATATTTCCTTTTTTAGCGGATATTGTTCCGATTGATGATTTTACGTCCGGCAAAACGTTTACGCTCTTTCCGATTCCCGGATCCCCATCTAGAGATACGCTGGGGGTGCTGATTTGCTTTGAAGACACGGTCGCGGAACTAGCGCGTGGTTTTGTGCTTAAAGGAGCTTCCGTTTTGGTGAACATGACCAATGACGCCTGGTTTAAGGACACCGCAGCGCCCTGGATGCATTTGCAGGCAGCGGCGTTTCGGGCGGTGGAAAATCGCCGCAGCTTGGTAAGAGCTGCGAACACCGGCGTCAGTTGCTTGATTTCTCCGACAGGAAAAATCGAATCGTGTGTGCAAAACGCTGCCGGCCGAAAAACTTTTGTGCGCGGGGTGGCGACGTTTGAGGTTCCGCTGTCCCGGGAAAAAACCGCCTATACAAAATTGGGAGATATTTTTACTTCTTTATGTTTTGGATGTATACTAGGGGCGCTTTTGAAAAGAAAAATGAATTTATTAAACCTTCAAGAGAGAGCTCATGGATAATCGACGAGACGACATTTTGGTGATTGGTTATGGCCTGACGTTTATTTACGGGATCGGTTTGTTCATTTATCTTTTAGCATCGGTGGTAGCGTTATTTAATCCCCATTATGTACTTAACTCCTCGCTTTTTGCCGGGAAATTCACCCATATTCATGATTTTTACCGTCAGACGTTAGTGCTGGCGGTTTTATTTTTGCCGCAATGGGTTGCTGCTTGGGGCGTCACGCGCCTTAAAGAGTGGGCCCGGCAATTGTTGTTGGCGATGAACATGATCACCTGTATTTTTATCTTGTATCAGAATTTAAGAACGGGTATACAGGACAGTTTTCTGACAAGTGTGTATCTGATGATCAGCTTAGTGCTGGTGCTCTTTTTTTCCCAGCCGCGCGTTAAAGCGCAGTTTTTTAGCGTCGCCGGCATGCCCAGTAAGCGTATCTTGGTCATTGATGATGACCGAGGCCTATTGAAACTGGTGAAAACCACGTTAGGGCAAAATGGTTATGAGGTTTTTACCGCGACGACGGGAGAACAGGGAATTCAGTTGGCCCGTAGTAAAATGCCGGGGTTGATTTTTTTGGATGTGCTGTTGCCCGGCATCAAAGGGAGAGATGTGTGCATCAAGCTTAAAGAAGATGAATTGACGCGTTCTATTCCGGTTGTTTTCTTGACCTCTAAGGATTCGCCGGATGATGTGCGCGCCGAACTTTCCGCGGGCGGCGTTTCGCATATTACCAAACCCGTTAGTTCGCAAAAATTAATTGATGAAATCAAGCGCGTGGTCGGATTATAAGTCGACCGGCGTAGGTTTATCTTTAGAGAAGACGTATGAAAGACCGTATGGCTAATAAAAATATTCTGATCGTGGATGATGATCGGGGACTTTTGAAATTATTGAACGCGAATCTTTCTTCCAGCGGATTTGAAGTTCAGATTTGTGATTCGGGTGAAGAAGGTTTGAAGCTCGCTAACCAGAACAAACCTGATTTGGTGATTCTGGATGTGCTCATGCCGCGGATGAAAGGGCGTGAAGTTTGCGTGAAATTGAAATCTAATTCTGACACCAAGGACATTCCGGTAATTTTTTTGACCTCCAAGGATTCGCCGGATGATATTCAGGCGGCGAAGGACATGGGAGCGGTGGCTTTGCTGACCAAACCCGTCAACGCCCAGAAATTACTGGCTGAAGTGAAAACCGTCCTGGGTTTAAGTTAACGATTTCTCTCCTCGTAGACGCCGATATCCGCCATTTAATATGTTAGTTTGATAAGATACCTGTAAAACGAACTCGTGTTTTCCCAAGAATCAAGAAAAAATCTTAAACGCGCGATGGCCAGACGGGGGTTGTATTTTTCGTCGTGGCTCATCAATCGACTTTCCTACTCGGGGATGCGTTCGATTACCCGTTTTTTTATTGGCCTGGGTTTCTTTTTTACCCGCGGCCAGCGCCGCATCGCTGAAGAAACGCTGGGGATCGCTTTTGGCCAGGAGAAATCTTTGGCGCAACGCCAGCAAATCATCCGCGCTTGTTTTGAAAACCTCGGCAAGGGCATGATCGAGTTGCTGTATTTTATGGCACATCCCGAGTACATCAAAAAAGAACTCAAAATTGATGGGTTGGAGAACCTTAAGGCGGCTTTGGCGCAGGGGCGTGGGGTCATTGGCGTCAGCGCCCATTTTGGTAATTTTCCGTTAATGCTGTTGCGTTTTGTACAGGAAGGATTCGCAACGAGCGCCATTATCCGCCCTACCCGTGATGAAGACGTTGAAAAATTCTTTTTGGAGCTGAGAACCAATTCGGGGTTGAAAACCATTTATAGTCATCCGCGTAAACAGTGCGTGGATACGTCGTTACGCGCCTTACGCAATAATGAACTGGTGTTTATTCCGTTGGATCAGAATTTTGGCAGTGGCGGCGGGGTCTTTGTGGATTTCTTCGGGCAAAAGGCGGCGACAGCAACGGGACCCGTGGTCTTCGCCTTGCGCACGCAATCGCCCATCTTGCCGATGTTCGTGATGCGTCAACCCGATGACACGCACCGCGTGGTGATTGAACCTCCGATGGAACTGCAATTAGGCGCGGATGACAAAGAAACTATTTTGATCAACACCGCACGCATTACCAAACTGATCGAAAAATACGTTCGGCAATACCCAGCTGAATGGGGATGGATGCATCGTCGTTGGAAAAGTCGTCCGAAATCGGGCGAGGGCCAGACGGCCTCGAATCCCGAAGAGAGCGTGGTTTAAATGAGCCATCCGGAGAAATTATTAAAGAAATTGACGTTGGCGATTGTGGGGATCAGCTGTTTGGTTTTGGGAATTACGCTGGTGCTCTCCTGGTGGCCGCTGGTGGTGGTTTTCTTTAAAGGAGTTTTGGGGATGACTCTCGCGGTCATCGGTTTGATCATACTCATGTTAATTAAGGATTAACGCTTCTCGTAGAAATTTTGCGGGACGTTCTTTGAGGTTATGGGGCAAGCATCTTTGAAGGCGGTACAATTGGTCATCTTTGACCTGGATGGAACGCTCATGAACGCCTATCGCGCGGTTTGGGAAAGCATTAATTACGCGTTAGCGAAAACAGGATTTCCTCCTCAATCGCATACGACCATTAAGCGTTCGGTAGGTTGGGGCGATCGGCATCTTTTGGAACGTTTTGTTGGTCGTCGGGCGCTTCCTAAAGTTTTACGAATTTACCGTCGGCATCATTTGGAATCGTTGCAGACCGGAACAACTCTTTTGCCAGGCGCGTTAAAGGTTTTGCGAACGTTACAACGTCGAGGCTATACGCTCGCCGTCGCGAGCAACCGACCCTCGAGGTTTTCGCGTATCGCGCTTGAGGTTCTAGGGATCAGTTCGTATTTTGCCCAAGTCATTTGCGCAGATCAGGTGAAGCGGGGAAAACCTTGGCCGGATATGTTTAAGGTCATTTTGCGCCGGCAGAAAAAAACGGCTGCTCAGGCGCTTTATGTCGGCGACATGATGATTGATGTTCAGGCCGGCCAACGTGCCAACATGAAAACCGTGGTCGTCTTGACTGGCTCGTGCACGCGGGCGGATGTTTTGCCTTTTGGACCCACTAAGATTATTCGCCGGATTGATCAGCTGCTTCCGTTTCTTCCCGGTTTGGTTTAAAGAGACTCGGGGCAAATATTAGTTGAAGCTTTTAGGATTTAAAGGTATAAAGGAACCCCTTATCACAATAAAAACTGACGCCCCGAGAAAGCAATCCGGGAAATCACTGAAAGAAAGGAATTTATCATGAGTAAACGAAGACGTCGCGGTAAATTGAACTGGCGCTCCAAGAAAGCTAATCACGGCAAGGCCGGCGCTCGCGGTCATTAATAATTGATTAAATAAAATCTTGAATTTATCAATCAAGGAAAAGTCCTTATGGTAAAGAAAATTATTCCAATGCTGTTGGGTGGCGTCTTAATGGCGGGGTCTGCCATGGCGTCGGAAGCGGACCTGGTGATCCCGGCGCTTGATTCCGTCAATTTCTTAGGCGGCGTTGACGGTCGGTCGCTATTAATGGGAGGCTTGGTCATTTGCGTGCTGGGATTTCTCTTTGGCTGGATGCAGTATGTGCAAGTGTTGCGTATGCCGGTGCATAAATCCATGCGGGACATTTCTGAATTGATTTATGAAACTTGCAAAACGTATTTAGTAACGCAGGGGAAATTTATTTTAATCTTAGAATTGTTGGTAGGCGCGATCATTGTCGCTTACTTTGGTTGGTTACGGCATTTTGACCTGATCAAGGTCGTGGCCGTTTTGCTCTGTAGTTTGATCGGGATCGCGGGCAGTTATTTTGTCGCGTGGTTCGGGATGCGCATTAATACCTTGGCCAATTCCCGTTCGGCATTCGCTAGTCTTAAAGGTTTGCCTTTTCCTGTGTACGCGATTCCTCTGCAGGCTGGGATGAGTATCGGCATGCTGTTGATCAGCGTGGAACTTTTTGTCATGCTGTGCATTCTGCTTTTCATTAATCCTTCCTACGCGGGCCCGTGTTTTATCGGTTTTGCTATTGGTGAATCCTTGGGCGCGTCGGTGCTGCGTATCGCCGGCGGGATTTTTACGAAGATCGCCGATATCGGTTCGGACCTGATGAAGATTGTTTTTAAGATTAAGGAAGATGACGCTCGCAATCCCGGCGTCATTGCTGATTGCGTCGGGGATAATGCCGGGGACTCGGTGGGACCAACGGCCGACGGGTTTGAAACTTACGGCGTGACTGGGGTTGCGCTCATTTCTTTTATTTTGTTGGCGATTACCGATCCGGTGGTCCAAGTCCAATTGCTGGTATGGATTTTCGTCATGCGGTTGGTCATGGTGATCGCGAGTGCTTTGTCTTACTGGATCAATGACGCGTGGGCGAAAGCGAAGTATGGAACCCAAACCCAGATGAATTTTGAAGTGCCTTTAACGTCGCTGGTGTGGATCACGTCGCTAGTCTCAGTGGCGTTAACCTATCTGTGCTCCTATTTATTAATTCCGGAAATGGGGGGTGGATCGCTTTGGTGGAAGCTCGCTTCCATCATTACCTGCGGGACCATGGCGGGCGCGATTATTCCTGAATTAGTTAAGATTTTTACTTCTACTGAATCTAAATATGTGGAAAACATTTATCATTCTTCTAAAGAAGGTGGCGCCTCACTCAATATTCTGGCGGGTTTAACCACCGGTAATTTTAGCGCGTATTGGATGGGGTTAAGTATTGTCACGCTGATGGGAATCGCTTATGGGTTCGCCAGTCTAGGCCTTGACCAGGTGATGTTGGCTCCGACGGTATTTGCTTTTGGTTTGGTGGCTTTTGGATTTTTGGGAATGGGGCCGGTCACGATCGCGGTTGATTCCTACGGGCCGGTCGCGGACAACGCGCAATCAATTTATGAGTTATCCCTCATTGAAACGATCCCCAACATCAAGAATGAAATTAACAAAGAGTTTGGTTTTGTTCCTGACTTCGACAACGGAAAGCACCATCTGGAAGCTAACGACGGGGCGGGGAATACGTTTAAGGCGACCGCCAAGCCCGTTCTGATCGGGACGGCGGTGGTTGGCGCGACCACGATGATTTTCTCGATCATTGTGATTCTGACCCACGGGTTAACACAAAATATTGATAAATTGTCGATTCTGTATCCGCCTTTTTTGTTAGGCATGATCACGGGAGGCGCCATCATTTACTGGTTCACAGGGGCTTCCACGCACGCGGTCACGTCCGGCGCGTACCACGCAGTGGAATTTATCAAGAAAAATATGAAGCTGGATGGTATTCAGAAAGCTTCGATGGATGATAGCAAGAAGGTCGTGGAAATCTGCACCCGTTTCGCGCAGAAGGGAATGATCAATCTTTTCTTAACAGTATTCTTCAGCACGCTGGCGTTTGCCTGCTTAGATCCGTATTTTTTTATTGGCTATTTAATTTCAATTGCCATCTTTGGTTTGTATCAAGCCATTTTCATGGCCAACGCCGGTGGGGCCTGGGATAACGCCAAAAAGTTGGTGGAAGTCACCTACAAAGAAAAAGGAACCAATTTGCACGCCGCGACGGTGGTGGGAGACACAGTGGGCGATCCGTTTAAGGACACGTCTTCGGTCGCCATCAACCCAATCATTAAGTTCACGACCTTGTTTGGCTTGCTCGCCATTGAAATCGCGATTGAATTGAGTCGCACGATGAACTTAACTTTGGCGGTGGTTTTTTTCGCTATCTCGGTTTTCTTTGTTTTAAGATCATTTAACGATATGTGCATTAACACTAAGGCTTAAGGTGGTGAGGGTTCGGGGCATGTTCCAGCTATTGACCTTTCTACTCCAAAAGACATATATAAGGAAGTCAACCCGCCTGCCCTTCGGGCAGGTACTGGCTTCCTTACGGTCTTTGGTAATAAAAAGGCCAGTAAATCAAAATAGCATTAGGATGCTGTTGACGATCGCGTTGCTCCCGTGGTTGTGCTGTGGTTGCTTTTACATGGTGGTTGGCAGTATTGGTGCTTTAGGCGGGTACGTGGTCAGCCCGGACACCGTGGAAGGCACGACGGAACGGGATTTTGAGGAGGCCTGGGACAGTACGGTTAAGGTCATGGGTATCATGGGGCAGGTCCTCGATCAAAGTGAGCGTGAAGGCGCGATTGAAGCGATCATCAACAATGCGCGCGTTAATGTTAAGATCTACCGCGTTTCCAAAGATTCGGTGCGCGTAAGTGTTAAGGCGCGTAAATCATTCTTTCCCAGCATTGCCACTGCCCAGGATGTGTACGTCAAAATCCTTAATGAAATTAGCGGTTCGTAACCGCTTCGCCTGAAGATTTATTTGATTTTAAAACACTCTTACGCTAGAATGTGGCGAATTTTTTGAATGTTCTTTGAGGAATTTGAGGAAAGTTTGATGAGAGAAGTTTTGCCGTACTAATTCTCTTAATATGAAGCACTAAGGTAATTAGTACTGGCAATGTTTTTTCTAATATTTTGGTTGTAGAAAACATTGCCGAGTTAGCTCAG
>CAYXGG010000034.1:8002-14289 GCA_964464475.1 uncultured Planctomycetales bacterium | reverse complement strand
GTGTGGCTGACCATCCTCTCAGACCAGCTACCCGTCATGAGCCTTGGTGGGCCATTACCCCACCAACTAGCTGATAGGAAGCGAGCTCATCCATCAACGATAGGCCTTGCGGTCCCCATCTTTAATTGCAGTTAGATGCCTAACCACAATCTTATCGGATATTACCTTCGCTTTCGCGAAGCTATGTCCGGTTGAAGGGCAGATTACTCACCCGTTACTCACCCGTTTGCCGCTATATCTTGCGATATCGCGCGACTTGCATGCCTAATCCACGCCGCCAGCGTTCACTCTGAGCCAGGATCAAACTCTCCGAAAACAACTTGGCTTTCAAATGATTTGGCTATTACTACTTAAATAGGACAATAAGATTTCAAAGAACGATAAAAAAAAGAGTGACAAAAAAGACCGCCTGCTCAACCACTTGAATTCCAGCGTTGAGCCGCTGTCAAAATTCCGTTCGATTATTCGAATGAGGCGTTACGATTAAAACTTAAAGAACAACTACCCTTGAAGGTTCAACAAATATACAGAAGCACATCACTATTGTCAAGATTTTTTTTAAACTATTTTTTGTTTATATTCCAAGGAGTTAGGCGCCAACCAAAACGCCCTAAAAGCTCAACAAGCTTAACAAATTATCTCGCAAAATCAAGTTTTTATTTTCAGTGGAAAGTTCAGCGTTGTTAACGACGGCAATGGCCTCGGAGATCGATTGATTCGCCGGATAATCGCTCCCCCATAACAATTGCGCGGGTGAAACTAATTCCAAAGCACACATCAGCGAGGCCAATGATTTTGAACCACTAGTATCAAAAAATAATTTCTTAAAATATTCACTCGGCAACTTTTGCAAATCTTTTACGTATTCTCTTTTACGTAACATCAAATAAGTATTATCGAATCGCTCTTTAATAATTGGCAACACGCCACCGTAATGGGCAAAAATAAATTTAACATCCGGATATTTTAGAAATACCCCACTCATCATAAGCTTTCCGATCGCCATCGAAACATCAAATACATATTCTAATACCGGACTCAATAATGGATCACGAACTCGGTCCTCGCCAATAGGATTCATAATTTGCGGATGAACATGAATGACCCAACGATTTCTTTGGGCAACTTCATACAAAGCGAAGAACCTCTCATCATCAATATAGCGACCATCATAGCTAGACGCCAAAGAAACCACCTTGAAACCGTAATCCGAAATTTTCTTTAACTCTTCAGTTAAAGCGCTAGCGTCGTCAAATGGCAAAATTCCGGCACCCACAAATCGATCCGGCGCCTTTGCCACTATCTTCGCCAAATCCGCGTTATACATCTGACAAACATGAGTCCAGCCCCCCATTTTAAGATGCGCGTCACTCGTCGGATAAAGCAACACTGACTTCTCAATACCATGAGCGTCCATAACTTTAAGCTGCGTGTCCGCATCCGACCAAAATTGTTTAAAGAAAGTCGTATTCTGGGCGACCGCTAAAGGAATACAATGACTATGGGCGTCGATTATTTTCATGTTATTTTCTAACTATAACATTCGATTTTCTTTTAACACCTGCTCCAGCTGTTCAACAGCTTTTTTGAGCTCGGGCAAAAGATTAACATTAAGCGACACGCCCTTGGCGGTCGGAACCATTTCATCAGCACCCTGCGTTTGGGTCCAAATGCGAATATCAATCAAATCAATCCCTTTAAACTCCTTGATTCCGATTCGAATTTCCTGAAACTTATTTTTCTTAATGACGGCAACGTTTTTGTCCACATGCACCTCCACACGATTGGGTCACAAGACACTAAACACAGGTCAAACGTAAAACTTTTTTGTGTCATGTGCCTTGCGACTTGTGTCTCCTATTTTGCCTGAGTCTGTTGATAATCAATAATCGGCTTCGTCCAGGTCGTTAATTGGTTAATAACGGCCAACTCTAAAGGATTCGCATTATCCGGACAGTTGAGCGCGAAGATCACCATGTCCGCGACGGCATTCGGATCCATCAACCGATCGCGCTGCTCAGCCGCAACATGCTTTAAGTGGTCGGTCAAATCGCTCGCCACAACCCCCGGCAATAAAGACGTTACCTTGATATTATGTTCGCGCATTTCCCAAAATAAACCTTTTAGGAACGCCCGCAATCCCATCTTAAGAGAAGAATAGGTTAAAAACCCGCGTGGAATGGGATCGACGAGCGTTGAGCCAGAAACCACATTAATGATGTGCCCGGATTTGCGCTCCACCATCGCTGGGATCAATAACCGGATCAAGCGTACATATCCCAAATAATTAATATGCGCCAGCATTTCCATTTCTTCAATCGGCTGCAAATGGAAGGGATGTTGACTGGAAACCCCAGCCACGTTCACCAGGATGTCAACTTTCTTAAAATGCGCTTCCGCCTTTTGAGCCAGGTTCTTTAAATCTTCCAGTTTACCCACGTCGGTTGGGATGCCAATCGCCTCGACCCCATATTTATCTTTGATCTCTTTCACCATCGCGTCCAGCGGACCGGCCGTACGCGCGGCCAAAACCAAGTTGATTCCTTGCTGAGCCAATCGCAACGCGATGGCTTTACCAATTCCTCGACTGGCCCCCGTGATCACGGCATTTTTCCCCTTCAAGACAGCCATAAATACCCCCTTTTATATTTTATTGATTACTAATTCTTTCGGAACAATTCGACCAATCAATAACCCACTCATCAACATCATCATCCCAAAAGCAAAAAAAGTCAGACCAAAATGACTCTCCACAAACGTCCCTCCGACAAAAAAACCAACCCCCCCACTAAAAAAGCGCACCGCGGAATTCAAACTCGCAATTTCCGAGCGATAATCCGAAGGCAAATCCGTCAACACCGTGGAGATCCCATTATGCCCGATCGTCCAACCAATTGAAAAAAAGCAAAAAACCAATCCTAATAGCCATAAAGAAAACTTGATGGCCAACGCCATCGTAGCCAAGCTTAATACCAGCACCCCCCATCGCGTTGAAAATAAGCGCCCTTTTTTGTCCGTCAAATACCCGCCGATATTCTGTCCGATGGCACCGCTTAAAGCAATCAACATAAAATAAAAACTGATTTGCCATTGCGGCAATCCATAGACCTTATCGAGATAAACCCCAAACCATTTTTGAACACCATGATACGCAAAACTTATCAAAAAAATAAAAATAAATATTTCCCGCAAACGGGCATTGTTCGCCAACCGCCCATAATCCAGCATCGATTGTTCCTTGGCACCCAATATCGATGATGGATAAAAAACAAAGCTACCCGCGGCGACCAACGCCATCATCGCTGGTACCGCGTAAAGCCAGGGCCAATCCTCGACCCCGCTTAAAGCGATCCCTAATAAAGAAGCCACAAAACTACTACTAAAAAACATCCCCACCATCCGACCACGGACTTCCTTTTCAAAAAACTGCCCGATCACCATCAAAGTTAACGGAATAACACTGGCCGCCGCTACTCCCATGAGAATGCGCATCGCTAACATCATCGACAACGACTTCGTTAACGCACAAACACCATTGCTCAACGCATACACCAGCATCGTTACTGACAAAATTGTTTTGTAACTAAACCTCTTAGCTAACGGTGCGTACAACAGCGCCCCCAGGCCATAAGGAATCATGTAGTAATGTAAAATTCGTGCCACGTCTACCGCCGGCAGGGCAAAATCCCGACTCATCGCCGGAACCACCGCCGCCAATGCGGCAAAGTTAAATGAAATCGCAAGATTGGCGAGGCATAACAGGAAAAAAGATATTTTTTTTTCGTCTTTCATTTAATTGCCAAAGATCAAAGCGTCATCAAGTCACCCAACATCAGTCACAAAATTTTTAAGATTTCTGGTGACTTGTGACGAGTGACTTGCATCTTAATATTATTTCTTCCCCGCCACTTCCCCGGCCTCCGCCTCGATGACTTTCTTAAAAATCTTCATGTTATGTCGCGAATGTTCGTTCACGAACCCTTCTATCTGCTCTTCGGTAAATTTCGTAAACCCTGGATCTAACTGAAAATCCTGAATCCAGATCATCTCGATGCCTTCCGAAGTTTCATTGTAAAACCACACGATCTTCATGTACTTAAAAGGAAACATCGGTTCATGTCGCGAGGCGTAGGCAAATTTCAAATCTTTATATAACCAGCGCTTGCTGACCCAATTCTTACCGTCTTTATCATGTAAACGAAACGTGATTTCATTCCCCTTACGTTCCAAGACATCGGCTTTGACGTATTCATCCCCAAATAGCTCAGTCCAACGCTCAATGTGATTAGACGTATCAAACACCTGACTGTACGGCGCGTTAATGATAATTGAATTGCGTGTATGACCCATACTTCTCTCCTTGGTTAATTATTAGCTACTACAAAGGTTCCTTAAACTCAATCAAGACGACTTTCAGCAATGTTTTGCGCGCTTTTTTTCCCACGTCCACCCCTAAAGTACCAACCAAAAACCTTCCGTCAGGACTAAAATCGCTGGCCGCCACAATCGCGCCCCCAGGAATAAATTCAGGAGCACTCGCGTCATTAAAATAGGTCAGCCGTTCTGAGGGGGCACCCGAACGGTCCGTCAGATAATAATCCCGTTCCATGCGTTGTTTATGCCAGGAAGCGTTATTAAAATTATATTGGTACTGAGATTCTTTATTACTCATGTACGCGACCCGCCCCTGCGGTGAAACAGAACCGTCTTCCTCCCAGAATTCAGGTGTCTGACTTAAGTTATTTAAAGTCTCTGTTTTGCTATCCAAGACATATTCATCCATCCCATATTCATGCTGACCATCAAGATTACCGGATAACAAAAAGTATCGATCATCAAACTGTCCCATCAATGTTACGTAGGTGCCTTGTTTGGGAGTAAAAAACACTCGTTCATTCTTAAGGGATGGGACTCCATCTTTAATCTCAAAATCAGCCATCTTAATGCGCCATTTGCCCCAATTATTGTTCCCGCCATTAGCGTAACGCTCGGTCCAATACAAAACTTTCCCATCCAAAGAAAACAAAGGATTAACGACAGCGAGTACTTTCTTACGGTCAAATAACTTCTTCTTTATAACTATGTTCGTCAATCGCCAAAATTGGTTTCCCTGGGGGGTCGTCACCCACAAGTTAGAAAACAATCCAATCCCCGGATCTCCCGTCCACTTTTGCTTATCTAAATAATGATCTTCTTCCTCAGAAACAAAAACGATCCAGTCCCCGGATGGATGAAAAATACCATTACCGTTATTACGCTGATTGATTTCCCTGTTACCTCTGGTCAGGTTTATCAGTTCGCTTCCTTCTGGATTGGAAATGAACAAATGAAAAAAGCCATCAGATCCCTTTTGATCAAAAACAATTTTCTTGCCATCCGGAGAAAAACGCGGACGCGATCCTTCGGAATGAACAACCTTTATTTTCTTAATCAACGGATTCTTGGCCGAAGCTTCTTTCCACAAAGACGGATCCGCCCAAATTTGGCCAACCAACAGCAAACTAATGATAAAAACCTCAAAGGAAGAAACTATTATTTGTCGATATTGGCTTACCATTAAAACTGCCCCGTCCTTAACATGACCAACGTGCAGGCGTTTAATGTTAATACTCCTTGCTCCTTCGCTTTGGCTTCCAATTCGGGATTTTCGGCGCCGGGGTTAAAAATAAGGCGCCGGGGGTTTTTGCCCAACAAGTCTTCCGCCAAAGCGCTCGAAACATCTGCGGCCACATACAAAGAAATTGTATCAATCGGTTCGGTGACGTCTTTAATAGATGGATACACTTTCTGCCCATCTATGAATTTCACGCGCTGATGCACCGGAAACACGGCGTGCCCTTTTTCCTGTAATAGTTTGACCGCCATATACGAATAGCGTTCTGGCTTATCAGAAGCGCCAATCACCGCGACATTCATCTTTTCTCCCTCAATTATTAATCAACCAGCGGCTCGCCGGTCTCAATTTCTTCTGCAAAATATTGAATCAACCGCCGTGCGGCCTGAGGTAATTGGGCGTCAGTTGCATGGCGCAAGAGGTAATCTAAGGTTGAAGGATAAACAAAAACGGCAACACACAAAAGCTGATTGTTCACCCACTGCCCCGCACCACATCTCACCAGTCTTTGAAAAATATCGGTCAGCTGATCTTGGCTTGTCCCGTACTTATCGAGAACCGATTTTAATTCTTTATCGTTGGCCACCAAATCCCATAAATCTTTTTCTGCTTTTGATCTACGTTTGGCGTCCGCAGCCAACTGGTCCGGATAGTTAGCGGCCTTGAGCTTAAT
>CAYXGG010000034.1:0-7902 GCA_964464475.1 uncultured Planctomycetales bacterium | reverse complement strand
GGTGCCGCCAAGAAACCCGCGATCCCCATGACCACCGGACGCATCCGAGTCGCGGCCGTTCCCACCGCCACGCCAATACAAACAATCGAACTCCAAGATATTTTTTGAACCAGATCCGTCACCAGGGCGTTACCCGTGAGGGATTTACCAAACCCTACCGAAACCAACAAAAACAACAACTCCATCCCCAGCCCCAAGCACACCGAAAGCCAGGCGACGTTCAAAAGCATTTTGCCTAAATCAACCGGTTGTTGACGATCGTCAGATACGCTCACATCGCCACCATTTGCTGGGCAATCACGGACGTTTTATTGACGCCCAACACCTGATAATGCCGCGGCAGAAACCAACCTAAACAGAAAATTATATTTCGGAAACGACCTTCATCATTAATGTCCTCAGGAAACGCGGAAAAAGCAAGAAAGGATTTTTGATTAGGACGCGTAACGAGCCCAAAACGCGGATTTTGGATACCCACTCCCAGTTCCAAGAATCGTTTAATCGTCGCGCGCGAGGCCGAAGGTAAATACGACGCGGCGGGTTCAGAAATAATGACCTGCTCTCCCCCAGGAATTTTGCCATCATCTTTTCGTTCACTCTCGTTTATCCGCTCTTCCAAAGTCCGCATATCAAACTTACCAAAAAGCTGAAAGCTGACCAAATCGCCATATGTAAAAACCCAGGAAACCTGGATCATTTCCGGACCAGTCGGATTAATGGCAATGCCAAAACCATTTTCGACGGCCACCGAAATAATGTTGCGAATTAAAATCGCCTCTTCGGTGACTCCTTCGTCGTTAGTCTTTAAAGGAATATACGGAAACCCATCGGGCGCGACCATAACCTCCCGACTGATGGGAAATAACGGCGCATCGATGATCCGGCTAAAGAAATCCTGCTCCCATTCCAGCGTTTGCTGTTCAGGGGCAACTGCTAATAATTTATTCACTTCCCGAAGAACCTTAAATTGTTCGATATCCATTCTCAGGCTCCCAAAGTATGGTTAGCGACCTCTGGCCCAATTTTCCCAATCACTATACCTAGGAAAATGTCCTCCAAAACCTAAAACAATCATGACCGCTGGAAAAATCAAATCTTGAGGATTCCGACTTAAAAAAGTAACGACTAAACCCAAAAGGACAGGACCCTCGACGACCGCGAGGATAATCAAAGTCGCCGTCAGCAAACGACTCCCAATGAGCATTGATTCTAATTCCCGTGTCCCTTGTGGGAAAAAGCTTTTTATAACAAATGGTTTCAGGGCAAATGAGGCAACGATCAGCAACGCGCCCACGCCCCAGCTGATCATTCTCAACAGTTCAACGTTCTGGGCCGCTTCCTGCTTTTGAGTTGTAAAATAATAAGTGACTAAACCAAACATCACACAACCGTTAAGCAAGGCTACCGTCATAATGACAGCCCGCTGATGAAATGATTTTAGAATTTTGGAATCAAGCATGACAAACACTAACTCCAGAATTAATCCATTAAAGCAACCACGCGCGACCAACCAGCGCCAGCATTCTTAACCTTCACCGGCAAACAACTCACGATAAAACCAAACGGCTTCGGAATCGCGCCTAAATTACCGAGACGTTCCATATGACAGTACTCCCGCCGGCGGCCCAGAAAATGGCACGGCCAAATCTTAGATTTGTCTTTGGTTGTCAAGAATTCTTTAAACATTAAAAAGCAAGGACGATCCAAACCGATCGTGTCAATGCCCATCATTTTGATGCCTTGATCCAGAAGAAATTCAATGGCACTAGGCACGCAACCAACGTATTTATTCACGTAATCGTCCGTGCCTAACAGCTTATCACCGTCCGTGCGCAGCAAAACGATATCCCCGGGCTTGAGTTTATAATTAATGGCCGATAAGGCTTTAACGATTTTATCTTTATCAATAAATTCTGGGAACGTAAGGTGCGAAAAATCCAACACTACCCCCGGTCCATAACACCATTCGAGGGGAATATCCATGATTTGCTTGGCCGGCTTACCTGCGCAGGTGGATCCATAATGAAACGGCGCGTCCACATGAGATCCCATATGGACGGAGGAGTTGACAATTTCTAAAGACAGCATTTCCCCATCAGGAATTTCATCTTTGGTGGCCACGCGCTCACCTTTATTAAAGCGTTCTTCACCCCCGGGCTGATTTTTCATCACGACCCAATTAAAATGCTCCACCCCCGCCGCGTGGGTGATGCGTTCAATCGTCGCCGCGTGGGTTTCAACTAAGGAATCGTCAATGGGGAGACTAAGATCAATAATTTTAGGCATCGACGCTACCTCCCCTTGCCTGAAAGCAAATTTCTCCGCAAGGTGTTTTATTGACAAACTGATAGATAGAATAACGGTTAGAAATATTTTTCATTAGCTATTTAACGTCGACAATATCTTAAGAAAGTTGTTGCCAGAGAAAAAACCAAAGCCACCAGTCATCATGAGCGTCAGGAGTTCTATTGGTTTTTGAAAAATTATCATCGGGCCAAAGGTTTACATTAATTTTATAACCACCATCAAAGAACAAGTACACCCTGCGTTCCGACTTCATAACACCCATGAATTTTTTTCCAATCAATTTAGAAATTCCAGATTTTTCAGCATCCAAGTGGGTGGCAGTCTGATCAATCTTTTGATCATGATCAAAACACTCCCAATACTCTTTTATGCCAATACGATGACTATGGGGGAACGACAACACCAAACAACCGGCAGGGGCCACAATATTTTCGAGATTGAGGCCATACATGACTTCGGGCTCTACAGTATCTTGAGCAGTCCAATACATTGTTCGTCCTGGGCTAATTATCTTCAATTAAGATTAAAGAACTACTTTGCCCCTTTAGCTTGCAAAATCCCAATAATTTCATTAAACGTATGCGTTTTTTTGATTTCATTATCACCGATGGGGACATTGAACTCCTTTTTCAAGGACACAGATATCTCCACCATTTCCGTCGAATCAATACCTAAAGAGTCGCTTAATTTGGTGTCAGCTTTGATTTCTTCCGGCGCGATATCGAGAACTTTATTAAAAATCCCCTTAACGCGTTGTTCAATAGTTTGCATGCTTTGTTCGGTTGTCACGGTATCCTCCGTTGATTAAGTAATCTTGTTTTCCGAGCCATGAAGTACGCCCGTTTCTTCACTTACTATGCTCATGGACGTAACAATTTTTTCGTCCTTCGTCCATCTTCACTCTTCTTGCGTTTTAAGACTTCTGTAATACAAGTACACAATTAATCCCACCCCGGCCCCGGTTAATAACCAAAGCATTTTTGATTGTTTTGGTTCGCGCCTCATTCGGACAATAATCCAAATCACATTCCGGATCCGGCGTCACATAGTTGATCGTTGGAGGAATCATGCTATGTTCCATGGCCAACACCGTCGTAATCACATCGACCGCGCCAGAAGCACCGAGCAAATTGCCAAACATGGATTTGGGCGCGGAAACCGGAATCTTTTTAGAATACCCGTTAAAAGCTAGTTTAATCGCGCGCGTTTCACTCACGTCACCAATGAGCGTACCCGCCCCATCGGCGCAAATATAATCAATGTCTTTAGGTTCCAGCTGCGCGTCTTTTAAGGCCAATTGAATTGCTTTAGCCAACTGCTTACCGTCCGCCGCGGGATCAATGCGATCGACCCCGTCAGTCGTCGTTCCATAACCTATGATGTTCGCGTACACATGCGCGTTGCGTTTGGCCACGCGACTAGGCGTTTCCAGCGTCACAATCCCTGCGCCTTCGGCAATGGCAAACCCATCACGGGTTTTGTCAAATGGCCGATAGGCAGTGGCCGGTTGAGCGTTGCGGCTGGTTAACATGCCGGAAGTATTACAACATAAAAGCGCGTAAGGTGTGACCGGCGCTTCCATGCCCCCTGCGATAATAAAATCATTAGCATTACGATTTAAATTCTTAGCCGCGTAACCAATAGCCATCAAGGATGATGCACGATCAGCGACCACTGTCTTACTGTACCCTTTAATTTGATAATGAATAGATACTTGACCTTGTGGTGCCGCGGGAAACCACGCGGAAGCCATAAACGGACTGACCCCCTCACGCCCTTCCAAATATAAATCACGTAATTCTGTCTCAGCGTACAACCATCCACCGATGGCGTTGCCCATAAAGATTCCCACACGCTTTAAATTTTCTTGAGATAAATCGAGGTGAGCATCTTTAATCGCCATTTCAGAGGCCACCAGTGCCATGTGAGAAAAGACATCGATTTTCTTAAGTAACCGCGAGGAGACATGGCTATACGCATCCAGATCGTGCACGTGGCCCGCAATGTGCGACGGATATTGAGAAGCATCGAATCGCTCAATTTTATCGATCTTAGAATGACCCGCTTTTAAATTCGCCCAGAAGGAACGTTTGTCCATTCCTGAGGGAGAAACAATACCTAAACCGGTGATAGCTATTTTGTTCATTTAGACTCCGATATATATTAGCGTTAAGTGTTAAGTGAAAAGTGTTAAGAATTTTGACTCTTAACACTTGACACATACAACTATCTATTCATATCTCCGCAAAACCATTGACGAATGAATTCCCGAAAACCCACTCGAAGTTTTCAACATACAATTAACTTTCTGGGAGCGCGCCTGATTGGGAATATAGTCTAAGTCACAGTTAGGATCCGGAAATTCCTGATTGATCGTCGGTGGCAAAATCCCTTTTTCAAAAATTTTGCAACCAATCGCCAATTCAATACCATTCGCTCCCGCCAACGGATGACCAATCATGGATTTTAGTGAACTGATCGGAATTTTGTAGGCATGATTCCCCAGCGCCATTTTATAAGCGTTGGTTTCAAAAACATCATTTTGACGCGTCGAGGAACCGTGCGCGTTGATGTAATCCAAATCTTCCGGCTTGATACCGGCATCCTGCAAAGAAATCGTGATGCTTTCCGCCATCGCGTCGCCCTCAGGGGGCAAATCAGTCATATGAAACGCGTTGTTCGTGGTACCAAAGCCGATGACTTCACAATAAATCCGTGCACCTCGACGCAAAGCGTGCTCCAATTCTTCGACAATGAGCAACCCAGCACCTTCAGAGATCACGAAACCGTTACGTTTGGCATCAAACGGACGTGAAGCTTTATGCGGTTCCTCATTATGTACTGATAAAACATTGACGGTATCAAACGCGCCAAATGTAATGGGCGTAATCGGCGCTTCGGCAGCACCGGTAATCATGATATCGACATCGCCATCACTGATCGCTTCAAAAGAGAATCCCACCGAATCTGTCCCCGCCGTGCAACCGGTGGAGATCGTGTTACAAACTCCCATCAACCCATACTTGGCACTGATTTCGCTAGAAGGCGTGTTAAACATCGAAGCGTCATATAAATCCGGACGGACTAAGGATGGATCAATCGGATTTTTACCGCTGTCAGTCACGAGTGCGAATTCTTCTTCCATGTATTTGGTCCCGCAGATCGCATTGGCCAACGATACGCCCATGCGCTCTTTATCGACTTTATCTAAATTCATTTTTGAATCTTCCAAAGCCATCTTGGCCGCGGCGACAGCGAACTGGACATACCGGTCCATGCGATAGGCTTCATCTTTCGTCAGCCCCAACTTTAACGGGTCAAAATCCCTGACTTGCGCGGCGATTTTAGTATTAAACAGCGACACATCAAATTCTGTCACGCGTTTAACGGCGGAAACCCCTTTGATCATATTTTGGTAGCAGGCGTCCGCACCGACCCCATTAGGAGCGACAATACCAACTCCCGTCACGACAACTCTTCTTTTCTTATTCATCTTGGCTCCAATGTTATTTTCAGATTCAGTCACAACGTCACAAGACACAAGTCACAATAAAATTCTTTGGTGACGGGTGTCGGGTGACTTGGTGACTTCCTTAATTCAAACTAAATTCTTTTTTGACTTTCTCTAACGGCAAAAACGTTCCGGTTCGTTCTACCTCATGGACCAAATCCACGACCTTACGATTCAACGGGGCCTTAAGCCCCATTCCCTGCGCTAAATGCGTCACTTCCCCATTGATATAATCAATCTCACTCGTTTTCTTGCGCAGGATGCTTTGCAAAATTGAACCGTACAAGGGTTCTTTACTTAAAGACGTCAACGTCTTATTAATAATCTGCGCGCCTTGTTCTAGCGGCATAGAGGATAAACCCACAATGCGCTCCGCCGGAAACTGTGGCAAAGAGACTAATTTAATGCCCGCCTGCTGAGTGATCCCGACACCCTCTTGCAATAACTGAATACTTAATTTACAAAAATCCAGATCTGCGAACGTTTCCTGCATTGATTTACCGATTAAGGCGGGAATGCAATTGTTAAAATTCACAAATAACTTTAACCATTTCATACCCATAATATCGTCGGAAATCTTAATGGAAAATGCTGAATTCAACGATTCAGCCAACTCATAAACAAAGGGATCATTGGGAAAATACGGTTTCCCCATGATCCAATCACCTTCAAAATTAAAAGTCACTTCGCCTGGCTTTACATAAGTCGCGCCAAACATGACAATACTGCTAATCATTTTCTCCCGGTCAAAATGGCTACTTAAAATATTGTCGGCCTGGACTCCGTTTTGGGTGGTTAAGATAAAGGGCGTCTCCAAATAATCCGCGTTATCCACAAAAGCCGTGAGTAGATCCTGTGTTTTAGTGGCAAAAATGGCCAAGTCACAAGAGGTATTCAATTTAGTTAATGCCGGGAGCTTAAAGACTTCGGCCCCGCGAACCCCAATAATAGTTAGTCCCTTCTGACGGATGGCCTCAACCTGATCCGCTTTGCCAATCAGGACGACCTCATGGCCAGCCCGATGTGCATACGCCGCGACCACCGATCCAATGGCCCCCGCCCCAATCACCGCGATTTTCACGCTGCCTCCCTAGGCGCCACTTTCGCTTCGCAATGACTTTTTAAAGCCGCTAAAATCATCCTGATATTCTTATCATGCATGCGACGGAAAAAGATCTTCCATATTATTTTATCAACCAGACCGGGCACTTGATAATACAAGTTGTAATCAACCTTGGTCCCATTGTACCGGCTCTCGACACTGACATTCTCGCGCCCGACCAATAGTCCCCCCAAAAACGTGCGTTCAATTTCTTTACCCGGCGATAATTTGGTCACACGGCACGACCATGGCTTGACCATCGCCATATTGAGCTTTTGTTCATAGAGAGTCCCAATCTCAATCTCGCCGGAGGTTAACTTGCGAAAACGCATTTGGCAGCGTGGCGGCCACCAAGAAGCCTCTCCCCAGACCAAAATTTCTTGTGCGACTAGTTCTTCGGGTGCTTCCACCAAAACAAAATGATGATTGAGCTTCTCTTTATTAAAAGAAGCCCAAAGTTGCGCTAACATAAACACCGAAACTTTCTTTGTACTACCAACCAAAACTTATTTTGGTTCGTATCGCTGATAATCAAAATCAGCGTCCTGAAGCAAACGGATCATTAAACTGTAGAACGTCATCGGCACTTCCGAAAAGAAAGCCCGCACGATATCCGCTTCTTCAACTTGAAGAGCTCCGCGCTCCTGCGCTAGCAATACCGCTTTTTTATCAACCACTTGACGCGCAATCTCTCGATGAAAAAGCGGAATTTTCTCAATCATGCGCTGGTATTTACCGGCGGCGCTAGCTTCCCAGGGAAATTTAATAGAAGTCGTTGTCATTTTTTTCTCTAGTCTCTTAGCTGGTGCCTCGTGACCGGTGACTCGGGAAACAAACAGCGAGACACAAGTCACGAGCGACCAGCAACGTGTTAGGCGGCTGCGTTTGCCGTCACGCGGGAATTCTTCTCCCATTTAGAAATATTATTCATAAAATCCATGACGCACTGTTTAACTTTAACATCATAATTACTATCCATAAT
>CAYXGG010000033.1:0-16340 GCA_964464475.1 uncultured Planctomycetales bacterium | reverse complement strand
ATTCATCGCCTTACAGGGGTTAATCTCAATCAGGTTAAATCTGGGATTGCGGATGTGGAATTTGTGGACTATGGCCCTGCCAAATGGCGATATGTGCAAAGTGACCTGCTGCAGCGCGATCTGACAGATGTTTTAGTTGAGAAGGAATTAAAAGAAGCCCTTTACCGGATCAATTCTGATATTGCTGCCCAACCTGACCGAGCGGATGAGGTGATTCATAAGTTAAGGGCGATTCTCATTGCTGTTGGCAATGTGGGTTTGGTTCGCGCCAATGAAGAGTTTGCCCGCTGGTTACGCGGTGAGGTCACGATGCCTTTTGGTAAAGGCGGACAGCATGTTTCCATTCGGTTGATTGATTTTGACACGCTCGCCAATAATACATTTATCCTTAACAATCAGTTTAAGATCAGCGCCAGAGAAACCAAGATTCCTGACATTGTTATGCTCGTCAATGGCATTCCTCTCGTTGTTGGCGAAGTCAAAACGCCTGTGCGTCCAGCCATCAGCTGGTTTGACGGAGCCCATGATATCAATGTGGTTTATGAAAATGCGGTTCCGCAGCTTTTTGTCCCCAATGTGTTTTCTTTTGCAACAGAAGGGAAAGAGGTTTTTATTGGTGGTGTCAGAACACCTTTAGAATTTTGGTCACCTTGGCGATTAGAAGATAATAAAGATGAGTTAGATCATTTTGCTGGATTGAATGATGTGGCCAAGCAATTGACACATTTGCTTAAGCCTTCAACGTTGCTTGATATTTTGCAGCATTACACGATTTATGCCACTAACAGTAAGAAAAAGAAAATCAAAGTGGTCTGCCGGTATCAACAGTATGAAGGTGCCAATGCGATCGTGAGTCGTGTCACTGAGGGAAAGATTAAGAAGGGATTGCTTTGGCACTTTCAAGGATCTGGTAAATCGTTATTAATGTTATTTGCTGCGCAGAAACTCCGTAAACAGGAAGAACTTGGGAATCCGACGGTGTTAATTGTTGTGGATCGTATTGATTTGGATACACAGATCACGGCGACGTTTAACACGGCCGAGGTTCCCAATATGGTGACAACGGAGAGTATGAAAGACCTTCACGATTTGCTTGAGAGCGATACGCGCAAAATCATTATTACGACGATTCACAAGTTTAAAGAAGCTTATCCCAATTTGAATACTCGCGAGAATATTGTTGTGATGGTGGATGAGGCGCACAGAACCCAAGAGGGAGATTTGGGTCGAACCATGCGCAATGCCTTGCCCAAGGCTTTCTTATTCGGTTTTACCGGAACACCAATTAATAAAGCGGATAAGAATACCTTTTGGGCTTTTGGTGCGGAAGAAGACGGTGGCGGATATATGAGCCGGTATACGTTCCAAGAAAGTATTCGTGACCAGGCGACTTTGCCGTTGCATTTCGAACCTCGATTGCCCAATTATCACATTGATAAAGATAGTCTTGATGTGGCTTTTAAGGAAATGGCGAATAATTTAAGCGAGGACGATAGAAATAGGCTGAGTCAAAAAGCTGCGAAGATGGCGGTTTTTTTGAAGGCTCCGGAGCGAGTCAAAGCGATTGTGCATGATATTTATGAGCATTTTAAAACGCATGTGGAGCCTGAAGGATTTAAAGGGATGATTGTAACCCCTGATCGATTGGCTTGTATTCAGTATAAGGCAGAGCTGGACAAACTAATGCCGACAGATGCGAGCGAGGTTGTGATCAGTTCGTCTGCGGATGATGATTTGGAATTTAAGAAACGATGGGGCATGGACAAGGATAAGCAAGAAAAGGTTGTTGAGAAATTTAACGATGCCGATTCATCTCTTAAGTTTTTGATTGTAACTGCGAAATTGCTCACTGGATTTGACGCGCCGATTTTACAGACGATGTATTTGGATAAATCTTTGAAAGATCATACGCTGCTTCAGGCCATTTGCAGAACGAATCGGTTATTTCCCAATAAAACATTTGGCCGGATTGTGGATTACTTCGGAGTATTTGATGACACCGCGCAGGCGTTGGCGTTTGATGATGAGAGTGTGCGAAAAGTTATTACCAACTTGCAGGAGTTGCTAGACAAGCTGCCGGATGTGATCACGAGATGTTTGCGCCATTTTCCCGGTGTTGATCGTAATAAGGTTGGATTTGAAGGTTTGCAAGGAGCCCAGGATTGTATAAACACAGATGCCAAGCGAGATGCCTTTGCTAAAGACTTTATTAGTTTAGAGAAACTTTGGGAGGCTCTTTCCCCGGATGCGGTTTTAAATCAATACCAAAAAGATTATAAATGGTTATCTCAGGTTTACGTATCTGTTAAGCCTACATCCGATGATACCGGACGTTTGCTTTGGCATGCCTTTGGTGCCCAAACAACAAAAATTATTTATGAGAATATTCATGTGAAGGGCATTCATCACGACATGGAAGAGATGGTGTTAGATGCCAAGGTTGTGGATGATCTGATGCATAAAAAGGACCCGAGAGAAGCGCAGCGCGTTATGAAGATACTCGTGAGTCGTTTGAATAAGCATGGAAAGAACCTCGTATTTAAGAAGCTTAGTGAACGCTTGGAAGCTATTCGTGATAAGGCGGAGCAAGGATTGATTACTTCCATTGAGTTTATTAAAGAGCTTTGCCAGATTGCTAAGGAAACTTTGCAAGCGGAGCGGGGTTTTGAAAATAAGGAAGAGCAAAAAGACGCTAAGGCTGCATTAACCGAGTTGTTTCTTGAGTTGAAGACAGATCAAACTCCCGCGATTGTTGAGCGTATTGTTAATGACATTGACAGTATCGTTAATATTGTACGTTTTGATGGCTGGCAAAATTCATTAACGGGCGAGCGTGAAGTGAAAAAAGCGCTTCGTAAGACACTGCTCAAATATAATCTTCACAATGAAGAAGAGCTTTTTGAAAAGGCGTATGGGTATATTCAGCAGTATTATTAGTAGTTATGGATAAAAGTGATATTAAAGAATTTCATTTTATTTGCTATATCGATAATAACCCATCGATTTTCAGAGACTTCCGGGGCCACACGACATAACCCAAATTCTAATTAAGGTCCTGTTGTGTGTTACCAGACATTAGTATTGAGCGACTGGCTTCTTCCCATGCTCATGAACGGGCAGGTGAAGGTGTTCTAATTATTTATGAGGTAAAAATGCCTGAAAAATTTAATGGTTCAATAGATGAATTAAAGAAATTAATTGCTACAGCTCAAATTACCGGTGAATGGCAGGAAGTTGCCGGTAAGTATGTGTTTCGTTCCCGGGAGGGCGGAATATTGAATTGGTGGGAGTCTAATAAAACCATTCAATATCAAGGTCCTAGTTTAACTAGCAATAAGCTTCGGAGTGCAGTTAATAACGGTTTTATTATCGAAGGAAATGGTGGTGTTTCAGCTGACAGGCAAGGCAAACAAATTTTTATTGTGCATGGACATGATTTGGATGCTAGGGATCAACTTGAACTGGCCTTACATAGAATGGATTTAGAGCCGTATATTTTGATGAATACGAGCGGAGAGGGAAAAACAATCATTGAGGCCTTGGAGGGCAAGATTGGCCGTGATTATTCATCTGATTTCGGTATTGTGCTTATGACGCCAGATGATATGGGCTACGCTCAAAATCGAGGTCCTTCAACTGCAGAACCTCGAGCAAGACAAAATGTCGTTTTAGAAACGGGTATGTTGCTTTCGTCGTTAACCAGAGATCGCATAGCAATTGTTGTAAAAGGACATATCGAATTGCCATCTGACCTGGAAGGTATTATACGTTTTGGTTATAACGAACATATTAAAGAGATTGTCCCTAAATTATGCAAAAGGCTTAAAGAAGCCGGCTTTGAATTAAATTCGGATAAAATCATGCATGCATCACAGTAGGGAAGGGGCATTTTGAACACGGATGCTAATATGAAAACCATCGCCGTCGCCATTATTCACGGAATCGGAATTAATAGAGCTGACTTTGCCGATGATCTTGTTAAAGAAGTGAGGACGGAATTTAATAACCGTGTGGAATCGGAGCTCGGGAGACATGAAAATTATTTTCAATACTTGCAATTTCAGCCGATCCCGTGGGATACGCTTCTGGGGCCTCGGCAAAAAGAGTTGGCGACTAAAATTCGTGCCAACATGGTTCAATTTACCAGGCCGGTTGAGGGAAATTTCTGGCAGAAGATGGTTGGCAATATTGGGGCTTGGTTAAACCATATATTGCGGGCCGATTTTGCGGCGGAATTTATCATGGATATTATTAGTTATGGTGATCAGACTACCCGGCAGTCCATTCAAAAATACATCGGGGTTGAAATCAATAAAATGACGCCGGCGCCTTTGAGTATTATTGCACATAGCCTTGGGACAGTGATTGCTGCGGATTTTGTTCGTGATAAGAATATCAAGATCAATAATTTGTTTACAATGGGATCGCCTATTCAGCTTTTTTCCCTTCAATATGGCGAAGCTGAATTCAAACCGCCTGTTTCTTGCGAAAATGCGAATGGGCGATGGATCAATATCTTTGACCGGGATGATCCGATTGCTTATCGGCTTGAAGAGATTAGCGATGAATACAAGAAAGCGATTCATTTGAAGGATTATGAAGTGGATTGTGGGATTTTTGGTCAAGCGCATATTGGATATTGGCAAGATAAGAATGTTCATCGTACGATAGCTTCAAAATTTGCCTTGGATTGGCTTTTGCTCAATGAAAAGATTCCGGTTGAGAAGTATAACCAGAAGTTGATGGAATTTGATGAGATGTTGAAAACTAAAATTTAAATAATTTCAGAAGGTCCCAAACTTGCTGTCGCATTTCTTGCAAAATTTTTTTGATATCCGTAAAGCGTAGGTGCGGTTTATTGCCTAAGGTGGTGTCTGAATTATTGATAATGACTCATTTGCGTGTTAGTATTCAAATTATCGCGTTTCCCTTCCAGCGCGGTATTCATTAATCATTATGATGGAGGGAACTATGTCAAAACCACAAATCTTTTCTAAGATCGACGGGCTTCCTGTCCGTCCCAGCGGTAGTTGGATCAAACGAAAACATCATTTTCTAAAAGAATACGCAAAGATTTTCACAACCGGTATGGGAAATAAGTGGTCGGGGCGATTGACCTTCCTCGATCTATTCGCCGGACCTGGTAAATGTTCGATTGAGAAAAATGAGTTCGAAGAAATTGGCTCTCCGTTAATCGCTTTACAATATCCGTTTGGTAAATATATTTTTGTCGAAGAATCCCCTGATTTGATTGAAGCCTTGCGTCAACGCTGTTCTCAATCGCCCAAAGTCCAAACTATTGATTTTATTGAAGGCGACGCCAATGGTGTGATCAAAGATGTCATCAAGCAAATCCCTTCCGCTTATTTAAGTTTGGCTTTTATTGATCCGACGGATATTGACATTCATTTTGCAACAGTCAGGGCATTAGCGGCTCTCAACAATGGAGTTGATCTGATTCTGAACATTCAATACGGGATGGATGTTAAGCGGAATTTTGTCCGGTACCGTGGACAAGGCGAGGCCTCCAAGCTGCAACGCTTTCTAGGGATGGATTTTGATCTGTCAACGCTTAAAGATCCTCGAGATGTCATTGAGGCTTATAAAATTCGGATCAGTGGGCTTGGTTATGAAACGGTAGAGTTTCGCGACATTACCGTCAAGAATTCGAATAATGCTCAGATGTATTTCCTTCTTTTTGCCTCTAAGCATCCGCGAGGTCTGGATTTCTGGGAGAAAATAACCAAGAAAGATGAGCAGGGGCAGGGAGAGTTGTTTTAAAATAAATTCAATATGGCCATCATCTCCGAATCCAAACTCTGGAAGAAAAAGCTTGGCGATTGGGTGATCAATCCTTACGTCGGGTGCGAGCACGGCTGCAAGCACTGTTATTGCCCGGCCATGCCCGGTGTTAAATTCACCAACGGGGGTAGAACTCAGCACGAGTGGGGGCAATATATTTTCCCTAAGGAAGATCTACTTGCGCGTCTTAAGAAAGATTTAAAGACCTTTAACCCAAAGAAAGGCGCAACGCCTTGGGGGAGAGGGATGATCTTATTGAGTTTTCTTACTGATTGTTATAGCCCGGTTGAATCAAAACTCAAATTAACCCGTGATATTTTGAAATTGGTTTTGGAGGCGGGGCATATGGTGCGCATTCAAACCCGATCGGCTTTGGTCGAGCGGGATTTTGATATTTTAACGCGATATCCTGACCAGGTTATTCTTGGAACATCCTTGCCTTATCTGGATGATCGCCTGGCGCGGGTCCTAGAGCCGGGAGCGACCGCGCCTTCCCGTCGGGTTATGATGCTTGAGAAAGCAGTCGCGCATAACATCTCTATTTATGTGGCGATCGCTCCGGTTATGCCGTTTCATCAGATCGATACTATTGAAGAAGTTCTAACGACGGTGGCCCCACTTCATCCGGTCGAGGTTTTCTCTGAGGTTTTGAATCCGATGGACGGTAATGTCATGATGATGAACGAAGCGCTTGCAGGCGCGGGGCGCTCCGAACGGGTTTCGGAATTCTATCGCAAAAATCAATGGGTGCGGTGGACGTACGAATATTTGTACAACGCCTATGTGTTGGCAAATAGGTTGCAGTGTAATTTTATCTGTTGGCCCTCACCCCACGCGGTCAAAGATCCGTTAACCGAGCGCGAACAGCAGTGGCTTTTGAAATGGCTTCCGTCTGAGCCAATGAAACAACTTGCTGCTTGAGGATGAAAAATTCTAAATCGTAGATAATTTGTGCCCGTTCATTCCCACCCCTGACCGTTTCCAGCCATTGGTCGACAGCCTCGCCCGCTTTTTTCCCATCGGGCACAGTATCCAGGCGCCATTGCTTGGGAGTAGTATATTTAAGTGTTTGGGGTTTAGGGTTGGTTATTCTTTGAATTTGGGGATTGAAAGCAAAAGGAGGTTCCGATGTCGATGGGTTTAAATTTTCCGGGATTTGAGGGGCAGAAGATTGAATATAAGGCTGACGGAGTTTTTCGCTCGCCGGAGTTGTTTGTCAATGGCCAGTTGCAAAAACCACTTAAAGGGAAGTATGAGCTGCGCAACAACCGGGGTGAGCGGGTGATCGTGCAGGTCAAGCCGACGCTGGTGGATGTCTTCCCGAAGTTAGAAGTGGAGGGCAAACTGTACTCGGCGGTCAAGCCGTTTGCGTGGTATGAATATATTTGGATCGGCTTTCCCCTGGTGATGGTAACGTGCGGCGGGGCGATTGGCGGTGGATTGGGCGCTGGCGCGGCGTGTATCAACGCGTATATTTTTCGTAGTCAGCTAAACACTTTGTTGAAATACGTCCTGTGCGCGATGATTTCCTTGGTGGCGATTGTTCTTTGGCTGGTGAGCGCCGCCTGGCTGCAGGAGAATGTTTACAGTAAATGGAAAACGTAAGGTGTGTCGGGGCGCTTTGGGGACCGCGCGGGTAGATAGGGTTTAAGTTTTCCTAAGGTCGACCCCTCTCAGATCGCATCTGAGAGGGGTTTGTTTTTTTGTGTTTATCTGAAATAGTTTTGCTCTAGAGCGGTCGGGCAGGGTACACTTTCGGTAGGTCTGGTGGGTGGTTTTTGCTCCAGGCTGAAAGGAGCCCTTCCATGAGTCGTCCGCAAAAGAAACCGAAATACAAATTAGATCCCAAAAAGTTTGAATCCGAACCTGTCCGCGAAAAGAAAGAAAAGGACTGGAGCGAATCGGACCTTTATTGGGAGATGCTGCGTTCTAAGTCCCGCCGCGCGCATTAATCTTGACCCCTCTCACTTACGAGCTGAGAGGGGTTTTGGCGTCCTTGAAGACGTTTCTATCCCGCCAGGTTCAGTTGATTGGCAAAAAACTTTTGATTGAACCGAAAGAAGTCGCGCACCGTTTCGCTAAAAGGCACAAACGCTTTATAACACAGCGTGTTGGGGTAGCTGCCGACGGGTTGGGTTTTCAAAAATCGGCTGACAAATTGAAATTGTGATGGAAACGGTTTGGCATCACGATTCGGTAAGATCAATAGCACCTGGGCTTCCTGATCGGCCGCGATAAATGCCGGCAGCAAGCAGGAGACCCCGAGCAAACTCAAATCTTCCGTCAATCCGCAAAACGTCTCGACTCCGATTTGCAATTGGATCGGAAATTTGACACTGAAGCGGCGATAGCGGCGACGCTCCAAAAGAGGTTCTTCGTTATTTTCTGTGGCTAAGCGGTGCCTTAAGAAATTTTCTCCGAACTGATTGATCCAGTCTACCGCGGCAGTCGCAAAACCGATCGGATAGCCGAATTTTTCACTTTCGATCCACTGATGTTTGCGGATTTCATGCACCGCGATTTGGTCCTGCAGAAATGAATACGCTTGAGGCATGGTGCCCTCGCTTTCTAAAATAAATAATGATTTAAAAATCTTCCGACGATTTTGAGCCGATGTTTGGTTTGTATTGTTTCGAGCGGAAGCAGTGGTGACCACCACCGATGAATTACAGTCGTCAGTATAACAAATGAGGTTATCGGCGCAACGATTTATCTGAAAATCTAAAGCGTTTCCACACTTTACATTTAATCAGGCCAACTTTATAATGAAGCCCAGAAAATTTAAAGAAAGGATCTGCTATGTCTCGAGTTCTTTTCCTGTTGCTGGTTGGGTTGACGCTGCTGACCGCCACGGCTGAAGCCGGCAGCCCGCTTACTTTTGATTATTGCCAGAATATTGATTGGATCGCCGATTGCTCGGATGTGATTGTAAAAGGCAAGGTCGTCGGCCGGACAGAAACGACGACTGCCAAAGGGCTTAAAGTGGTGGAATTGAAAGTCAAAGTCAAAAAATTCTTGCGCGGGAAGGACGCGAAAGACTTAGTCGTTCGCCAAGTGTTAACTGCGAACCGCACTGTCGCGGCGGTCGAGGGGGACATTGAGCAAACTCAGGTAGGTCAGGAAGGGTATTTGTATTTGCGTCTCCCGGAACAACCGGAACAAGCGACGTATCAAACTTGTTGTAACGTGGGCGTTACCCCGCAAGTCCCGGAAAAAATCCCACCCGTCGTTTATTACGCTCCCTAACACGTTTAAGGAATGGATCTCATGCTCATCGCCGTTGTGATTATCGCTGTTGTGAATAGTCTTTTATTAATCCTGCTTTTGGCGCGTAAACCTCATGACACGACCGCGGAACTCAAAGCGTCCTTAGCCAATTTAGAAAAAAACCAAGAGCGCACCGACCGCTTGATTCGCGAGGAGATCGCCCGCAATCGTGATGAGTCCTCCTTGACCAACGCCCACCTGCGCGAAGAGATAGCTAAAACCATTAATATTTTTGAGAACTCGTTGCTGACCCGGATTTCGGAAAATACGACCTCCCAGAAAAATCAGCTGGATATTTTTTCTAATCAACTGACTTCCTTAACCCAGCTTAATGAACAGAAGTTAGATAAAGTGCGTTCGACGTTGGAAGAACGATTGAAGACATTACAGGAAGATAATAATTCCAAACTCGAGAAAATGCGCGAGACCGTGGATGAGAAATTACAAACCACGTTGGAAAAACGTTTAGGAGAATCATTCAAATTAGTGAGTGACCGTCTAGAGAAAGTCCACCAGGGGTTAGGCGAAATGCAAACGCTGGCCTCGGGGGTGGGGGATTTAAAGAAGATCCTCGCTAATGTTAAAACGCGCGGGACGTTCGGGGAAGGACAGCTGGCTAACTTGCTGAGCGAAATTCTGACGCCCGACCAATACGCCACCAATATCATTACCAAAAAAGGATCGCGGGATCCGGTCGAGTTTGCCATCCGCTTACCGGGGCGTAACGAGGCGGAAGTTTTTCTGCCGATCGACGCCAAATTTCCGACGGAAGATTTTGAACGCTTGCAAAACGCTCAGGACGCCGGCAATCTCGTTTTGCTTGAGGAAGCCGCCAAGGCCCTGGAATCCCGATTAAAGCTGGAGGCCAAAAATATTCGTGATAAATATTTGGATCCTCCGCACACGACCGATTTTGCTTTTCTCTTTCTACCGACCGAAAGTTTGTACGCGGAAGTGCTGCGCCGTCCGGGGCTCGCCGACACGCTACGTCGTGAGTTTCGGGTTGTGGTTGCGGGGCCGACCACGATTGTGGCGTTGCTCAACAGTTTGCAGATGGGATTTCGCACGCTGGCGGTGGAGAAACGCGCCAGTGAAGTGTGGAACCTGCTCGCCACGGTCAAAACGGAGTTTGGTAAATTCGCGTTGATTCTGGAGAATACCCAGGCCAAACTGCAGCAGGCCAGCAAAACGATTGAAGACGCGGCCAGTAAGTCCCGGAACATTGAACGTAAATTAAAGAATGTCCAAGAAATGCCGGCAGGCGAGAAGCCGCTGGCGACCAATCGCCTTATCCAACCGACGGAAATCGATGCTTTCCTTGAGTGAGTTTTTTGGCGACCCGCGAGTGGTCGCCTGTGTCAGCGATCGCTCGATTGATTTTAAACTCAATCCGGAAAGTGCCTCCACGCAATTGACCACCCCGCAGCAATCGTTATTGGCGCAATACGCGGGCGGGTTTGTTAAAGATCTTATCCAGTTTCGTCAGGTGCATGGCCATTCTTGCGTCGAATTATCCAAAAAATTTCTAGCGCAATATCATCTCTGGGAAGCCGACGGCATGATGACTCGGGAGGCCAACCTGCCGTTAACGGTGCGTACGGCGGATTGTCTGTCGGTGTTTATTTATGATCCGCAAGTGCCGGGGATCGCTTTGGTTCACGCGGGCTGGAAAGGAACTCAGCAACGGATTGTCGCCGAGACGCTTAAAGACATGCAAAAAAAATGGGGTAGTGATTTAACGCAGGTCAAAGTTATTTTGGGACCTTCCATCCGTCCTTGCTGTTACGAAGTCGGGCCTGAGTTTAAAGAGCGTTTCGTCCAAGAGATTGAAGAGCGCGACGGCAAATTATTTCTCAATCTACCTTTGGTCAATCAGCGGCAACTGGTGGATTTGGGGGTTTCACTGGCCCAAATTTTTGATTGCGGCTGGTGCACGGCCTGTGACCCGAGGTTTTTCTCTTATCGTCGGGAAGGCGAGGCCGCAGGAAGAATGATTTCCTTAATGATGCTAAAAGCGGAATGAACATTTTGGCTCGACTATTTTGGGTAAAGCGTTGGGGGCTGGTCTGCTTGCTGACGTCCGCGTTAAGCTTCGACGCGAGCGCGCAACCGACATCGGTTCAGGAAACTTTCGAACGCTTCGCAGCGAGTATTGAAGTTTTCAATACTCCCGATTTTTTGTATGATCGCCCGCTTCAAGATAGATTTTGTAAGGAGCCCTGTCAGGGCGCTGCGGCGTTTCAACAATATTTGGAAATGAATTTTGTTGATCCAGCTCAGTTAAAACTATTATTAACCCATGCAGACCCTAAAGTGCGAACGCTGGCCCTCACCGCTTTATTCGACCAGGAAAATCCCCGTTTTTTGCCGGAATTTGCCACGCTGCTTGAGGACCCAGCCGCTACTTTTCCTGTTCTGCAGCGTTTCGCCATGATTCCTGGCATAGATACTGTTTTGCCTACTGTCTCGCAGACCGTCGGGGATTTTGCGCGGCAATTGCTGGATTTCTATTTAAAGCCAGCGGGATACGCTTATGGCCCGGAGGGAAGGTCGGGTCAGCCGGGTTTCAAAGAATATTGGCAACAATACGGTGAAAGTTCGCAATCCGCCAGCTGGCTTAAGGTGCGACTGGCGAGAGCATCGCAAGGAACTAGCCCAACCCCTTCGGAGCGAATCAAGAAAATTAAACAATTACGCAAATACATTGATCTGATGTCGGTGACGGAGAGGCCTTGGATTTTTTTGTTTCTTTATGGCGATGCCGGATCGGACGCGCTGATCACCGAAACGGAATTGGTGAATTTATTGGGCATGGTGGGGCGGGATAAATTATTGCGTTTATTGTCGAAAGAAAATTTTTCTTCGGACCCGGCGCTGCAGTCTCGACCGACTAATAATTACGATTATCACCGGATGTGTCTTTTTGTATTGCGGCACGCGACGCGATTATTGAAGGCGGAAGACGCCGAGATGCTGCTGGCGCGCGAAGAGTGGGAACGGCAGTATCAGGAGCATCATATTTCGGATCCGTTGCTATCCGCGTGGTGGCCGATTGCGGCGGCTCACTTAAAGCCTCAGGAGGCGGATCAAATTTTGCTCAAGGCTTTTGAGCGTTTTGCCGATGATTATTCAGGAGAAGAGCGCGTTAGTTTGGCGGTCGCGTTGTGGCGCTTAAGCGGTGAGCCCCGGAAGCCATTTATTTTGGATTGGTTTTTTCGCGAAAAGAATACGCCGGGTAATTATGGCCTGCGAGCTTCGTTTTTAAAACAGCTCGCGGAATCGCCGGATGCCAAAGATACGTCTCTGTTGCGCGCGATCGTCTCGGACTCGAAATTGGATACTTTAAGTTGGCGGTCACTCCAAGCCTTGGTGGAATTAGCCAACACCCATCAACCCACGCCGCTCGTGACTTTTGAAGAATTTCAGGAGGTCCATCATCCTAGCGGAATTGATTTGTTGATGGAAGAGGTGGAGCAAGCTCGTCAACAGTATCCACTGGAGACTCAAAAGCTGTTGGATAAACTGGCGGACTGGCGGCAACGGTTAAAGGCGGCCTTCGGTGGCCCTGCGCCGGGAGCTTCTTAACAGTGGTGATTCCTTACACTTTACGTCGCGACCTCGCGCGGTATCATGGGCTTTTGGTTTTTCTGCTTTTCGCGGGCCTCGCGGTCGGATTGTATTTTCAGGTCCTTCAGAACGCCCATTTCTTTTTCTGTGATGACAAGACTACGCTGCAGTTTAATCCCGCGATACGCGAACCTTTCAACCTAAAACAGCTTTGGGCGGCTTTTAATACCCGGGTGGTGACGGGGTTTAGTTTTGCCTTGAATTATGCCGCGCACCAAACCAACGTGTTTGGTTATCGCGTGGTGAATCTTTTTTTACACGTTGCCAATGCGTTGACGTTTTATTTATTGGCGTGTCAGTTACTGAAACGATCTAATCAGATTTCCACGAATCGTCTCCGTTCTCGTCGCTGGATCGCGTGGCTGGCGGCGGTGATCTTTTTAGTGCATCCCGTAGCCACCGAGCCGGTTAATTATTTGACGCAGCGGTATGTTTTGCTGGCTGCTTTTTGTTATCTGCTGGCGGTGTATGTATATGTCCGTGGCCGGAGTGAAGGTAAGCCGCGCTATTTGCGAGGTGCGCTTTTGCTAACGGTGGTGGCGATGTTCTGTAAAGAAATTAGTATTACACTACCGTTGATGTTGCTCGCCTGTGAAGTTTTCTTTTTTTCTAATAAGAGAGAGTCGGCATGGCAACGAGCCAGGGTGCTGTTTCCTTTTTTGTTGACGCTATTGATCATCCCGTTGACGCTTACGCAAACCTCGGTGGGAGCTATCGGCACTGCTCGCATTGCTCAGATCAGTGAATCCTCTGAATCGAATCAGGCTTACGCCATTGATATTTCTCGGGCCGGGAATACGCAGCTGTCGCGGACGGAATATTTCCTGACGGAGTTAAGGGTTCTTAGAACTTATTTGCGTTTGTTCCTGTGGCCGGTGAATCAAGTGGTTGATTATGATTATCCACTGCATTCGTCGCAGCAGTGGCCAGCGGTGGGCTGGTCGGTCGTGGTGCTCTTAGTTCTGGTGGGAGTCGGCATCGCTTGTTTTACTAGGTGGCGAATCGTAGCGTTTCTGGTGCTATGGTTTTTCTTAACGCTCGCGTTGGAGTCGAGTGTTATTCCGATTGGTCATGTGATCGCCGAGTATCGGATGTATTTGGCGCTGGCGGGATTGGCGTTAGGTAGTAGCGTACTGTTAAGCGATGTCTTACGTCATCCGGTCGCGCGACGGGCTTTTTTTGTAGGGGTGGTTTTGTTTTTGGGATCGTTGACGCTCAAGCGCAATGATTTGTGGCGCGATGAAGTCCGTTTATGGGAAGACAATGTGATCCGGTCGGCAAAAATTAGTACCCGCAATAATTGGGGGGTCGCGCTGCTGGAGCAAGGACGATGGCAGGAAGCAATTGTGCCTTTTGAACAATGTTTACGTCAGGACGAAAGGTATGAAAACGCGTATATTAATTTATGTCTGGCGTATTCCGGCGCGCGGGCGTGGGAGCAGGCTGTCCCGTGGTGCGAGCAGGCGCTGCCGTTTAATCCGGACTCGCCTAAGTATCGGCATCAACTGGGTTTTGTTTACGCCAAACTCGGTCGAGATGAGGACGCCTTGGCACAATACGGTCATTTGTTGCAACTGGCTCCGTCAGCATCCCGGGCGGGAGATTACGCAAAGTTGACGCTTCGGTTGCATGCGGCACGGCCTGATGAGGCCCTGGCTCGGGAAAGGATCGCGTTGTTGCGCGCGGTGGGTGAGACGCAAGTCGCCGCTGAACTGGAACAATATTTGGTGCGACTTAAGGTGAAGCAATAATTTTTATTTTTGGCAATTAGGCCGCGCGTCAGTATAATGGCTGGTATTCGCTAAAGGATTTTTATGGTTCATGTTGTTTTGATTACCGCTAAAGATATTCGTCAGGCCCGTCAGATCGCTCGCCAGCTATTAATGGAGCGTTTGGCGGCCTGTGTTAACCTCGTTCCGGGGGTGCAGTCTTATTTTCGTTGGCAGGGAAAAATAGACGAGGCGAGAGAAGTCTTGCTGGTGGTAAAAACACGGCGTTTGTTATTAAAGAAAATTATCCGGCGGGTCAAGGAGTTGCATAGTTACAGCACGCCGGAAATTGTGGCGCTACCGGTTGTGGGCGGCAGCGCTGAGTATTTAACCTGGGTTCAACAAGAGACGACAAAATGAGAAATTTTAATTTACGATTAAGGTGGTTGGGTGTTGTATTGTTGCTCGGGGGATTATGGCTACCGCTGACCGTGGGTGCGTCGGGAATGCTACCAGTGACGAGCCCGGCGAGTACTCTGGGGCAACCGGCTGCGGATTTTTCATTAAATAACCTTAACGGCCAGCCGCTCACCATGAGTCAGTTTAGAGAGGGGAAGCCGGTTATTCTATTTTTTTGGGCTACGTGGTGTCCTCATTGCCGCGTGCAGCTGGGCGATCTTAACCAATTGACCGCGACGTTCGCGCGGCAAGGTATCAAGCTTTTATTGGTTAATGTCGGAGAAAACCCAGCGGTGGTTAAAGCTTACGTAAAACAACATCCCGTTAATTTTGAAGTTTTGGTGGATGCAGACGCCACGATCAATGACCACTATGTGATTCCGGGATTTCCCACATTTTATTTTATTGATCGCCAGGGGGTTGTTCGAGGCGTGGAGCATTATCTCCCACAAAATTATGCCAGTCTTCTCAATCCGCAGCCGTAAGGAGTCCTTAGCGTGGAAGCATTATCAGGAAATGCGTTAGATTACGTTAAAGCGTTTGGCGCGGGACTAGCGGTCAGCTTTAGCCCATGCGTTTACCCGGTGATGCCGATTACGGCGAGTATTTTGGGTAGCTTAAATACTCAGGGATCCAAATGGCGAGGCTTTTTGATTTCTCTCGTGTATGTGTTGGGGTTGGCGATCACCTATTGCCTGCTGGCGATGGGAGCGGCGTTGACGGGAAAGATTTTTGGTCAATACCAGAACAATCCCGTTATTTATATCGTGGTGGCGAACGTGCTGATCGTGTTTGCGCTGGCGATGTTCGATGTCATCCCGATGCCGATGCTGGGATTTAATTTTCAACAGCGCATCAAAATTACCAATCTGGGTGCCGTTTTGCTCATGGGCATGGCGGCAGGGTTGGTGGTGGGCCCATGCACGGCGCCGATTCTGGGATCGCTGTTGCTTTATGTGGCCTCGAAGCAAAATGTTTTCTATGGAGCCAGCTTGCTGTTTGTTTTTTCTTATGGCGTGGGGGCTTCGTTGATTTTGATTGGCACTTTTAGTAATCTGGTCGCGAACCTGCCTCGATCCGGTCGGTGGTTGATTTGGATTAAGCGGATCGCGGGAGCGGTGTTATTAATCATAGCGCAGCAATTGTTATTGAAAGCAGGAGGATTAATGTTATGAAGAAACTTTTGGTGCGGGTAGGCCTGGGCGTGGTGTGTTTGGTTTTGGGGTGGGGAGCCCTGCGTGCTTCGGCGGATTTGATGCTGGGCGTACAAAATATTCATGTTGGTAAAAACGCTCCGGATTTTACACTCGCGACGACAAGCGGTAAACAAGTGAATATGACCAAGTTTCGCGACGGCAAGAATGCCGTGGTTTTTTTCTGGGCCACATGGTGTCCGCATTGCCGCGTGCAGTTAAAAGAAATGAACGCCATGGCGGATAAACTGGAGGCGGAGGGGATTCGGGTTATTCCGGTTGA
>CAYXGG010000032.1:0-17152 GCA_964464475.1 uncultured Planctomycetales bacterium | reverse complement strand
CCAGCGCCGCCGTAGGATAATCATAGGCGGTCAACATAGTAATTTTACGACCAGCCTGTTTAAACTTTTTTAAATGTGCAACCGTGATCCGTTTATTGGTCATTTAGCTCATCCCAAGGAGACGGCTTAGCCTCTCCTGCCGTTCCGCCATAAGAATTATAACTTTGCCAGCTTTCCGCTCGACCGATTTCAGCGACATGATAGCTCATCATTTGGCCAGAAAGTTTATCGGTGGTCACTTCAAATTTGACTTCAATCTCTCCCGCCTTAAGCGATTCCAAATATTTTCCCAGGTCATTAGAATAAATACCCACCACGTGATTAGGATATTTAACGAAGGACAAAATAATGTGCTTGGCGTCCGGCCACTCCGGAGAAGGATCACCATATTTCCAATTCATTTTAAAAACGCGAGTTTTTTTATCGGTTGAATTTTCCGCGATCTCCATCAAACGCTGATGAACCGACGTAACTTCCGGACTACTAAAATTCTTACCTTCAATCGTATAAACATACGACAACAAATAAAGCGCCTCCGCCACCTTGGGATGGTTTTTTCCGTGAATGGCTTCCAGCTGCTGAACTAAAAGCTTCGCTTGCGCTTCAGCCTCAGGGTAACTTTTATCAGAAAGTAACTGAAAAATATATTGGGACGCTTTCTCATCCACATCTGCGTTAACGGGAAAAACGCATATCGCCAACATCATCAAGCCAAGTCCCCATCCCATACTCATTTTTGTCGCATTCGTCATATTAATCTCCTTTAATTAGCCAAGTAATCTTTGACCCGAAGCGCCGCTTTCTTTCCGGCGGCAATGGATTCTGCTACCGATAACTTTTCTTTTGTCAGAGATGGCACGGAAAAGACTCCCTTAAGCGATGTCATGCCAATCAATTCATTGGTCCAAATACTTCCATCCGCGTTGATATGCAGCCCCGGTACTTTTTTTCCTAAATATCGCTGAGTTCCTAAACTGTCTGCCAGAATAACGGTATCCGCTTTTATCTGAAACTCCGACCCGGGAACAGGAACCACTTGCCAATTGCCCTCGCCCGATTGATCGGCAAAATCCATCCGTCGCGCTTCAAGACCACTAACAAAATGCTGTTCGTTTCCAGTCAACGTCAAGACTTCGATCAAGGGCTCAAATCGAACGCCCTCCAATTTGGCATCGGCAATCTCGTCGGCACGAATGCTCAGTTCCGTCTCAGGACAAGCAAAAACCATAACCACCTCGCGTTTTAATCGAACCAACGTTCGCGCGCAGTCCAAAGCCTCGTAGCCGCATCCAACGACTGCGACGTGCTGTCCCAAAGGAAAATGAGAAACGCCCTCTTTCGATTGGCGTGCCTGCTCAATACGCAACAAAAATTCTGGCCCATAATAAACACCGCCCAGATTGGCTCCGGGGATGGTTAAAGGATCAACCGCCCCGCGACCCGTAGCGAGTAAAATAGCGCTAAAACCCGCTTGGAACAATTCCTGAGGCCCCGCGGAGACACCAAAAATAAAATTTGGTTCGAACGCGATGCCAAGCTTGCGCAGTGTTTCCGCTTCCTTAGCCAAAATTTTCTTAGGCATTCGAAACTCCGGCAACGCGTTTTGCAATAAACCTCCCGGAACCGGCTGTGCATCAAAAACAGTCACCGCGAATCCCCAACTGTTAAATTCCAACGCCGCCGCCATACCGGACGGCCCTGCCCCGATGACTGCTAACTTTTTATCCAACGCAGCCCTACTCACTCGACGACGATCTCGACCATGATCTGCGGCATAGCGTTCCAACGCACGCACCGCAATGGGTGCGTCAGGAGCCAAAACGCAGACTTTTTCGCAAGGTGCCGGACACAAACGTCCACATAAGGAAGACAAAAAATTCTTTTCCTGAATTCGAAACAGCGCGTCATCACACTGATGCTCGCGCAGTTCCCGAATGAATCCTGGGATATCAATGCCCAAAGGGCACGCAAACACGCAAGGAGCGTTGGCGCACTGAGTGCAGCGCGTTGCCTCGGCTATGACTTCTTTGCGCGAGCTCCCCAGATGAACTTCCTGAAAATTCCGGGTTCTTTTGTCGCTCGGTTGGCTGTTAAGGAGTTGTCCCATGAATTATTTTCTTGTCCTTGTTTAAAAACGCTTTCCTCAAACGCTTGATAACGATGTTGCAATTCCTCATAATCAATCTGGTGCGCGTCAAAAAAGGGTCCTTCCTGGCAAGCCAAAACCGTCTTTCCCCCCACACTTACCCGACAAGAACCGCATTGTCCCGTCCCGTCAAATATCAATGGCTGAAGCATTGCCCAGGTTTTGATGTTTCTCTCCCGCGTAATTTCCGCCGCGGCGTGAAGCATATTGGCGCTACCGGAAAGAAAAACCATATTTACATTCTCAGTTTTCAAAACGTCCTTAAGAACATCGGTCGCATACCCTCGTTTGATATATAATCCGTCGTCAGTCGCTACCCAATGCTTGGTCGCGGCCAAACGCATCTGTTCTTCGAGCAAAATACTCTTTCGATTCTTCCCCCCCATAATTGAAATAGTCTTATTTCCTTCTTTTTTCAACGCCCGCACGACAGGAAGCAGTTTGGCGCTGCCCAAGCCCGTGGCGACACACACCACCGTCCCAATTTTCTCAAATTTCAAACTGTCTCCTAACGGACCGATGACGACCGCCAATTCATCTTTGATTTGCAAATCGACTAATCGCGCGCAGTCGGGATCTTTTTCATCAAAAAGAACAGCGATGCTTCCCTTCTTGATATCCCAGTCAATCACGGTTAAAGCAATACGAGCAGACTTTTCCTCTCGCCCGACTAACACATACTGCCCCGGCTGTATGCGTGCCGCTAGTTGCGGCGCGAAGATATCGAGTCTTTTGAGGGATTGGGAAAGAAGTTGTTTAGATAAAATTGGGAACATTTAAGTAAATAGATAAAGGCTCTAGGGTGTAGGATGCAAAGAAATTAATCGGCGCCCTTTAAATAATTTATTAGACCGCTTAACTTACTTTGAATTCCCTCACAATCTTTTATTAATATCTGATATTCAATTTCAAAAGAGTTATGACTTCGTAAAGAGAACCTCTGGCAACAAAAAGAAAATGCTTATATTCTTTCTGAGAGAATCTTCCTTTACCTTCTGCAATATTTAATGAGACAGAGACACTCGCTCTTCTCAACTGGGTTATCATCCCGTATGTTTCCTCATTGGGGAAATTTTTGGTAAGAATGTATACTTTCTCAGCAAACTGGACAGCAAGATTCCAAACATCTAGAGTTTCAAAACTAAATTTCATTATTGACCCTAGAGCCTCGACCCTAAACCAGATTTTTTTATAGCCTTCACTAAACTATGTAATGTTAAACAATTCACCACCTGCTCTTTAGTTAACCATCCTCGTCGGGCTAGTCCAACGCCAAATCGCATCACATTCAAATGATCAACGTGATGCGCGTCTGTGTTAACGGTAAACAGCACGCCTTGAGAACGCGCATAATAAATATTCGCCGAATCCAAATCCAGACGAATCGGGAAGGCATTAATTTCCAAAATCGTCCGGGTATCCGCAGCTACGCGGCAAATTTCTTTAAAATCAAGGTCATAACTCTCTCGTTTACCGATGTGTCGGCCGGTCGGATGCCCAATGGCATGCACGTATTTATTCTGACAAGCGTTAATGATCCGGCGAGTCATCTTTTCTTTAGACTGTTCAAAGCCACTATGGACTGAGGCAACGACAAAATCAAATTCGCTTAAAATGCGGTCATTATAATCCAAATTGCCGTCGGTATCGATTTCTAGTTCTGTACCAAAAAGGACCCGGAAATTGCTCAGTTTTTGGTTAAGCGCGTCTATTTCCTTTTTCTTTTTCTTAAGATTTTCAGGTGAAACGCCTCCCGCGATTTTAAGTTTAGCGGAGTGATCACAGATCGCTAGATATTCATACCCCCGAGCCTGTGCGGCCGCGGCCATTTCGGCGATAGTATTGTGCCCGTCAGAATACTGAGAATGCACATGCAAATCGCCCTTGATATCCGTCAGTTCAATAAGTTGAGGAATCCTAGGCGTCCCCTGCGAGGGAAAGAGCTCAGCCTCCCCAATGTCCTCGCGTAATTCCGGAGGAATATAGGGTAAACCAATGGCTTTTAAACATTCTTCTTCCGTCCTGGCTGCGATAAGTTTTTCTTTATCCCCCGATACTTTAAAAACACCGTACTCGCTGACTTTCATGTCCTGTTTGATCGCCAACTGACGAATTTTAACGTTAAAATTCTTGGAACCCGTAAAATAAAGCAGCGCTGCTCCCCAGCAGTCGGGATCCACCACGCGCAAATCCACCTGAACATTCTCGTGCGTCACAATGGAAGACTTTGTTTCCCCTTGCGCGTTAACGGATTTAACCGCCGGCAGCTTTACAAAATAATCCATGACTTTAGCTGGCTTAGCTGAATCAATCAGAATATCAATATCCCGGATGGTTTCTTTCTGGCGACGCAAGCTCCCGGCAACCGCAATGGCCTTGACTTCTTTAAGTTTCTGCAAATCCTCAATAAAAAGCTCTGCGGTCGCCGTCGCGAGCCCCACGTTCATACGCTCCTGCCCCTCCTGCACCAGCTTAAGCCCATGAGCGATGTTCTCAATGGTCTTATCTTTGATTCCGGGTAGACCGACGAGCTTTCCTTGAGCTAAGGCGTCCGCCAACTCTTGACGCGAGCGGACGCGCAACCTTTCAAAAAAAAGCTTCGCTTTTTTGGGACCAACCGAAGGGACTTCCACTAACTCTAGCAACGATTCCGGGACTTCTTGGATTAATTCCTCGTACGCTCGGACTTTGCCGGTTTTTAAATATTCTTTGATTTTATCGGCGAGGGTCGCGCCAATCCCGGGAATATCCGTCAAACGATTCTCGCGTTCAATCTCTTCAATGTCCTCGCCAAGAGCGTCAATCGTCTCCGCGGCTTTATAATAGGCGCGGACTTTAAAAAAATTGTCCTCTTTTATTTCCAACAACGCGCCGAAACGATTGAGTAAATCGACGATAGCTTTATTTTTCATGGTTATCCGTTGTAAACTTCTTATCAGACTGAAATATGGGCAGAGGAACGTCTCTTCCTATTCATAATCAGCCCCCATACCGCGATACCACCCCACACCACTTCCAGAGTAAACGCCGGCCAGGCTTTCTGATAAAACACGTGAGCGCCAACTCCCAAAGAACCAATGAAATTCATCAATTGATACGCTCGACTGGAAACATCTAGCTTTCGAATCGTAACTAACCAATACGCGGCCACAAACAAGCTTGTTCCACACCACCCGAGCACTTCCAGAAAAATCGCCATAAACTTCCTTTTTTTGACCACCGGCTAAGCGCCGCCATCAACCGTTAACACGTGAAGTCACCAATGCACTTCGCTTACCTCGCCAGGCTTTCTGCCATTCGTAGACTTGAATTCCATTGTCTTCCACTAATTCCGGCGTAAAACCTAAACCTTTTAAAAAGTGCGTTTCGGGATTCTCATTCTTGGGTGTCCGCAAAATCATCACCGCGTTGCGATCCCGATACTCGGTAATTTCAATGAGCTTGCGCACTAAAAAAGGCGCAGCGTCGGTCTTGGCAGGCAACGTTGAATAAATTAATTGTACTTTGCCGTCTTTAGGCGGCGCCTTAAAACCGCAGATCCCCACACATTGCCTATCTTCAAAAACCAAAAAACAAATCCACGGCCGCGTAAACCCATCTCGCTGGTAATGCGCTTTGACTTCATTAATCAAAGTCTCAACGCTAGGGGTTCGAAAGCTATCGGGTATGTTGACCACACCCGCCTCTGTAATTTCATACAAACTCAACATGACAAATCTCCTTTATATTTTTAGCACTCATTTACAAAAAACGACCTTTGGACCTCAACAAAAAATCATTTCTCGGTAGCAACCGTACGATCATACAGATACATTGATGCCTTATGGTAATCAATACCCATAACACGTTTTCCGCATTGATCAAAAGTCGACTTAATAATTTGTAACGTTTTTTTCTCCGCGGGAGCCTCCGGATTTGGCAAGAACAACCAGGCCCGACCTGAATAAAAACAACCAGCTTGTGCGTCGCTAACCACGGGGGTCACGATTTCCCCTTTTAAGACCACCGCGTCCTGAAAATAACCACGCTGATCAAACAAATGCTGTTCAAAAATCAAACCCATCACGTCTTTACCAAAGAAATTCATGCTTCCGGTTGAGAAAACCCCAACCTTAGCCACTTTCATCAACTGATCGCGATAAGGAAATTCATGGGTTCCAATAATCTTTCCATACCCCAAGTTCCCAGCATAATACCAAAAGGAATACCTTTTATTTGTGTCCAAGAAAATTTGATCCCCGGGTTGAAAATTCTGACGAAAAAACTCCAGGACAGGCCGATTATCCGGTTTGGGGCGACTATATCCCCAATTGACCCAAATTTCGTTGACTGAGCGAAACAAAACTAATGCCAGAAATAGGACTAAAAAAACTTTTCGATAACGAGCCAGCTTCTGTCCTAAAAATTCCCCTCCCGCAAAAATCAACAAATAATACGCTGGAACCAAAAAGATAATGACCCGACCTTGAAAAGGATACTTACCTGCCAGCGTCGCAGCCATGACCAAAATAATCGGTAACACATAGCATCCTGTCATCCAGGGACTTTTCTTAAAAAGTCCAACAATCCCGACAACCATCAGGATCACCATAATGGCAGGAAACCCGATTCCAGCAGGATTCGCTAGGCTATCTAAGAAAACTTTCCCAAACCATCCTAAGGCTTCAAGGGTAAATGGTTTTCCCGTCCAGAAAAAAGCTTCCCAGTTTCCTTTAAGCTGTGGATTATTCAATACGTCTTTTAAAAAAATTGAATAAATGGCGCCAAAACTTCCAACGACCATCGCCAGCGCCAAAGAGAGCGGAACTAAAAGCTCCCATTTTCTTTCAAAGAACATGCGAATGGTCACGGTCAAAAGCACCGCGCTAACCACATACACCGAGGCATTGGCCATCCACAGGAGCATCGCAGCTACCAGCCCAAACCAAAATATTCGCCATTTTCTTTTAAAATCGACAAATACCCAGCCAGCCATGAACCAAAGCAATAATGCTACAAATAGGCTCGACGAGTAACGCCGCACGGATACCGCGTAATACAAAAGCGGCTCGCATATGCTAAACAGCCAAACTGCTCCCCCCCATAACGCTGGCGTAAGAAACTGTCGCGCTAGCCGATAAAACAAGAACAACGAACCTATCCCAAATAAAAAAGGCACTAACCGCAAGGCCATTTCATTATTGCCAAATAGCTGAGTGGAAATATTTAACAGGGCCAGAAATAATGCCGGCGGCCTAGAGGAAACAACAAAAATATTGTCGTTCTGCAAAATCTGCCCTATGTGGCGACTGGTAGCCTCAATGGCAACCCAAGACTCATCCACCAGTAACGATTCATTTTTGAAATAAAGCTTAAATCTTAAAAATATTCCAAAAATTAAAGCCCATTGGGCAACGCTAACGGGAAGCAATTCAAACCAAGACCAAAAATCTTTAAAAGAAATCAGAATATGAGCTTTAAACCCGCTAGTTTTTTCATTTATCATGCGGAGAAGTACCTCTTTTCTTCTGATACGCCTCAACGAGCTTCGTTGACCCAGCCCCGCAAGTGATGATCGTCCGCATCGCTTCCTCAACAGAGATGTCCAATAGTTGAACATGCGTGGCGGGCAAATGATAAATCAATCCGGAAGTCGGCGTTGGACCAATCGGCACAAAAACCGTAAAACTGCCGTCAGGATGACTATCAGAAATCAAGGCCGTCGTAGTCACCGGGGAGTCTGACAACCGAACCAAAGCCGCAGCGGAAAAAGCGCCTTTCTCTCCGCTCAAAAGCTGTCGGATCGCGTCTTTAATCAGGGTGTAGCCGGGCGCGACTTTAAGCAATTTCTCTTCCAAGAACTGAAACAACAATCGCCCGGTACTTGTTCTAATCAAAATACCCACAAAAAAACTAGTGATAATGATCAACGTCAACACCAGCACATCCGCGACTACTTTCGGCCACCCAAAGTTCTTTAAGATGAGGTTGGTCAACGGACTTATCAACCCCGTCACAAAAACAAAAACCCAGTTAAAAACCACCACCAAAAGCGCAATGGGTAAGATAACCGTCAAACCACCCAGGACGGTAGTAAAAATAAAATGCTTTATTTTTTGCATAGAAAATCCGGATTATTCAGTTACTTTATTTCCGCGTTCACTTGACCACTCGTCAACCATTCCTCAAAAGAATCATCGCTCTTCACACTATCTTCTAAAGTATCCCCTTCAACAACGTCGCTAACAACCGCGTCTTTAACATCTTCGAACATAGCCGATTCTTTTTCCTCAATAATGGGGGCTTCAGGAGCTGGTTCAACTTTCGTCCCTCTGATTAAACTAAGTTCTTGTTTTAAATTAACGGGTTTCCCGTTAAGCCACGCATGAAACGAAAGAATGATCACCTCCGCAATCTCAGTCGGATTAAATACACCTTGCCCATTAAAATATTCTCGGAGAGAAGACCCGCTAGGCGTTATCCACGTAAACTTGATCCATTCTCCATATCCCGCTTTATAACTCTCCAAATTCGAATGGTCAGCTTTCTTAAACGCTTCCAAATTCTCCGCCATTTGCAACTGTAACGGCGGGAAACATTCATCTAGTGTTGAGGGAATTCCATTTGAAGCGGAAACCGGCTTTGAACTCACCGACGAACTCGATGGGGCATCTGTTGGCGTTACGGAAATGACCGGCGCAGCCAGCACACTTTTTTCTACTTTGTCTTTTTTGGAAGAACCGAACCATCCTTGAGCGTAAACAGAACTAGCCACCGAAAGACAGCTAACTAATAAGAGCATCAACTTTACCATTCTCATCATTGCCTCCTTGATTTAACTAGCAATCTGGAATCAGTTTTTGTACAACTTCACGCAATCCACGAATAATGTCCCCTCCCCCATCGATTTGGGTTCCCATTGGAAACTTTGCAACGGAAAATCTAATTGGCGGTTTCCATCGGCAGTAGCCGGCTGCCAATCATCCCGAACCTTAAACTGGGTCAGGGGGACCGCAACCTCGACCCAACCTTTACGGTCGCTAGTGACCGCATATCGCCACATTTCTCCACCCGCGTCTTTGACATCAAACGCTATTTGCGTGGGGTCCGCCGCCGGTTGAGCGGCCGTTCCTGTACTCGTAGCATTATTCAACATAAACTTAATACCGACAAAATCACTCCATTGAATTTTATCCGGTTGAGGTCCCTCCCATAATGCGCCGGCAACATCCAAGCCATGCCCACGGGCGCAAAACATATATCCCCCCGCGTTTAACTGATAGCTGATTTTCAAAGACTGCTCACCGCAGCTCTTCTCCGCTTTTGAAGCTTGCGCGGTCAGAACGGATTCAGCATGCGCACCAAAATCCACGGTTTCCTTAGTCAGCGCGCCTTCAAAGCTATCCAAAAGCAGCTCATTTTCCTGATCTGCGCTCACCAGCGCGACAGAACCGACCAGCAGACTCAATACCGCTAAAATTGATAACCCCACTTTGTTCATGTTAGTCCTTTCTCATTTTTGAGTTTGAAACACTATCTCCAATTTAGGGAACAACCCCGTTGGGAACTTGCATGTGCACATTCACTTGCTTTTGTTTAGCCCGCAAAACTTCTAATTCTTTTTGTTTTTCTTGAGCTTCTTTAGGCAAATAACCGAAATTCTGAGAAAAAAATTGGCGTAATAACTCATCGTCTGGCCAAAACACCAGCGCTTTTAAACCATATTCCTCGGCCTCTTTTTTGTGGCCCAACAAAGTATGCTGAGTCATCTGAAAAATAAAAACATCCCGCACCTGTTTTTCGGGAGGTAACTGTTTTACCATTTCCGCCGCGTATTTCATGGCCTCATCCAATTTGCCTTGTTCTTTGGCCACCCGAAAACGCAACATCAAAGCTCCGGCAAACCCCGGGACGATGCTCTCAATCTCCTCTGCCCGTTTTAGCGCCAGATCATATTGTTGATTATTGACATGACTCCAGGCCTCGGTCAGTTTACCGGTTATTTTACTAGGGGTTTGGAAACCTCCGGTCGTGGAATAGCCGGTCAAAGGATCAATGTCCCACGCGACAAATAAAGGCAACAATTTCCGCTCAAAAAAGCTCAACCGATCATTGACCGTGGATTCTAATTTTTTGAGCGTTTGCTCAACCTCGCGGTATTGCTGGTAATCCGCCAGGCGTTTTTCTAAAGTAACGATTTTCTCGTCCCGAACGTTGATCTGTTTATTCTTCAAATCTAAAACATATTGGTGATAAAAAATAAAAACAATCGCACAAATGACGACGGTTAACACAATTTCTTTTTTATAGATGAGCCACGCTCGCAGCATAAGTCTCCTAACCGTATCTACTTAATCATTTCTCCCTTTAAGACTTCCGGAATCGGTGCGGCGTCTATGCGCAACCCACCGTCATTCTCAATCTTCAACGTGTAAACCATCCCTGGAACAAACCGCGTGCCTGGGGCTTCGACCTGTGCGTTTTTGACCCCCATTTTCTTGGCATAGGCTGGATCTAGCGCCAGTTTCCAGAAACTATGCCAGAATTGCCGTTCAAACGGCGATACCGGCCCATCAATGCGGTAGCCTTCCGGGATTTCATTAAATTTATTGAGCTCAAATTCTTCCGTATTCTTGCCATCCAGATAAAAAATCTTCCAAAATAAAGCGGCGCTTTTACCGCGCAATGCATCACCATTACGGATAAATTTGTCATCAAACCTGACAACCAACGATTGAATCTGCAGCAAATTTCCCGAGAAGGTAAAATGCTTCGGCGCTAAAGCCTTGCCCTGACCGTCAAACTCCAAAAATTTAACCGTCGTTAACTGCTTACCTGTATTCTGATCCAAGAAACTGTCTACGACCATCGCTTCCGCCCCACGACGATCACCTTCCAGTCTAGAAATGATCTTTTTTAAAATTTCTTTTTCTAATAAGTACTGGGCATAAATTTGATAGATCTGGTACCCCAAAAACGCAACCACCAATAAAATGACGATGGAAAAAAGCGTAAACGGTCTAAGCTTGACAGTAGACATTATGAACCTCCTTGGCGAACCGACCGGGGATACTTTTTCTTAGCATTCTTTTTTGCTGAATGCGGTCGAGGAAGCTGCTTCTCACTAAAAACTTCCTGGGCCACAAACAATCCATTTAACGCCGCGGGAAATCCCGCGTAGACGCACATCTGCAAAATGACTTCCTTGATTTCGGCCTGAGTGCAACCCGCGTTGAGTGCGTTGGCGATATGCGCTTTGAGCTGCGCGGGCGAGTGACCTAACGTCGTGAGCGACGCGATCGTCAATAATTCCCGAGTACGTAATGACAACACCTTCCGGGAATAAATATCTCCGTAAGGAAATTCAATAATAAATTTCGCCATATCCGGACAAATATTTTCCAACATCCGCATAATGCGCTGGCCGGACTGGCCATTAATGGCAGCTAGGGTTTTGAGTCCTCGTTGGTAACGCTGGTTAGTCATGGGTATCGCCTTGACCCAAGCCTATGACAAGGCTTATTTCTTTTTTAGGGTTGATGATTTAGTAATCTTTTTCTCTAAAGAATTCTGCCGAATAAACTCCTGCATGCGTCCCCAATAAAAATCCTTCCATCCCTCCCGAATGGCATCTACCTGCTCAGCGGGAACACCCGTCTGTGTAAAAGTTAATTCCGTTCCGGAAGCGATTTTCTTAAATAAAAAAGTGGCCTGAGAATAGTGCCCGTCCGGCCAGTCCCGAGCGCGCCAAGTTTGTATAATTTTCTTACCGGCATCCAACTCAACGATTTGACCTTCAATGTAATGATCATACGTGCTGAATCTTCCCCCGACTCGCGCGTCAATCTTCGCTCCAGCCCCGGTGAACGCCGCGTGCAATTTTGCAGACATCAATAATTCAAAAACCGTACCCGGAGGCACCGTGAATTTTATTTTCTGTTTAATCAATTTTCCGGCCATAAAAATCAAGGAGCCTCAACAATGACGTTGGTCTCCAGTTCCTGCCCATTCACAAAACGCATTTTCGAACCGATAGATTTGATCGCCTCGAAGGCCTTCAAAACTGGATAAACTCCCTCTTGCATCACGCCTTGCATTTGTTTCGGATCCTGTGGTGGCGTCTCAGCAAAGGACGATAAGGTTTCTTCTAATTCTGACTGCTGCTCTTTGGCTAATTCGATGGCTTGATTCTTCGCTTTGACTTGTATCGCTAAATCTGCTTTTTGGGTTTCAAGCGCGCTTACGTCTAACGCCTGGGCCGCGGTTTCCGCAATTTTACGATCCAGTTCATCGGCTTTGGTCTGTAACTGCGAGAGTTCACCACGTTTGGCTTCAATAGACTTCTTAACATCGTCCAACCGACGCTGGCTCCCATCGACAAAAGCGCTCTGCTGGGCAGCCTGATTCTTCGAGAACTGCAAACCCCACTCCGAAAGATCTCGTAATTTGGACATGACCGCATCCATGCGCATAAAGAATACACTGTTGTTCTCTGCGGACAATCCCTGATCCACGGCTTTGAAAGCTGCTGCCTGAGCCAACCCCAAAGCGGGATTTCCTGAAATATCAATAACCTGCTTAATCATGTCTCGATTGATGGACAACACCAAATAGTCACCAACAAAAGTAAAAGCCGGTTCCAACTTAAAACCCACTGGCAAAGACATGTACTTAATCGTATGTTTCGCGTAGTCTTCATTTTGAACCACCATGTACGGCTGACTAAGAAGACTAGCCAGAACCCGATCCATGGCCCCCTTATCTCCCACTTTGACAAACAAAGTGATTTGCGGAATCGGATAATTTCCGCTCGTATCTAACGATTGTAAAAAGCCACCCATCTCATCACCGATGGCGGGGATGATATCCTTATCAACGCTTAAATTTAGCGATTTTTCAATTTCTGAGACCACTTCTTCAGGCTTGGCGGGCGTTCCCTCAAATTGCGGCTCTTCGGCGGCCAGTTTAAGTTCCTCTTTAACACTCTGCCAATAATAAGGCGCGTTAACGCAGGACGACCATTGATAAGCCAAAACATCCGCTGGGATAAACTTAAGCGAGGCGTTAGCTTTGGGCGCGCATTCAAACAAAGGGCGAATGGACGCGTCCATCTTGTCCTTATTAAAAAGCCAAACTGACTTATGGGTTGACACTGGTTTTTTACCGCCCGAAGAAAAAACAAACAATTCATAACCGGAAAAATTATCAAAACTGCGTTTCATTTGCTGTTGATAGACGGCCTGCATTTCTTTCGGTTGCGAGGAAACCATTTTTTCGAGCTGCGATTTTATTTTATCAATGATCCAAGCAAAGTCTCCATAACCTAATTGTTCCGCATCCAGCAAGACATGCGATCGTGACCGAACAAACGTAGCGTCTTGGCTTAGTGCGGGAAGATTCTTCTTATAAACGTCGATCGCTTGTTGAGCGGCGCGCTCACTGATACCAATGATGACCCAATCTTTGATCAATGTATACGTCAAATTACTGCCTAATTCAGGAACATCAATCACGAACAACTTATGTTTCTGATATAACTTTTCTTCAATCTGCGGGTTCTTTTTGAATTTCAGTGCCAATTCAGACACAGCCTGGGCTGCTTTGACATCCCCGCTGACTTTCGTAATTATTGCAAAACTATGCAGGGCCTCTTTATAACTGGCGGGATTCGCCCAATTGATATCGATGGGGTACAGTGCGATCGCGACTTCATCGCCAAAAAATTTCTTAAACTCATCACTATTGACGGCTTTCGCCACTTGATCGAGGCTCGAGACGGCCATAGAACTGAACATTGCCGGAACCCCAAACTGAGCCGAAAGCCGACCGAGATCAACTTGCGTCATACGCTGCCAAAAAGTAGAAGTCCTAAATTCTTCCAAATTCTTGGCCACATTTTTGGCCTGATAATAAAAGAGCGCTTTTTCTGGTAGCAAATCAGCTGGTGTGAACGAAACCGACTGTTGCTTCCAGAAATATAATCCGCCCGCTAACAAAACTAAGACAACAACCAGCGCCAATACCGAAACTTTTTTCATGCCATTCTCCTATTGATATGGAACCCCACGGGCATGCCCGTGGTACATTGTTTTTCCCTTCTGGATTTTGCCTTGCGCTCCTTTGCTTGAAGGGTTCCATCCCGAGCCATTGTGCCCACTCTGCCAAGCCTGCCTGTCGGACAGGGCCGTGGCACAAACCGAGGGATTGAATTACTTAATACCTTCCAACTGTTTGTCTACCAGTAACGCGTTACGCTCAAAATATTTCAAATCCGTGCTCGCGCAGCGGAACTGTTTGATATTCGCGCAGCCGTCAGCCTGATAAATGTCCTTGCGGCTCTCCGCGACGCCATAAGCGTAAATCAAATATTTTTCATTTTTATGCAATACCAATCCACACTCCGCCTCTTTACTGCCGGCTAGAGGCACGGACACCTTGACCCGCATCCCGAGATCCCCTTTTATTTTCTTAAAAACCCAAAATTCAACCAGCGATTCACCCGACAAAGACTGGATGCTACGCACTTTGCCCACAAACACCGCGCTGGAAATCTTATATTTATCTTTAGGCGAAAGCGTGTCGCCTTCACATTCGCAGGCCCAACTCACCCCCGGAGACAGCACGAGCAGGCCAAAAAGTAACGCTATCAATTTCAAGGGCCACCGCATGATTCACGATCCATTCTGATGAATAGTAAAAAAATCTTTGGCATTCTGATTAAGAACCGGCAAAGCCTGCTCTGCCGTCATATTCATTAACCGCGTATAAGCTTCAAGACTACGCCAAACATCTTTGGGCGTGGCTTTAAATCCTTCGCCATCAGGTTCCTGAAAAAAAACCGGACTGTCGGTTTCCATTAACGTACGTTCAATCGGCGCCTGAGCGATAGCCTCGCGAGACTGGGGACTATAGGCCAGGCTAGGGCCCGCTGAGACATAATATCCCGCTGCAATGACTTCCCGCAAAATATCGACGGGGCCACTATACCAATGAAATAAAGCTTTTTTTATCCCCGCCGCTTTGGTCATGGCCAAACAATCCTTCCAAGCCCCGCGACTATGAATCACGATCGGCAAAGCAAATTCCTTCGCGATTGCTAACTGACGTTCAAACACCATTCGCTGTTCTGCTTTTTTAGCTTCGTCCTTACGCACCCACTTATACCAATAATCCAGTCCCGTCTCTCCTATCGCAATCGCTTGGTGAATATGCTCGCGGATAAACTGCAACGTCGCGTCCACTTCCTCCGGAATAATGTTCCCTGGATGAATACCTAAAGCGACATGAATGCGGGGAGCGGCGGTTCGTTGTTGAATCGCTAAATTTAATTGGTTCGCTTTTAAATCAACCCCTACAGCCACCACATCGGAGACCTGCATCGCCGCCGCCTGCACCAGCGCATCGTCTACATTTTCGATATGATCCAAATGAGCGTGAGTGTCGATGATCTTCATCTAAACGCACTCAGGTCACAAGTCACCAGACACACGTCACAAAAAACTAAGGTCCAATTTTCATTTTCCAAAACTTTCCTTGTGTCTTGTGTCATGTGACTTGTGACCGACTTAATTTTTACTTTCCAAAACCAACGTCACCGGTCCATCATTGACTAAAGCTACATCCATCATCGCCCGAAAACGCCCCGTGGCCACGGAATGGCCTGACGCTCGCAATTGGTTGACAAATTCGTTATAAAGCGCCTCTCCTTTTTGCGGATCCGCCGCCGCGTCAAAAGAAGGGCGACGACCCTTTGCGCAATCGCCCAATAGCGTAAACTGCGAAACGACTAAAAATTCACCGCCCGATTCGCGAATAGACAAATTCATTTTGCCTGCCGCGTCGTCAAAAATCCGCAAGTCAGCAACTTTCTGAACCAAGAAAACCACATCGGCAACGGTGTCCTCTTTGGCGACACCGAGCAGAATCATCATCCCTCGACCAATTTGCCCGACGATCTCACCGGACACGGTCACGGAAGCTTGGGTCACCCGCTGAATCACTAAACGCATAGAAGGCTACTTTTGACTCACGGCCAAAGCATACGTGCTTTCCATGGCCTTGATTAAATGGACTAATAACTGATTGACCGGAGTGGGGATTCCATAACTGCGACCCTGGCGCACGATCACGCCGTTAAGAAAATCGATTTCGGTCTTTTTACGCGCTAAAACATCCTGAAGCATGGACGATAAATTAGCCGCGGTTGATTCACAGACCGCTTCTACTTTGGCGAGGGGATCATCATACACGAGCTGAACACGACCGCGCTTGGCAACTTTAGCGGCTTCGGCGACCGCGCCTCGGATAATCTCGGCGCTAAATTCATTGCCCATCAGCTCTCCGTTCTTTAAACGAGCGATGGCCGAGACGGCGTTGATACCACAATTGACGATCAATTTAGACCAAAGCACCCCTTTAATATTCCGCGAAATCTTGGTCTCCAGACCGCATTCATTAAACAGTTCCCGAGTCTGCCGCGCCACCGCCGGAACAAATCCTTCCCAATTCCCTAACAATGTTTCCCCAGTTCCGGTGTGCTGAATTTGACCATCTCCCACCAAGGTGACTCCCTGATGAGTCGCTCCAATCAACACGTTTTTCTCATCCATAAATTCTTTAATAATTTCAGTATGACCTAATCCATTTTGTAGGGTCAACAGCGGAATATTCTTTTTCAATAAATCTTTAAGACTAAGAAGTGCGTCTTTAGTGGCGTGGGCTTTAACGGTAAGCAGAATCAAATCGACGTCTCCGGCCTCCGCGGCTTTGGTGATCACCGCGACTTTGGCCGACCATTTTCCTGAGACACCGGTAGCGCTTAAACCTTGATTCTTTAGTTGTTGCGCACGTTTGGGGTCGTGGTCAAGGAGCGTAATGTCACTTTTCTTCGAGAGTAATCCCGCCAGTAAACAACCTAACGCCCCAGGCCCAACAATTAATAACTTCATAAATATTTATATAAGTATTTATAGATTAATAGTTAGCGACATTATACGGGGGCCCCTCTAGAGGGTCAACAGAAAATCT
>CAYXGG010000031.1:0-17209 GCA_964464475.1 uncultured Planctomycetales bacterium | reverse complement strand
TTGAAAAGTGTGTGGGCGGTTCTTTCCACCCTGCGAGTGCTCTTTGCGGAGATACATTTTTCTGCGAGATATAAGAAAGCACTTCATGTTTGAAATTTTATTAGCTATGGGGTTATTTGTTGTATCGGTCATCATCCACTTGGTGTGGTGCCGTTGTTTCCCCTCAAAAGATCTACATGTTTTAGCGTATTTTTTGATTTCGATGTTGTTAGCGATGGGAGGTGTTTTTGCCTATTTCTGGCTCGGGGGAGAAACTAGGCTGGATACGGCTGGATGGCTTCCGATGACGGCGAGCCTGCTTTACATTCTCTTGTTGCCTACCTACGCTGTTTTTTATTTCTCGACAAAAGTGGAAAGTCCCAGCAAAAGGATCATTGTTTTTTTGCGAGACAAAGGACCGAGCTCGTTCTTGCAACTTAATGCCATGATGAAAGATGAAGAGATTATTCAGCCGCGCATTCATGATTTGGTCGCTACAGGGTTTATTGCGGCTGATGCCCAAGGGTATCGTTTGTTGCCTAAGGGGAAATCAATGGCCAGGGTATTAAGAGTTTACGAGCAGTTGTGCGGTCAACCTAGGGGTGGTTAAACGATGTCTTTAAAGAGACTGATTTATTTGGCCGACCTAACGCATACGGGGCAAAGTGTCGCCTCCAATGTTTTTCCGTTGGCGATTGGATTGCTGGCGTCCTACGTTGATAAGCAACTGAAGGGCCAATATGCGATTGAACTATTTAAATATCCTGAAGATCTGAACGCCGCTTTGAACAAAAAGGTTCCTGCCTTAGTGGGATTTTCGAATTATTCCTGGAATTGTCATTTATCCTACCAATTCGCTTCTCGCATCAAGAAGGCCTTCCCGGAAACTATTGTTTTGGCTGGCGGACCCAATTATGGGTTGACTGCTTTGGAAACGGCTGATTTCTGGCGCCGTTTTCCCGCTTGGGATTTTTATATTGTCAAGGAAGGGGAAGAAGCTTTTGTTCGTTTACTGGAGCTTTTGGAGCGCCATGATTTTAAAGTAAATCAATTGAAAGATTCCGGTGAGATGATTCCTAACGCACATTACTTTAATCGTTTGGGTTTCCAGTCCGGTGATATTCTTCCTAGAGTCAAGGATCTGCAAGAGTTAGGATCCCCGTATCTCAAAGGGTATATGGATAAATTTTTTGACGGGGTTTTGATTCCGATGATTCATACGACTCGGGGTTGTCCTTTTACGTGTACTTTTTGTACGGAGGGGAACATTTATTACAACAAAGTTTCGCAACGCTATGATTTAAAAGAGGAATTGGAATATATTGCGCAACGAAGAAAAGGAGTTCAGGATTTATTAATTACTGACGCTAATTTCGGCATGTATAACGAAGATATCGATAAAGCCAGAATTATTCATCATCTGCAGCAAGAACATGGGTGGCCTAAGCGGATTATCGTGTCGACCGGAAAAAATAAGAAAGAAAGAATATTAGAAGTCGCTTCCATTTTAGATGGCGCGCTAAGTCTCACGGCTTCTTTGCAGAGTACAGATCAACAGGTTCTAAAAAACATTAATCGTCAAAATATTTCGGTCGATGCGTTAAATGAAATGGTGCTGAAGGCCAAGCAGGCTGGGGCGAGCTCTTACACAGAGTTGATCCTTTGCCTACCCGGGGACACCGTGGCAACGCATGTACAAAGCCTCAAGGACGCTGTTGATTCGGCGTTAGATACCGTACGCATGTATCAATTGATTTTATTGCCACAGACAGAAATGAATACGCCGCAAAGTCGTCAGCAGTACGGGTTGCAGACAAGATTTCGTATTAACCCGCGCAGTTTCGGTATCTATCGGGTTTTTGAGGAAGAGATCGTTTCGGTGGAGAGTGAAGAGATCGTGGTTGCCAGTAATACCCTGTCTGCCGAAGAGTATATTAAATGTCGCGAATTAGATTTTACCGTGGAGTACATGCATAACACACAAATGTTTATTGAGTTGTCTGGATTATGCCGATTTTTAGGTATTTCTTGGTTTGATTTTATTTATTCTTTTTATCAAAAGTCTGCTGTGCCTAATTCTCCATTAGGTGAACTCTATAGCACATTTAAGAATGATATGGCCAAAGGGGGATGGACATCGTTGGCTGAATTAGAAGCTCAGGCGGCACAGCGCATTCAGCCGCTCTTGCAAGATAGCGGCGGAACAAACGAAATGGTCAAAGGAAAGGCGTTGGCGTTCTTTCGTTATTTTGCTTTGATCAATCAATTAGTCTTCGCCGAGTTCTCATCGTATCTGCAAAATAAACAAGCGTTGGATGAGAAAATTAGCCTGTACTTGCATAATTTAGAGCGGCTAAATTTTCTAAGAAAGAAGGATTTCTTGGAGCTTAACTCATCATTCGGGAAGATGGTAGTCCATTTTGATTTTACGCGTTTGGCGGAACAGAGTTTTATTATTGATCCGCGGCAGTGTTTTGTTGCTGAAGGAATTTCTGTTGCCGTGCAACACAGCGTTGAGCAGCAGGCCAAAATTGCTTCTTACGTAAGCCAATATGGGAAAAATGTCGAGGGACTGGGCCGTATTCTCATGCGTGCCCCGGTGGCCAAATTATTTCGGGAGATCATTAGCAGTTAGAGGTGTGCGATGGCGCAATCAGACTTTAAAAATAAGAAGATTTTGATTTTAGGGGCGGCCAGTGGGTACGGGCATTCTTTGGCTAAATCATTGGCGCAAGCCGGGGCCCAGCTTTTTCTTTTGGATCATAATTCTGCCGTCAATACGTTAAGAAAATCATTAGCTCAGAAAACGTCTTGCGCTGCGGCAGTTGTTGATTTTAGAGCAATAGACGCGCTTCTCAAACAGTTGGATGTTTGGTTTTCAAAAAAGAAGATTGATGGCTTAGTGTATTTTACGCGTGGCCGGCAAAGGTATTCATTTGCGGATTTAGATGGATCGTCCTGGGAAGAAGATTTTCGTTTAAGTGTTTTTGCAGCGATGGAGGTCGTGCATTACTTATGGAAGCGGCAGAGATTTGAAAGAGAAGCGAGTTTAGTTTTTCTCTCCTCTGTTTGCGCGCAATTTTCGGGTTCAGAAAGTCTTTCTTATAACATGTCTAAGTCCGCGTTGGAATCCATGTGCCGTTATCTTGCCGTTGAACTGGGGGGGAAGCAAATTCGGGTTAATAGTTTGCAGCTGGGATTTATTGTTAAAGATGAGCATAAAGGTAAATTTTACTCCGCCCAGAATGCCGCGTATCGGCGATGGGCGCAGGGGGTTCACCCCCTCGGTCGCGTGGGGCATAATGAGGACGTTGTCGGTCCGCTCCTATTTTTGTTGTCTTCAGCCTCGGCTTTTATCAGTGGCCAAACTATTTGCGTGGATGGAGGCCTGTCCATTCAAGAACAATCTCATCTGGTGAAAAGATTCATGGAAACGACGGCTAGGGAGAAACGTCATGCATCATAAAGTTGTTTTGATTACCGGATCCACCCAAGGTATCGGGAAAGCGACCGCCTTGGAATTTTACCGCCAGGGAGCGAAAGTCGTATTCACCGGAAAATCCTCGGCTAAATTGAAGTCTTTGCAAAAATTAAAACTTGATGCTGGGAGGTGTTGCTATGTGGCGGCGGATTTAAGGAGCGAGGCCGGCTGCCGCAAGTTAGTGTCTAGTGTTTTGCGGCGATGGGGGCGGATTGATGTGCTGGTCAATAATTGCGGGGGGCTTCAGCGGACGGGTCAGTTTATGGATTTGGCGGATAAGGATTGGCGAGAGTCATTTGATCTGAATTTCTTGACGGCCGTTAGAATGACCAAATTAGTCATAGTCAACATGCGCAAAATCGGCGAGGGGCGGATTATTAATTTGGCTTCTTTAACCGCACTTCAACCAGGGAGTTTTAATCCACATTATTCGACGATGAAGATGGCCTTGCTCAATTTGTCGAAGTATTTAGCTGGATATCTCGCTCAAGATCATATTACCGTGAATGCCATCACGCCCGGTAATATCGATACGGAAGGCTGGCACGAGTATTTATTGTCGAAGGCGCATCAAGAAGGAGTTCCTCTTAAAGTGGTTAGAGAGTCAGAAGAAAAACGCGTGATCGCGGGCATCCCGCTAAAGCGTTTTGGTCTTCCTGAAGAGGTTGGGGAAATCATCAGTTTTTTGTGTTCACCCGCCGGACGATACATTACGGGTGCCAATTTAGTTGTTGATGGCGGAAAATCAAAGGGAATTTATTGAGCCTTTTCTCAAAAATGAAAAATTTTAGCGAACTATTCTATGAATATTGATGGCCTAATTGTTGGGTGCGCGGGGGTGGGACTGATTGCTTTTGTCATCTTGCATTTGGGGACCTATCGTTGTATTCGTCCCGGTCAGGTTTTCCCTTGGCTAAAATTAATTTTTGTTATTTCCGGAATATTTTCGTTAGTCGCTTTTTATTTCGGAATGCAGTCATTAGCGAAGTCGGGACTATTGATTTCTGCTTTAAACAGCGTGCTTGTTTATGGTCTTACCTTGACGGTTTTTGGGTTTGCGGCGTTTCATTACATCCTGTTTATTTTTGGCCCGCATGAGTCGTCCATTCGCCTGCGGATTTTGCGAGAGATAGATCGCTGCCACCCGAACCCGTGCACACAGGACCAATTGCTGAAGGCCTATAATGCTAATATTATTTTAAAACGTCGATTAGATCGTTTGCTGACCGATGGGAACATCGTGTTTGATGGTCAGCGTTATCAGCTTACTTTGAAACCCAGTTTTTTTATGCTGGTGGACCGCATCGCTGGGGGGCTTAGCAAAATTATTGAACCGACAACTAGCGTTCAGACCCCAAAATCATCAAATACTTAAATAACGCGGGAGACTAGTCTGGTTGCCCTTTGTCTTTCCTTACCCATCGTGACGTGGTTATTCATTTTCTGGGATTCAGTATCGGGAAAAGCGATCCTGGCCCCAGATGCCTTTAGCTTTTTTTGTGTGACTAAGTTTTTTGTTGATTCTTTGGCGGAGGGCGTTTTTCCTTTGTGGAACCCTTGGTTGAATTTTGGTGAGCCGTATATTCGTCAGATAGGTGAGTATAATCCGATTTGGGGCGTGGTGATGGTATTAAATAAAATCGGGTTCGCGTTTCCCCAGGCTTTCATTGGGGCGCAGGTCGCGTATTTTATCATCGGTGCCGTTGGGTTTTATTTGTTAGCTAAGAAAATTTATCAAGATCAGCTTATCGCTGCGTTTTGCTTTGGCGTCATCCTGTTTTCATCTTTGGGAGCCAATCTTTTTAATCAACCGACGACAGTCATGGTGTTTGTTCCGGCTGTTTGGTTTGTCTACTTTCTGTGTCGGTTTTACGCTCATTCCTCAACCGTTAATTTCTTGGGGCTGATTTTTTGGTTTGCGCTTATCGTGACCACCTATATCCCTTTTTATTTTGGAACTTTTTTCGGTTTTCTTGTTTTATTAATGCTGATTTTTTTTCCCGTAGTGCTTGGTCGCTTTCTTAAGCTCAGTGTCAATTTTATTCGAACACATTGTGTAACGGCTTTCCTGGGCGTATTGGTTTTAAGCCTTAGTGTCGTAAGCGCTTGGGCCACCTATCAACTGGTACAGTCAGATTTGGTTGTCCCCGTGCGTCATGCCGGTAGCCCGATGACTAAGGGGATTAACGTCGATTATGAACAGCAGGCAAGCGTGGGGGCGATGATGGTTCCTTTGGGGACGGGTTTCTTTACCGATGCGTTGCTCGATGTCGATTTTAGTAATGACCGTTTTGTTTTCTTGCCTTGGAGTATTGTTTTTATACTGACCGCTTTTCCTTTTGGTAAGGTTAATAGGCGTATGCTCCTGTTGAGTTCTCTGGGGATCCTGTTACTGTTTCTTTGTCTCACCAAAGCTACTTTTTTGAATAAGTTTTTATATGACTTCGTCCCACTTTTTAGAATTTTTAGAAACTATCATTTGTTGATTCCATTTCTCGTGGGAGTCATTGCTTTTTTTGTGAGTGAGCAATTAAAAGCGGCGAAGGAGGAACCTCTTGAGGGGCGCATGCAGCGCGTCGGTGAGGGGTGGATCGTTATGTCTCACCTGCTTTGGTTCCTATTCCTCAAAACGCAGGACGATATATTAAATTCTACCTACTGGGCGCTGGGGGCCAGTTTGGTTTTTTGTTTACTGTGGAGGGTCAGACCTAAAGCCAGCTGGACTACTTATGGACTATTTCTTTCCCTTTGGATATCTGTGGAGGCTCAGCCAGTTGAAGCTTGGAGCGCGTTTCAACAGAAAGCCCGGGATTTTAAAGCTCCTTATATTGAACGAGGACTGCTAGCACCGGCGAAGCGTTCTGAATTTAGTCCTGTGCGTCCTGCGGCAGATTTTGTGGGAACGGACGTGGATTTCTACAATTACTATTATTCTTTTTTGGCTTGGCGCGAATCCAGTCCTTTGCTTCCATATTTGTACGGTTACCCTCCCGAGCGTACTTACTTTTTAGCGCAAAATATTTCCTCCTCTCAAAGAACCGTTTTTCGAAATAAATTAATCACTTTTCAGGCCATTGGCCCCGAAGAGAGCGAGCCCGAATTAACAGGTCCCCAAGCCTGGATGGGAAATTCTTCGGAGTTAAGTGTTGAGAAGTTTAATCCTAATGAAGTGTGGTTAAAGACGGATTTGGCAGAGGAAAGGTTTTTGGTGCTAACCGATAGTTATCATGGCGCCTGGAAAGCCTGGTTGAATAAGAGGGACGTGCCGGTTCAGATAGCGTTGGGCGCTTTTAAAGGATTGCGTCTTCCTGCTGGGGTGCATGAGGTCCGCTTAGCTTTTGAACCGTGGGGGAAAAGCTATTTACCTTGGAGCGTTTTATTGGGAGTTTATGCGTTGTTTTTTTATTTGTGCTGTAATCTAAATTTATTGGTTCGTGATGAATAATGATTTGGCTATCGCATCGGTTGGGTCACCGGTCGAAAGAAAGTTCCCGAAGATTATTTTTCAATCTTGGTTTTTGTATTTGGCGATCTTTGGGTTAATTTTGGGTTTGGTAGACGGTGAATTCTTAAGGATTTCTCGACTAAATTATTTGGGAAATCAAGACGGTTTTGTCCGCGATTATCTAGCTGGTTCTGTACCAACAACTCCTGACGATTTTCGGGCCAGATTACCGTTTTTGAGGGAGACGGCTAGGTATATTGAACATCGCGCGTTGGCCTATGCGAATCTAGGGTTTTTTTATCATGAGGCTGGAGACTTTCTGAAAGCGGTGAAATATTATAAGAAAGCGATTCATGAAGATTCCCGCTGGTATGCGTTTTATTTTGATTTAGGGGTTATTTACCTGGCCAATGGACAAAGAGAAGAGGCTCGCAGTTATTTAGAGCAAGCGCGTGACCAATTAGGTAATAATCTGCTCCTCTTGAAACAATTAGCTGCGGCGCCCATGGCGGATTCAGCCCATTTAAACCAAGAAATCACGGCAATGCTGATGCGTTTTCAAGGAGATCAGCAAGTATTGAATTCTTTGCTTACCCAGGAGCAGAATTTCTTTATGCCGCCGAGTTTGTTGCACTATTTCGAAATGGGTTCGGTATACAAAATATATTCAATGACCGGATTGGGTCTGACCACTGCAAAAACGAATTTTTCTATGAACAAAATAATTATCGGACTATGGACGAATCGTTAAGTCGAGAAAAATCAGTTTTGATTAAAGGATGGATCGGGTTATGTTGCGCGTCGCTTTTAGAGGCGATCCAGGTCATTATGATCATCGCTTTAATTTTGAGTCGCCATCCGCTCGCTGCGCCAACCGAGGCGTTCATGCCCGAGTGGTGGGACCATTTGTTTCCTGAGCGAGAAATGTGGCTGTATCGTTTGTTTATTGTGTGTGGCATCGTTTTTCAAGCGTTGGCTGTTTTGTTATTTGGTCGTCGATTAGCTGTTCCGTCTTTTCAAGAACAACTAGGCGCGTATACGTTGATCAATGTCTTGGTCGTGGTTATTGCCAGCAGTTTGACGTTTAAAATGTTTTTGTTTGGAACGTCTACGAGCGGCCAAATTTTCTTGGCGGTTACTTTGGCCGTATCTTTATTGATTAAGTTAGGTTGGCGATATGCGTATCCGTTAGTTAGTAAAATAGAGAACTTTCGGGTTGCGGCAGCGAACGGACGGCGTTTGGTAATGTGGAACGACATGCTGGTACCCGGGGTTGTTTTTATGTTGATTTACCCTCCGAATCTTTTGGCGATTCTCATTGAAACATATCGCTATGATTTTTTTCTGCATTTGGACGGATTTGTGATGGCCCCTGCGTGGGCGGCGCTGAAGGGATGCAAACTGAATTTGGATGTGATTAGCCAATATGGTGTGGGCATGCCTTTGCTCGTGGGGAAGCTGGCACAAGCGGTCGGAGGCTTTGGTTATCAAACAGTTGTTTCTATTTTTGTCTGGCTGGTGCTCGTTTATTTTGTTCTTTTTTATTTCTTTATTAAACAGTGGCTGGGTAGTCGCGCCGTGGCGTGGTTTGGGCTTTTCCTGGGTCTTAAGGCCCAAATGTTTCATTGGGGCGTTAAGGATCCTTTTATCTGGCGGTATTTAAGCCCCACCGTGGCTAGGTATTTTACAGATATCATATTGTTTTTCTTGGTGTTACTGCATTTGCGTCAGGGAAAGCGAAGGGTTTTGTTTTTGATTGCTGGGTGTTTGGGCTTTTCTCTTTTTTACGTATCCGATTCCGGCGCTTATCAGCTGATTGCTTTTTATTTTTATTTGGCTAGTCGATTCGTTTTTGATTTTGCCAATATCCGAAATCGGGGTTGGAAACTGGAACTATTGGTTACCTTGTCCGTAGCGGTGATACCGTTTTTTGTCGCATTGATGCTTTTTGGCATAGCCCAAGGGGCGAGTATTTTCTCGACCACCTACTGGGCGAACCAAACCGAGCTTATTTCGCTGTTTAACGCAGGATTTGGAGCCATGCCCATTTACGCCAACTTAGGAGAGAAATTATTTACAGATTTTTGGTTAGGGTTAGGGGTCGTGGTCTTTTATGTCGCTTCTTTGCTGCTGGCTGGTACTTTGGGTTACGCGGGGTTTTTATCCCGAGACTATTTGCTGGTCATGTTTTGTTCCGTCTATGGTTTGGCCATCTACCACTATTATATTTGCCGTTCGGCGCCAACCAGTTTCAACGTCGTCATTTTGCCGGCGGTGATGCTCTTGTGTTTTTGGGTGAATTTGGTATTAAAGGCCTTTCCTCAACATAAGAGAAACGCGGGTTTTTTTGCTGTCGCTCTGACCGGATTAATGGTTTTCTTAGGGAATCAACACTTCTGGAACTATCCGGGGATTTTGCAGCGTTTATCCCGCGATCCCATCGTGGATCATGCTTTCTGGGATAAAAAAACAGATTTTAAGAGGGACGCGCAATTGATCGCGCGATTGACCAAACCCGAAGATAAAGTGTGTTTGATCAGTAGCTTTGAGACCTCCTTGCTGATGGCCGCGGATAGAAAACCGTTTTTTTATTATTTTCCCTTGATTAATTCAAGGGACCGGGATGGACGAGATTTTGTGGGAATGTATCTTCTGACCATTCAACGATTGGAGAAAACGATCGGGCAACTGGAACAGGAAAAACCGGAGACTGTTTTTCTGGAAAAGAAGTTTGTGAATAACACTATGGCGCCGTATTATTTTCAGCATTACAAGGGACTGACAATTTTGCTTTCTTATTTGGCAAAGAATTACGCGCCAGTTGAAGAGGGAGAATATTTAATTGCATTGAGAAGGACTGTTCAGAACAAATAATCGTAACGGAAAATTTTGTAATAAATTAATTTTCTTTTGGGTAACAATAATTTATTAACAATGAGGTTAGTAACCCGGTGAGTCATTTATCAACTCAGTCCATCATTCCTGAAGGCAGTCGCCCGTCAAGTTTTTGGTCGCATTGGCTGATTGCTTTTGCGATGCTTTCTTTCATCTACTTGCCGGTGGTGGTCGCGCCCTTTGCGCGGCATGATGACTATCTCTTGGCCGAGGCCAAGCCGGAAGCGCATTGCCGGGATAACAATGCGTACGCGTCCATGCTAACTTCCGGACGTCCGCTCTTAGCGGAATTGCATACGTGTGTTTTTCAACCGTTGTATCAGCGTTTTCCTCAAACAGAGTTTTTTATTTTTCTTAGATTTCTGACGCTGCTGGTTTTGGGGGTGTCGGCTGGAATTTTGAGCCACTGGATGTTTCAGGTTCTCAAAAGAAGTTTCTGGGAATCGCAGTGTATAACATTATTACTATTTACCTTGCCAGGATTTCATTTTTTTATTGGGCAGGCTTTGGCCGCGGAGAACACACCAGCTATTCTCATTGCACTAGTGCCCTTATTGATTTTGCGGGATGGCCAACTGACGGGGCAGCTCAAACAGGTTTTAGTTAACTGGCCCGGAGTGTTCTTAGCTGTGTTGATGCTGGTATTTTCAATGTTTATTTATCAGTCTGATGTTTTGATTTTCCTGTGGCCAGGGTTTCTGGCGATACTGCTGGGGGAAAAAATTGATTGGCGAGTGAGACGGATTTTGGTGTGTCGGCATTTATGTATTTGGATGTCCGCTTTAGTTGCGTATTTATTCATCAAAGAGTATTTGTTGATTCCGGGTTATTTGCATTTCTTTCCGCAACGAGCGGAAATCATGTCCAGGGCATTTTTGGATATGAAAGTCTGCACGGACATAAAAATTATGGCGGCCAATTTGTGGGCCAGTTTTTATCAAGTGAAGGCTTGGAATTTATGGCTGATCTCAGAAAGCGATCAAGTGGCGTTGACGATCATGGCGTTGTTGGGCATCGTGGTCGCAGCTTTTTTGGTAAGAGAATTGATCGCTTGGCGCGCTAATCGACTTAATCCTGCCCGAAGGTGGTTTTTGATCCAGTCGGTGGCTTTACTTGTTATGATTTATTTGGGAGTTCAAACCGTACAGTTCATGCGCGATGCTATCTCAACGTATTATCGCGTTTTGGTTTTTTATTCAGGGCTCATCGTGATTGCTTTGGTGTGGGCTGTGCGCTGGGGCGTGGGAATTCTTTGGCGCAGCGCCGCTCGTCAATTTGTAACGATGGTATTGTTGCTTTGGGCTTTTGTCACGAGCGTAATGGCCCAGACACAAAGTTATCGGGATTTCGCGCAAATATCCATGACGGAGATGGATTTCCTGGCGGCTAGCATTGAACCGCTGCTGCAAGAGCAGGTTAGCCAGGTCTTTCTCGTCAGGCCCTTTAAAAATATTTATGTTTTGGGGGACGAACACAGCATGTTTACCCTAAAGGCCAGAACGGATTACGGCATTGAGGGAATGTTTCATCGGGTTTATCGTAATCGTAATTTGGATTTTTCTGACTTAGAATTCATATATTCCATTCATCCTGGTATTGTATTAGTTGTCAATCGAAGGTTGCTTAGTCTGGGAAATGAGAATTCAATCTCGATTAACGGGAATTTCTTATTGTTGCGACATTCGAAAAGTTTTTAAATATCCCCATGTCTAGAAAAATTAATTCACTTTCCGTCGTCTTTTCGTTTCGAAATGAAGAAGAAGTTCTCAAAGAGCTTGTCGCGCGTACGCGTGGCGCTTTGGCGGCCGAAATTGCCGTCGGCCAGCTTAATACGTACGAATTAGTTTTTGTTAATGACGCTTCTACCGATCGTTCTTTGGAAATCCTCTTAGAGGAAGCTAAGCGAGCTAAGGACATTAAGATTATTAACATGTCACGACCTTTTGGCGTTTCGCCCTGTGTCATGGCGGGGTTAGAGTTGGCCTCTGGGGACTGGGTGGTCTATTTGGACGCGGATTTGCAAGATCCTCCGGAAGTCATTAGGGAATTGTTAAAAGCGGTCCGCGATGATGACAAGGTTGATGTGGTGCACACCGTGCGTCGCTCTCGGAAAGGCGAGCCTAAGGAGAAGCTTTTAATAACGCGCCTGGGCTATTCGATTTTGAATAAAGTGACTTCGATTCATTTGCCGATGGAAAGTGGAGATTTTAAATTGCTCAGCCGCCGGGCGGTCCATCATTTGGTTCAACTACGCGAAAAGAAGCCTTTCATGCGTGGGTTGGTTTGCTGGATAGGATTCAAACAGGTTTTTGTTCCGTATGATCGGGACGCTCGTTTTGCCGGCCAGACTAAATTTTCGGTATTTAGTTTTTCGGTCTTTAATAATTTTATTGAAAGTGCTTTAATTTCATTTTCGGCGGCGCCTTTGAAGTTGGCTATTTTACTGGGATTCCTGGCCATCATTTTTGATTTCGCTTTATTGACGCACGCGTTAATTGAGAAAATTAAGGGCAGCGCGGTACCCGGCTGGACGGCGATTATGATCGCGGTATTGTTTATTGGCGCGATTCAGCTTTTCTGTATCGGGATCGTGGGTCTGTATATTAACTCCATTTTTGAAGAGACCAAAGGAAGACCCAATTATATCGTAGAAAGCACTTTTGGTTTTGATGAAGAACGTTTTTCATGATTGATCCCATCTGTCGCGATATTATCGTTGCGTTGGGCATCACTCGTTTTGTGGAAACCGGAACCGACAAAGGAGAGACGATCGGGTTGGTTAGTTCGTGGTTTTCTCAGCTGGATCCGGCTTTTGGTCGTATCACGGGTTGGGATAAGTCTGCGGCACGATCCTACGCCGCTGGCAGCGAAGCTATCGCGTATCCGGTGTTTGGTGAGGTTGGTCATAGTCGATTTCAAATCCATTCTGTTGATGTAGACGCGGCTTCTTACCAATCCGCCCGGCAACGTTTCGAAACGAACCGTAATATTCAGCTGCATCAGCAAAGTTCGGAGCAGTTTTTGAAAAAATTGTTAAGCCAAGATTATGTTGGTCACACGCTTTTTTTCCTAGATGCGCATTGGGGAAAATACTGGCCGTTACGAGATGAAATAAAAGTGATTAATCAATTGAGTCGGTTTGTGGTGATCATTGATGATTTCTTCGTTCCGGGCAAATCTCGGCCGGAGTTTCCGCACGGAGATTTTGGCTTTGATATTTACGGACGGACTATTTTAGACTGGAGTTATGTGCGGGATGCTTTTGGAGACCAGCCCCCGCGGATTTTTTATCCGCAAACGGCCAATCGCGATCGTCGGGGATGGGTGCTGTTAACGCGGGGCTATTCCACTGGCCAATTGGAGTTTCTGAATACGTTGAATTTAAGGGAAGTGCCTTTTAATGATCCAGCGCATCAGGACGTAGTTAAGCCAACTTGGAAAACTTTTTGTGATGGCCGCAATATCCTTAAGCTACTTTTTCCGTTGAATTGGTTGCGACAAGGGCATCGAGGGTATGAAAAAATTCGTTTTGCTTGGGACGCCTTTCTGACACAGCAGAAGCAACAAAACAAAACGAGGGAGGGATCGTGAGTCTAGGCAAGGCCTGGCGTTTTTTGCTTGAGATTAATACGTTGTATGCGTACATCTTTCATCGATTGAAGGTGAAGGTGCGTACTTGGCTACGCGTACCTCCGGTTTACCCAACAGAAACGGGACGTCGTGTTGATCCCGAAACTCAGAAAATTCTTGAGGTCTTACGCGGCGCAATTCCGGACCGAGAACGCGGAGATAATCCTGCCTTTAGTAAAGACTGGAAAAATGTTTATGATCGGGAAGCCACGGCCGCAACCATCGCCCAACACATCGCGCAGTCGATCGATAGTCGGTCGCTCGATACCAACACTTCGACCTTATCATCGTTGCGTGAGTTTGGCTTCACGCGCTGTGATCAAAAGAAGCTGCCTGCCGGACAGGTGGCAGATATTTTGAGTTATTTGGAGTGGCAGAACGTGTACCCTTCGCATGTCGCCCATTTCGCGTTAGATAAACCGCGCTCCAAAGACATTATTAAGAAAAATCAACCTTTTGGTTCCTACGATTTACAGACGACCTTACGAGCGCCGCACGTGACTAGTCTCCTGGCCGACCCGCAAGTGCTGGGTCTGATCGCTGGTTATTTTGGTTGCTTGCCTACGATTGCCAGCGTTAATCTTTTTTGGTCGTTTCTTTCGCGCGATGGGAAATCACGTGGCCCGCAGCGATTCCATCGGGACGTGGATGATTACAAGACTTGTACGTTATTTATGAACTTGACCGATACCTCAGAATCTGAGGGGTCGCATTGTTATGTAAAGAAATCACATGTGATTGAACGGCTTAGAGAAATTTTTCGCGATGATCGAAATGATAGCCTGCCTACGGATCTTAATCCTTTCCATAAGCGGCTCACCCCGGAAGATTTTTTTCAATTGTCATTAAACGGCTATACGTACGATAAATTGTACGAGCATTTTTTTAAAGACCAGTTTACGTATCTGTATGGAGAGCGGGGGTCGGTCGTGGTGACGGATAATTTTGGCATTCATCGTGGGGTGCCGGACCGTCGCGGGGATCGATTGGTTTTGTGGGTTTCTTTCGCATTGACTGCGACACATGCTCAGTCAGCTTCCGTCAAGCTGGAAAAGCGTTTGGCTTATTCTGACCTCAAGGGCGAGATAGCGAATAACTCCGTTAACCGGTATGTTTTGCGCAATATCATTGATTTTAGCGCGTAACTTTTTGTTTGTTGACCTATGGATGAATCTAACACGTTGACGACGGCTTCCGGTTTAGTTCTTAAGCCCCAGCCACATCCGATTAAAAAAGAACGAAACCGTTATTTTCTGGAGCAATGGAGGCTTTTTTGCCGAACGGTTAAAACCGGAAAAATTTCCTGGCGTAAGATGGTCAATGTCCTCTGGTGCGAATGGGCGTATTTCTTTAAAATCACGACTGGAGCCCGGGCACCGTACATTCTTAATATGGAATTGTGGAATGAGTGCAACGCGGGGTGTTTATTTTGTCGGGATAAAAAAGGAAAAATTTACGACATTAATAAAAATGGCAGCGGGGATATCGCCAAAGGCATGATGCCACCCGAGATGGCCTTGGAGGTCATCCGTCAGCTAAAAGATGACATTTTGGTCGCAGTGCTGTACACCAATGGTGAGCCGTTGCTTTATAAAGATTTGGCGAAGGTGGTGCGGTACTGTTCCGACCACAAAGTGGCCACGATTATCGCATCCAACGGTCTGCTTTTGACTCCCGAGAACGCCCGCGAATTGTTGCAGGCAGGGTTGGATTTTATAAAAATCCAATTAAGTGGTTTTACACAGGACGTTTATAGCGTACAAATTCGATACGGTGAGGTTGAACGTTTGAAGGATAACATTCGCATGTTGGCTCGGATGAATCAGGAAGGGCGTTATGGGACCATTATTCTGGTCGATTATATTCTATATCATTACAACCAGCACCAGGTCGAACAGGTCAAACAATTTTGCCAAGAGCTCGGTGTCCTATTGAATTTTCGTCCGGGAAATCCTTCGCATGGCTTGGAAAAAATCGAGCCGCCACCCATTGATCCGGCGCAATTGCCATTAAAGGTGTCTTGCGATTTTCTTTGGAAAGTGATTCAGATTAATTTTAACGGTAACATTTTGCCTTGCTGTGAAGGGGTGGTTTGGAGTGGGGCGCCGGTTTACGACACGTTGCAACCGGGAAAAACCAAACTGTTGGATGTCTGGCGAGGGGCTCAGGCTCAAGCTTTTCGTGAAAAAATGAAGACCGCGGGTCGTGCGGCAACGCCGATGTGCGCGCAATGTTCTCGAGTCGGCGTTTCTTTTAAGTGGTAATGATGAATAAATATTTGGTTGGCACTTGTGCCTTTAATGAAGGCGATAAAATCCGGAGGGTCATTCAGAAATACAACGCGTATGAAGTGTATGACGTGTTGATTATTGATGACGGATCCAGTGATGGATCCTTGACCGGCATCACTGTCCCTGAATCGGTTAAGGTGCTCCGTCATGAACAGACTCAGGGGGCTGGTTTCGGAGTACGAGAAATTCTTAATTATGCTCGAGCAAAGGGGTATCTCGCGGTATTTTTTGTTTCCGGCAATGATAAGGATTTGCCTCAGGATGTGGACAAATTGCGTCGGGCTATTGAGGGCGGGTATGATTTTGTGCAAGGATCGCGGTATTTACCCGGAGGGAGCCATGGAAGGATGCCTTTGTACCGACGGATTTCTACCGCGTTGGTGCACCCGTTATTATTTAGTTTATTTACCGGTCGGAAAGTGACGGACAGTACGAATGGTTTTCGGGCGATTAGATTGACGCTGCTGAATGATTCACGAATCAATCTGGAACAGCCGTGGTTGAATCATTATGAACTAGAGCCGTATCTGTATTTCAAAGCCATCACCTGTGGGTACAAAGTGACAGAAGTTCCGGTCACCAAAATTTATCCTCCCAAGAAAGAAGGGTACACCAAGATGAAGCCGATTTCGGGATGGTGGAGTATTTTGCGACCCATTTTCTTGCTGGGATTGCGGATCAAGCGCTGAGCTATGTTGAAAACTTTTTCTCAAAAAATGTTGTTGGTGTTGGCGATCGCGGCTTTCGCGGCGGGTGCGCTATTGCGCGCCTATCACGTGACGGAAAATAATTTTGTTTTTTACGATGAGGGGCATTACTTAAATTTTAATTGGAAATTTGTCGAATTGGCTTCAGCCTATGTTCCCGCACATCCCCAGGAATGGCCGCAGGCGCTGGCCGCGTGTGGGAAATTGGCGTTAGGTACCGGAAAAGCGTTATGGTTTTTCTTGATTGATTCCCGGGCTCTGGGGGGGATGGCGGAAGTTTTCTGGCTGCCGCGCTTTTATGCCGCATTGGCGGGAACGATGAATTTGGGGCTCGTGTATCTCTTAGCTCGTCGCTTGACGGGGCAGGTGACGACGGCTTTACTAAGTGTGGTTATTTTGAGCCTCTTGCCGAGCCACGTGTTTTATTCGCATTTGGGAATGCAGGAAACGTTAAGCACGCTCTTATTGACGTTGGGGTTTTTGTTTTATTGGGCAACCTCTCGGTTAGGTTGGCGAACGCTGTTATCAGCGGTGTTTTGTGTTGGGGCCTATTATGCTAATTATCGGTTGATTATTATTCCACTATTAATGGTCATCGCTGAATTGGGGCAATCATGGAAGATTAAGAGTCAGCCACAGTGGTTAAAATATGCAACACACACGGTTGCTTTTGGTGTTTTTTTGTTGTTTATCGGGAATCTAGATCAAGGACAGAATATTCGCACGACCTTTCCTTGGTTGGGACATCAGGCGCACGAAGGCGCGGCTCAGGTGGAATTCT
>CAYXGG010000030.1:0-19581 GCA_964464475.1 uncultured Planctomycetales bacterium | reverse complement strand
ACCCGCCTGCCCGTCTCGCCGATGGCGAGCCGAGGCGGACCGGACGGGCAGGTACCGCCTTCCTTACAATCTTTGGTAAGGAAAAGGGGTGTAGTGTGCAAAGCTCTCTAGAGGTACCATCGGTAATTATTATAGAAGGTGAATTATGGATTTTCTGAGTTCAATGATCAAAACTGGATCCGTCGCGTACGCGATGCTGGTCTTAAGTTTGGTTGTGGCATTGGGGTTAAGCCTGGGGGCAGTTAAAGTCGGCAATATCCATTTGGGAGTTGCCGGTGTTTTGTTTTCGGGGTTAATTTTTGGTCATTTTGGCATCTCCATCGATTCTCATCTTTTGGAGTTCCTTCGTGAATTCGGGTTGATCCTGTTTGTGTATACCATTGGTATACAGGTGGGACCGGGGTTCTTTGATTCCTTGCGTCGAGATGGGGTCAAGCTGAATGCGCTGGCGGCCAGCGTCGTGGTGGGAGGAGCAGGGGTCGCCCTCTTGATTAGTATTTATGGGCAAGTGGCTATTCCGGCGGCGGTTGGCATGTTTTCCGGTGCAACGACCAACACGCCGAGTTTGGCAGCAGCACAGCAAGCCTTAAAAGAAATGTTCGGCGAGAATCATGAGTTTTTGAAATTACCCGCGCTGGGTTATGCGGTCTCATATCCTTTTGGTATTATTGGTACGATTTTGGCGATGGTCTTGATTCGTAAAGTTTTTCGTGTTGATTTAAAGAAAGAAGCGGAAGCTTTTTCTCAGCAACAGCGTCAAGTCACTCCGGATTTGGAAACTTTCTGCTTGAAGGTTGAGAATAAAAACTTGGATGGGATGTTGGTTGAGCATATTCCTGGATTAAGAAATTCGGACGTTGTGATTTCACGAATCAGTCATTTAGGCGTGGTCAAAGTCGCATTGCCGGAGTCTAAGATTTATGTGGGAGATCTGTTGTTGGCGGTAGGGCATCGTCGGCAACTGGATCAGCTGCTGCTGGTCGTTGGGTCTCGCAGCGAAGTGGATTTGCGCCAGTTGCCTAGCGCGATTGTAGCCAGAAGGGTAATTGTTTCCCGGCCCGAGGTGGTTGGCAAAGCGCTGGATGAATTAGGATTTATGGACAACTATGGGGTTACCGTGACTCGGGTCGTCCGTGCGGAAATTGAATTGCCGGCTGGCCCTCAGGTGAAACTGCATTATGCGGACGTTTTGCTGGTTGTCGGTGAAGAGGCCGCCATTCGTAAGGTCGCGACGGTGGTGGGTGATTCTTCAAAGCGAATTGAGGATCCTCAGATTATCCCGGTTTTTGTCGGCATTGCGTTGGGGGTCTTGATGGGGAGCTGGCCCATTCATTTGCCGGGAATGCCGGTGCCGGTCAAATTGGGGCTAGCCGGCGGGCCATTGTTAGCGGCGATTATTCTCAGTCGCGTGGGAAGAATCGGTAATTTGATTTGGTATATTCCTCGCAGTGCTAATTATCTTTTACGGGAGTTCGGCATTTCATTATTTTTGGCTTGCGTGGGATTAAAATCCGGAGACCAGTTTGTGGCAACGTTGGCGCAGGGAGAAGGTGTGAAATGGATGCTGCTGGCGATGCTGATTACTTTTGTTCCGGTCGCGTTGATGGCCCTTTGGGCTCGCGCGCGGTGCGGTTTAAATTATATGTCGTTGTGCGGTTTGATTGCCGGGAGCATGACGGATCCGCCGGCGTTAGCGTTCGCGCATACGTTAACCGGCAGTAACGCCCCAGCGGTTTCTTATGCCACGGTTTATCCGCTGGTTATGTTCTTAAGGATTATTTTGGCTCAAATGATGGTGGTTTTGTTCGCCCATTCTTGACCTTTCTACTCCAAAAGACAGATATAAGGAAGTCAACCCGCCTGCCCGTCTCGCCGATGGCGAGCCGAGGCGGACCGGACGGGCAGGTACTTGCTTACTTACTGTCTTTGGTAATAAAAAGGCCAGTAAAAAGTATTAGGGCGGGGTTTTGGTAAATACGCCGGCAACGAGTCCGATGGCCGGGTTGTTGAGATTAAGCTCTTGGTGGAAATTCATTAAGATTTCCGCCAAGAGTTTTTGTTTTTGGGCTTCGCAAATCGGATCCTGGGGTGGATTGCAAATTAAATCGCGGCTGTCCAAAAGGATCGTCCGCGCTTCGTGAAGATGAAAACGAAGTTCCGCAATTTTGCGCGTATTAAAGGTCGGATCATAGAGTAGGCGATCTCCTTTGAGTTTTTGGCTCGTGATAATTAATTTGGGGTTGGAAATCCAAAGTGGTCTGACGATTGAATTCTGATTTTTTGTTACGTAGGACTGAATGGGATTCAATTGATTTTCAGGATAACGCATGTGAGCGATGTTGTAGAGTTGGTTCCCCGCCAGCAGGCAAAGCAACACCAGCCAGCCATAATAGGCCCAGCGGTGAGGAGAGGTTTTGAGCTTGTCATGGCTGACTGCCAAGAGATGTCCTAACCCCAAATACAATAAAGGAAGCGCTCCCAACGTCAGGCGGTGATGATCGACCGCGAATTTTCCGACCCATAGCAGCGATAACCATCCGCCGGCAAGAACAGCCCATTGCTGTTTGGAAATTGTTGAATGAAACGTTTTGAATAGCAACAGAGGAGTCAGGGCTAATAAGTAATTTTCTTCGGTTATCAATAATCGTAGGCATTTGGCGAATCCGGTTGACCACTTCGTTAGGAAGCGGGGATAGCTTTCGGCTCCGTCGATAAATGGCTGCCAGGGGTTGCCATAAAGGAAGACCTGAAAACTAACAAAAATGGTGGTGATAGCAAAGGCCCCCACCAAGAAAAATCGTTTTTGGGGTGGGTCTTGCGGGCTGGAACGTTGAGTTAAGAAAAGGGCTATGGCAGGTAGTAGGCTCGTAATTTGTGGGAATTTAGTGAAAAATGCCAGAGCGCTCGCGGCACCGGCTAAGCCCCATCGTCCGGTCATCAACCAGTAAAGGCTCAATAATCCTACGAAGGAAGCGGGAATGTCCGCGTAAAGGCTGTTGCCCCATAAGAAAAATGTTGGCGATAAGATGAGAAGCGCAGTCGCCCCCATCGCAGTCGCCCGGTTAAATAATTTTTGAGCAATTGCGTACAGTAGCCAAATGTTTCCCAAAGACAATAATTGCTCCAGAATCTTGGCGGCGATAATTTGTGGTACGCCTACTTTCCATAAAAAACCTAGGCTCATCGGCCAGGCCAGGGGACGAAAGGGTTCGAGGACACCGATTTCTCCGCCCGAAAAAATGTATCTTCCCATTAAAAGATAGGAAGCGGCGTCCCAGAAAAGAGGATAGGTGGTGTAGAGATTGATGCGCAGAGTTAGTCCCACCAAGATCATGGCCCATAAAGGCGTGGTTGGATGCGCGAATAATCGGGAGAAGAACATTGTTTATTATTCCTTAGCAGTGGTTGCGGGCTTGAGGAAAATCCAGATGGCCGTTGGGCAATGGCTGGGATCTTCGCAGACGGCGCGAACCGTTTTCACTAACTGGAACCCTGACTCTGTTAGGAAATGTATTTTAGCTTGCGTTAAAGGATAAATCCAGCTGGGTTGTCTTCTTTCCCACGCGTCCACGGCTAAAAGAACGGGAGCACGGGTGCGCGATACTATTTCTTTCCAGGTTTCTGGATGAGAGGGGAAAGATTGAATACGCCCGCCAAATTCTGCCAGCTGGAGACCGGTCGTGTAGCGTATTAATCTGGGTGATCCTGCCCACAGCAAGGTGTCGGGGGTTGAGTGCTGTTTGATCCAGTGACCGGCTGCAAAGAATCCGCTAAAGCTTGATGACTGTTCAGCTGTCAGCGATTTAACTTTTGGAAAGAAATACCAGCAGTGTCCTGCCACTAAAAGAAGTGCCGCTAGCCGCCAGACGCGTTGGCGCCAAGCAGAAGGGCCTAGGCATGCCCCCATTTTTTCGTAGCCAATGGCCGCTATGAGTAGACTGGCTGGTAGGAGCGGAAGGCTAAAGCGAATCAATTTTTCTGGGACGAAGGAAATACTGACTAGGCTTACCCAAAACCAGATTGTTAATAGTTTGGGTGTGGTGTTTTTGTTATGGCCAATAGTCCATAGTCCAAACAGAAATAAAGGGATCAAGAAAGGCAGCCACAGAATATTGAGTCCGTTAAATAAATAAAAATGCGCTGGTTGTACCGACGAGAATCCTGTCAGCACTGAAAGATTGGGCCACCAGGATCCCGTTTGCCAGCGGTTATTGATGAGAAAAAAAAGCGTTGTCAAGATCGGTAGCCCCAGCCAGGCGATGAGCTTGGGTGCTGGCAGCCGTTGTTGGTCGCGTTGGAGGAGCCAGGCATAGATGAGTAAAAAAGGAATAATCATTACGCCGGACCACTTCATGCCGATAACCATCGCGCCGACAAGGCCTACCGCGCGATCTAGCTTGCGGGAGTCCTGACGGGAAGATTGCGCCACAAGAAGCAGATAAAAAATGAGAACAGCCGTTAGTGGTCGGTCACTGGTGATGAGGGAAGAATCGAAATACAGCGGATGAAAAGCCAGAATGATGGCGCTGAGTAATCCCGCAAAGGGGCTTTGCAGCGCGATACCTAATAAATAAATTCCGACAAGGCCTAGCAAATTAAAGATGGTGGTGATGATGCGGTAACCTTCTGGCGGGGATGCCAGATTCTGTCCAAGTGCTAGCCAGCAGGAAAAAAAGGGCGGATGGTACTCAATGATTTTCCGACTAAATATTAAATTTGGATGAGCATGAATCTGTTGAGCGTACCAGCTGTAGAGCGCTTCATCCGGCCAGAGGCGTTGGGGGAAAATTATTTCTAATCGGGTCATGAAGGCTACGCTGAACAGCAGTAAAAAAAGCGCATGATAAAAAATGATTGAAGAAATCGAATTTTTTTGTCGGAGGTAATGCGAGATTGAGTTAGTAAGGTGAGGGATGAACATAGGCTAATGAGCATCAGCAGTATAACAATGATTGAGAGTTCGGATTTATTTTTTTAGGCTTTTGTGTTGGCGGGAGGGGGGGGTATTTGACAGGCACTCTTATGTGTGGTAATAATGAGGAGTTCAATTAATCTTTTATTTTTGGGGGTTTGGTTATGTTTAATCCTCTCGCTCGCTGGGACCGGCATTTACCGGGAGAGTCGTTCGCGCATGAGCAGCCTATTGAGGTGGGTGTTGTTTTTAAAAAAGGAAAAATGTTTCCTCGTTGGTTTGTCTGGAATGACCGTAAATATGTCATTCAACAAATAACGTATCAATGGTGTGATCGCCGAGGAGAAGAAACGCTGCATCAATTTACGGTTTCGGATGGCGTGAATGTTTATCAAATTTATTTTAACAGCCGGTATTTGGTCTGGAGATTGGATAAAGTGGTGACGCATGAATAATACGCCGTTGTTGATGCATTTAGATATGGATGCTTTTTTTGCATCCATTGAGCAGCAGTCTAATCCGGCTTTGCGCGGAAAACCAGTCATCATCGGTGGCCGGAATAACAAATATCGGTCGATTGTGTGCGCCGCATCGTATGAGGCAAAGCGGTTGGGAATTGATTCGGCGATGCCGTCTTGGAAAGCGTTGAAAATTTGTCCGGAAGCGCTGTTTGTTCCGGCCGATACCAGTAAATATGTCGACACCTCTCGGGAGATTCAGCAGATTCTTGAGGACTTTTCTCCGCAAGTGGAACGTTTCGCGATTGATGAATTTTTCTTGGATGTGGGGGGCTGTGAAAAGTTATATGGTTCCGCAGAAAAGATCGCCGAGGAAATCAAACAGCGGATTAAAGAGCGGTTCGGTATCACGTGTTCTATTGGGGTCGCGCCATCGCGTTTAACGTCTAAATTAGCGGCCAAGTTAAAGAAACCGGATGGGCTCGTGGTGTGGAGATCATTTGCCGAAGTGAAAGACGGCGTTCGGCGTTTGCCGATTGAAAAAATCTGCGGCATCGGCAGCCGCCTCAAGCGGCGTTTTAATCTGTTGGGCGTTTTTAACTGTGAGCAATTGAGTCATTTTCCCGATGCGGTTTTAAAACAACACTTTGGGGTGGTGGGATTGTGGCTTAAGGCGGTGGCCTTAGGTCAGGACGCGGGAGGAGTTGGTTTTACTGTCGAGGGAGAGGCTCCCCCTCAGTCCGTAGGGCATTCGCAGACGCTACGTGAAGTCACGTCGGATCAAGTATACATTCATGAATGGATTTATCTTTTATCAGAGATGGTTGGGGAACGGTTGCGCCGCAAAAGATTGCAGGGACGAACGGTGCATTTTTATTTTAGTGATGGCTTTGAGGGTGGGTGGGGAAAACAAAAAACTTTTAACGAGCCGACTTATGATGGGAGAGAGATTTGTCGTCGTTGCTGCACGATCATTCAGTTGCTTAAGATAAAAGCACTGACGGTTAGGATGCTGGCGGTCAGCGTGACGGGACTGGTCCCCGCCCAAGACGCGTATCTTTTTGACAATGACCAAAGGAGGGTCAGATTGCTGGAATCGATGGACGCTATTAACCATCGTTTTGGCGAATGGACGGTCTTTCCCGCTTCGGTGGGGCATCGTTTTCAAGTGATTTAGATATATAAATATATGAGAAATAACATCTTATGATTTTCTATTAAATTAAGTTTGCTAAACCAAAGCTTTACCATATCTTGATTGGACTTACCACTCATTAGAGGTTATATATGGCATGTCTTTGCTCTGTTTTAGAGTCAAATCATGCCAAATATCATATTAAAGATTAACAACCTCTTTTCCTGGCAAAAATACTTAAGGGCACTAATGGCCTGGGTCCTAATGATTGTTTCCTGCTGGGGAAGCATTCCGGCTCAGTCTTGGGCCGCAACGACATCACTTTTGTCAAAACAACAGCGGCAGCTGTTGTTACCCACCACGCTATTTCGTCCCATGTTGATGATGGGATTGGAAGTTGATCCTCGCGAACCTTTTCATTTTAGTTTTTTAATCCATCCAGGAGATAGCCGTTTATCCGGCCCCGCATTTAAGGCGGAAGCGCTTAAATTAATCAAATATTTTCTGGCTTCTTTAACAGTACCTAGTCAAGACATTTGGGTCAATTTATCACCTTACGAATCTGATTTTACTGTTCCGGACGCTTTTGGAAAAACGGTGATGGGACGGGATTTATTGGCTTTGGATTACATTTTAAAGAAATTGACTGCCTCGTTGACCCATCCGGAAACGGAATCCGGGAAGAAATTCTGGAGTAATGTTTACGCTAGGATTTACGCAAAATTTGGGACGACCAAATTACCAATTAATACGTTTAATAAGGTTTGGGTTATTGCCGACAAGGCGGACGTTTATATCCGAGACCAGCAGGCCTTTATTTTAAACAGCCGGATGAAGGTCTTGATGGAGGATGATTTTCTGGCGCAATTAAACTATCAAAAGGCGAACGCGGTCCCAACGGGTCCTTCTGAATCCCAACAAGCTTTAGAAATTAACCGTGAATCCGCCCAAGCTTTTAAGGAGATGTTATTGAAAGAAGTGGAGACCGAGATTAATGAAGGCGCTGCTTTCGCCGAACTGCGACAAATTTACCAAACATTAATTTTGGCTTATTGGTACAAGAATTATTTGAAGGAAACGATCGTTAACCAGATTTATAGTGACCGCTATAAGACGTCGGGTATCCATACCGATGATAGCAGAGATGTTGAGAGGATTTATGCCCAATATGTGGATTTATTTAAGAAAGGGGTCTATGACCTGATCCAAAGTGATTATGATCCGCATTCCAAAAAAGAAGTGAAGCGTCATTATTTTTCGGGAGGTGTTGTTTTTGGCGAAACATTGGGAAAAGTTTTTCATGAGGTCAGGCATCCTGAAGGGGAGAATATTGATGAGGCTTATTTTGAAGGCAATTTTCGTGTTGATACGGCGATGTTATCTTCGGCATCGGAGAGTCGGGCGGGTGGGGCGCCGGGGGATGATCCTAAAGACCAAGGAGGTTTGACCTTAAGTCGCCGTTTAGATCAGGTGATTAGTGATTATATTTTAGGGGGATCGTTACAAATTCAACGAGATCGCGAACGGCGGATTAAATCGTTATTCATGCAAATAAGTGACGATGGCGCTGTTGATGGGTTACAAATTTTACAGGATAAAAAAGAGGCGTTAAATTTATTGTTAGACGCAACGGGATATTACTTGCGTGCCAGTTTGGGGCCTTTGGCACCGGCATTGAAACCGGCGCAGCGAAAGGCATTAGAAGCGATACAGCAATTGTCTCCAGATCAACTGGAAAGAGTCGGGATTATTCTTGATTGGATCTTAGAACAACAATGGCGGACTGATCCTAAAATGGCCTTATTGGAGAATGGCGTCAACATATCTTTTTCTGCCGGTTTGGATAATGATGATCCCGCCTTATTAGCTCGATTAGCTGAAATATGGCAGGTCGGGTTTAAGCAGATGGCCCAATTTTTCCCTCCTGAAATGCTATCCGCTTTTGTCGCTTCTCCCCTGGAAGTGATCGTACTTGATTCTGGCTCAGGGCGTCAGCCAGACAAGGCCCTGGTTAATTATGATGAGTCTTTACGAAAAATTGTTTTAAAAAAAGATTCTGATTCTGCTTCGTTGAAAAATCTTCAGCAAGATTTCAATGAGGCTTTCCGGCGATATTCTTTGGATCAATTGCGCCGGTCGATTAGAAATTATTTTGATAAACAAAAACAGGAGTCTTTGGAGTCAGCTTTGCAGGCGTTGCGCCAGGGGCCAGCCGTTAACATTTTATTGTTAAACCGTTTTATTAACTTGGCATCGGTTCGAGATATTCGAGCGGGTCTTCCGATACTGCTTAAACAGGCGGAGACCGGAACCATCAGCCAGCGAGATTTAGATAAATTTTTGAATCCTGCCGCTGAGGATGCTGAATTGATAGTCGAACAAGGTGAAGTAGTTCTTCCTGAATGGGAGAGGTCTGTCCGTGCCCCGGCTTTTTCCGCGCGGATGCTAAAGTTTGGTTTATTGGCCTTACTTGCTTTACCGGCTTTAGCCGCGGGGGCCACGCCGGATGAGATCCCTACTTTCGCTGATGCGGCTTCTGACGTTGGCCCTGACTCAACGTCATTGGTTACGGCTTTGCCAGAATCGGATGAACCGTTAACCGCTACGGCTCAACAATCCACTTCTGGCGGTGGGTACGTGAAGCCTATTGAGCAGGTTTTAAAAGGAATGTCTTTTGATGTTTCTTTGGATCCTCAAGCCAACACAGCGGTTCCTAAGTTGAGAAAATTTAATTTTAAACTGATAGATGATTTTAATAGTTTTAAATTGGCTAATTCTTCCTCCCTTCCGGAGCGCGCCATAAGTTCTCCGTTGATGAATTCACCCTCAAGAATTCCGTCAGTGGAGAAGGTTGTTAAACCCGTTCCGGACCCAACCCTTTCTGCATCGGCTAAAGGTTTGGCCGATGCGCAGAAAATTAACGATGATCAACTAAAATTGCAACAGCAAGAGTCAGCGTTCATTAAATTAAATGAGCAAGCCTTGCAGGAATTAAGGGATATTCCTTTGGGGAAATTAGGTGACGCTCAATTCTATCCAGTGGCTACCTCTGGGGGCGGATCAGGGGCGGGAGGGACTCCCCCGCAATTCACCCAGGTACAGCAGATTTCCGCTGCGTTGACTATCTTGAATAATCAGCAAGATGATCATCAACAAAGGCTGGCTGAGAACGAAGCTGCTCAGAAAGTTATTCAACAACAGGCGCTCAGTAGCCAAAAAGTATCTCCCTCTCTTTTACGAGAGCAACGTTATTTAAATCATGATGCGCGAGCTTTGCATGCGGGGCTGGATGAGATTGCTGTTCGCAAGCAGGCGTTACTTAAGATGCAATCCGGTGAGAAACCAACGGCTGAGCAAAAAATGGCTTTGCATCGAAGCTTAACGTCTCGACTGGCCGCTGATTTGAGAGTTCGCCAGGACCGATTGGTGATGTTTTCTTTACCGGAAGAACAAACTATTAGTGCTCGTTATATTCAGCAGCGACTGGATCATGCCCGGGACGTTCAGTTGCCTGTATTGGAGGTTGATCTGAGTCAGGCGAGGGCTAAGGTCGCTAATTCGCGGTTTAATGTTACGGTTGGATTTTATGGGAGCTACGCTTGGAACAAAAGCCGTCAATGGCGTTTTGATCCGCGAAGCGGTATTCAAGTTTTTGGTATTGATATTCCTATTCGACCCGATCCCGCTAAGGCATCACGGCAGCGTGCAGAGGAGTTGGAGCGGGCTAAAGCCATAAATTCCGCGACGGTCATTAAAGAAGAAAGGATCCTGGAATTAATTTCTTTAGACGCGCGGTTGAAAGAGAATAGAAATTTTCAGAAAGTAATGGAATCCAAATTAACTCAAGGATTTCCTGATTGGGAGGCACAACGTTGGCAAAGTGAACTAGAACAGGAAGAAAAAGAAATCCTGGTGCGCGTGAATCAAATTTTGGATTTGCCGGTTGATGTGGAGCTGGTCTTTGATCTTTTTTCCCAAGATTTAAATCTTTTATGGAACCAAATTGAATCATCTGTTGCACCAGATAGTCGTGTTCGCCAAGGGGCCCTACAGTTAAGGCAAAGAATGGAAAATAGCCGAGGGCTGCTAGAGCAGCAATCGTCTCTCTGGGCGCAGCTGGTCCCACGCTATTTACGTTATCGGTTTCGTTTGAATCCTTGGGGGCCCCCGGGTATTGACATGGGGCATCAAGTGGTCCCGACTTTTAAATTGAATCCAAAATTTAAGGGAAAAGAATTAGCCGAGGAAATCACTAAAACAAAAGAGTTGGTTAAGCAACAACGCTTGAGAACGATGCGGGAAGTTTATGAGTCATTGAAAGTTTTTCAGGACAGGCAATCAGTTTTGTCGTCTGCCGACACCGGCTCTGGTGGTTTGAGAGAATTGGCCATTTCCCGCCGGGAATTCTTATGGGCACAGGCTTTCTTAAAAGATCGGGGTTTTAGTGATGATGAATTAAGGGCGGTTGGGGGGGCGAAGGATGATTTCTTAAAATTAATTGCGATAAATAAAATTCAGCAACAATTTCAGATTGAACTACAGTTCGCCCAACAAGAGCGGGAAGAGTTTGATCGTTTGTTAGCTAAGAAGGATGTTAAATCAGATTCTAAGTTGGGAAAAGAGGTCAATAAGGTTAGCGTTGCTTTGGGTGGAGTAAAGGAATTAATGAAGACGCCATCACCGGCTGATTTAGGGGCTCAAACGACTGCTTCTTCTCAGAGAGCTAACGGAGTTTTGGCGGATAAGCCTGCTTCTTTACCCCAACGTAAATGGACTTGGCCATCGACCTTGGAAGTCGAGCAGAATTTTGGTCGAGCCCAAAGTTCTAATTTCCCTTCAGGTAGTCAAGGGGCAGTCTCGGGGCCCCTTGGGGAGGGCATTGCGATTCGCTGGGGGGTTATTAATCCAGATAATAGTTTGGAAGCTCGACGGCTTCAGACGCAGGCGCAAAGAGTACAGCAAGAAGCACAAAGCATGTTGAATAAGATCGGTCGCAATCAGCAGTTATTGGCTGATGTCCAAAAAAATGGTAATGCCGAAAAGATCGTTGGCCAATATGATCCGCAAGCGCGGTTAAAATTCTGGCAAACCAACTACTTGTTGGCTCATTATAACGGCACGTTAGCAAAGGCGGGTTTTGTGGATCGGTTAGGCTTTGGTTTGATTTTTTTCAGCGAACAACCTCACAAAGAGCAACGTGTTAATGCCATGTATGATTATCAAAGTCGGGCTTCTCGCGCTTGGGGGTGGGTAAAAAATAAGGTATTTAGACAACCTGTTAGAGGGTCTTCTTCTGAATTGGCTGTGGAAGCCCTTATCACGCAAATAAATTATGAGTATGCGCAGCTGCAACAGAATTTAATGCAGGCCCAAAGACGTAAATCAATGGTTGACCAGCAAGTAGATTGGTTAGTTGTGAATTTTCCTGACGCCCAGAGAGAAATTGATTCTTATCGTCATTCCCAACGGGTCGCCACTGCCGAAGTTCAGGTTTTTTCTTCAGAGGTGGCGATCATCAATAGCTTTATCAATGATGCTGTACAGGATTTGGGTCCGCTTAAGAAATTGCAGCAAAATTTACGGCAATTCACTGACAGGGGAAATCAATATCCTAAAGATTTGAATCTGGCTTTGTTGGAGCAACGCGTTGTGCAAGCCGAGCGAGCACTGGCCAAGGCATCTGGAAAGAAGCCCATCGCCGTAGGGTCTCAGGCAGGTTATGAATTTGATTCTGATCTTCGTCGTCAAAAAGCCCAATACAGTCATCAGGTTGGCGGGACCACACGATTGTCGGTGCAACCTCGAAATGTTCATAGCGCTTTAAATCAGGCGGAAAGGCAGCTGGCGGCGGTTAAGCTCCAGCATTCTTTGGCGGTACGTTTACGCCATCGTGAAGAATTATTAGCCGCCGCTAAAATTCAATCTGCGAAGACATTGGCACAATCCGTCAGCGAACTAGATGATAGTTTGGCCCTATTATTAGATAATCCACGCTTGACCAGTTCAGAGAGAAAGCAATTGAGTCAGGCAACCTTGATGAAAATCCATTTAGAGATGATTAAGTATCAACAAGATGGATTGTTGAATAATGACTTAGGTGCTCGAGAACGCAAACGTTTCAAGGTGAGAGATCCTTATGCCGCCGCCGAATTGATTGCGGAAGCAAATCCCCTTTTAGATAATTTTGTGTTTCTGAGTGAAGCTCAAGCCTGGATGGGCTTAACTACCACCGAGGTAAATTTATTTTGGCGTTTGCTTTCCGGGAATACGGGGTTAAACGTTTGGAACCCCCACGTTATTTACCGGCACGGCGACAGAGCGGAAAAACAAGCCCAAGAAATGGCGAAGCGAGTCCAGTCATTAAATCAGCAAAAGATAAAGGAACAGGAAATTAAAGAGATTTATTCGTTGTTTTTGATATTGGGAGATTTGGAGAAAAGACTTGGCATTTTAGAAAAACAGGTGGATCTGAATAGAGAAGCTGCCCGAAAAATTGTAGAAGACATGTCAGGGCAGTTAAACAATCGATTACAACAGTCCGGTGGAGAACTGTCGGAGGTCCACTTAACGGATGTTATTCAATCTATCTCCATCATGGAGCAGTCTTTGCGTGCTTACTATGAACTAGAGTCTCAGTTGAACATGAAGGAAGCGTTATTGGCCTGGTATATTGAGTCGATTGGCGAAAGTAAACGAGCCGAGCTGGGTATTTCACAAGAATCGTTGGCCTTACGCGCGGATATGGGAAAGTTAGCTGTCCCTGTTCTTCATAATGAATATCAATCTATTGTGTTGGCAAAAGAGGAAATTGTTGAGAAAAAACCGGAAGATGTATTGTTGCCTGTGAGCTCGTCGGTTTCTGAGAGTGGATTTGTCTATGTAAGGGGGTTGGGGGCTCGTGCTGAAGGCCGGAAGCTAGCAGCGTCTAATAATGAGATATCTTCCAATGAAAAAGATGAAAATGAAGGGCCGGGTGCTCAGGGGGAGGGGGCTGATATAAGCTCCGGAGATAAAAAAGATACTGCTAACGATAGTAGAAGGACGATTCAACAAAGACAATCCCGATTAGGTGATGATTTCTCTATGCCGCCGATGGTAGTTAATTCTTTGATTGCCGCTGCTATGCTGGGAACGGTGGTTGGGATTGCGGCAAAAAGGATTCGTCCTAAAACGGGCCTTCCTTTTCTATTGGCGGGTGCCGGGTTATTGTTCCGGCAAGAAATAGAGGAAACTTTTGAGCAATGGCTCAATCGGATTAATCAATATTTGCAATCGGATGAAGTTGAATCAGGCATGAAAAATAGCGCCAGTTTAACCGAAATGCCACCGACCGATGAGACGATGAAAGAACAAGAGGCAAACGATGCGATGATGTTAGGACAGCCTGCGGGTGTGGATCAGGCCAGTTTGAATCGACCTCCGGGCGGGATGATGTTTGATTTGGAACGCGATTTAAAGTTGCAGTTACGACGGGATTTGACCAACGGTAAGGTCCTTCCGTTGCTGCCTCAACAAATAAATAAAATTCGTTTGGAGGGACTGGTCCCGCGTATTATTCGGGTCGTTCCGGCTCCCCATGTTATTCGTGATTTTGGTATACAGTTAAATCTTCCTTTCTCCAGAAATCAAGATCCTGCTGATCCTCGCAATCAGGATCGGCCTGCATTAGAAAGATTAGGGTATGTTGGTCGAGACCAGGACCAGACCCGACTCTAGTCCTGTTGTTGAGTTCAACGCTTTCTAAATAAAACTTCATTCCGCTTTCATCAGATTTTAATGAACTTGTTTTAAACTTTAAGCGACAGTTATGAATAGATCTTTAGCTAAATTAAGAAATTTCTGCAAAACCATTGACCGGTCTCAGGATGCTCTGGTTACGAATGTACGTCTGCATTTTGACAGACCGATATTGAGAATAGTTAATGAGCCAAAGGGTTTTTATAGATTTCACCGCCGCTCGATTTGGTTTAGGACGCTAAGCGCCTTTGTCCTATTCTTTTTTTGCTCGCATATTTTATTCGAAAATATTGCTTTATTGGGTGTTGCTAAAGCTGAGGCAGATCCCTCTTCTAATTTTCCGCACCTGCTTTCACTGTCCACGCCATTTTCTTATCCAACCCTAAGAGGGATAAAGACTTGCTCCAGTCAGCCGTTTGATTTAGATATCTTACTCGACGCGCAGGATAATGAATCTGTTGCTAAGGGGGAAGCTGAAAAGCTCATCCGGTATTTTCTCTCCATGCTAACTATTCCTGAACAAGAGGTTTGGGTGAATTTATCTCCTTACGAAAATGATCGAATTACTTCATCATCTTTAGAATGGACTGAAGCCGGGAGAGATCTACTAAGGCAAGATTACTTGCTAAAAAGGCTTTCCGCTTCATTAAGTTACCCGGAAAGTGATACTGGGAAAATATATTGGGAAAAAGTATATCGTAAAGCGTATGAAACATTTGGAACAACCAAGATTCCCATTAACACTTTTAATAAGATTTGGATCGTACCGGAAAAAGCTGTGGTTTTTGATTTTGGAGACTCTGCGGTAGTGGGACCAACGAGGTTAAAGGTTCTTTTGGAAGAAGACTATTTAGCTTTGATGAAAAATACAAAAAAGATTGAGGGTGATTTAACCTCTTCTTCAGAAAAAGCACAATCGTTAAACAATATTTCCGCAGCGGCTTTTCGAGAAGTCATTATTCCAATTCTGGAAAAAGAAGTAAATGAGGGAGAACAATTTGCCGCGACTCGGCAAGTATTTCATTCTCTCATACTGGCGATTTGGTTTAAGAATAATTTAAAACGGAACATTATTAACAATATTTACGCAGATCAGCGAAAAGTTGCCGGGGTCGATAAATCGGGTCCAAAGGATAAAGAGCGTATTTATCAGGACTATCTTATGGTTTTTAAGGAGGGCGTTTATAACTATCGTAAGCGCGATTACGATGCTCATTTGGGAAAATCGATTTTGCGGCAGTATTATTCTGGAGGAATTTTTGGGAGCGATTCCAAACAATGGCTAACGACATTCCGCGTTACCGATGTCAACACCGTACAAGGGGCGTTAAGATCTTTTTTAAGCAGAAAGTGGCACTTGGCTAAAATTAGATTACACGCTTTAAAAGGTGAAATGGCTAAACCATCAGGATTTGGAGATAACCCCGGACGATTGAGGAAAATGGTTATGTCTTCTTTTCTAGGGTTGATGCTGATGATGCCTGGACAATTTTTAGGAGAGTTGCGCGCTCAGCCAGCTGCTTCTCCCCGATCTAGTAACGCTCAAGATGTTTCAAAAAAATATTCTATTCCTAAGCAAGACCAAAACACTTCTAAAAAGAAAGACGGAAAATCTTATGAAGGAATGCAAAAAGCGGATAACAAGAATCCATCAAAAAATGAATTTGGTAATAAGAGGAGCGCTGACTTAAAAACCCAAGAAAAGAAGGTTAATCAGCCTGATATTTTTGACTTAAAAGTCCCTGAACTACCTAAAGAGTTGTTAAAGGAAAAGCCCGTTTCGCTATTTTCAAGGATAAAGATTGCGTTGTTTGATTTATTGGCCTTATTGGTAATTCTCCGTCAGGCTATAACAAACATTTGGGAAACTAAGAGAAAGAATGTTTCCGAGAATAATAATTTCTTTAGATATGTTAGGCGCCTGTTTTTACCTCTAGACCGAGCCCCAAACTTGTTGGAACAATTTTCAAATTGGATTGCCCGATTTACGGATTTGTCCGCAAAGCGCGTTGGCGAGAATGTCACGATTTCTTTGACCGAACTGCATGCATTTAACGGAAATCAAAAAAGAAAAGATGATTTCGTTCGTCAATTAACTTCCGATTTTGATTCGGGCCGCCTTAGGGTAAGGTTGAATTCTTCTGTTCCGGTTGATTTGGAATGGAAGTCTATTGATTTAAGCGATGGAAAAGCGAATATGGTTTTTAAAATCCCTTCATCAGCGAAAGTGGGAAAGAGCGTGACCTTCTTTTATCAGGAAAACGATGAGATAAATTCGGTCGACATCCCGTTAAGTCACGATGATTTGCAGGAATTGGTTGATCAATGGCAGGTTCTTCTCAGAAGTAGCGATCCAATCAGAGTCGACGCATGGCAGTCGCTTGTTGAAGAAATTAGCCTGTTTCGCAAAAGAAATCCGATAGATTTTTATAATTTTCGTCGGCATGCGGCTCATTACTATCGAATTCGAGAACTCGCGTTGCAAAGCGTTCAGCGCATCAAGGCAGGTGGGTCCGAGGACCATAACTTGATAGAATATTTTAATAATTTGGGGGTCTATAGTAATCACATTAGATATTTGATGGCGCAAAGCGCGGGACTTGATCGATATAAAAGTCGCTTCTTGTCGGCAAATGACCAATTTAGTTTCAAATTTTTCTCTCTTTTCCCTTTGGATAAGATATTTCGAATTGTTTTTCTGATCGAATATTTTTATCAAGATATCAAGAATAAAGCATTGAATCTCATGCCGGAGGTCTTTCGTTATCGTCAGGCCCTGGATACTTTTGAAAGCAAGGTGCCACATGATCATCAGCTTGAACAGGATTATTCCGTACAAAGCATGAAGCGTGATTTTGAAATGTTTAGTTATTCGATGGAGCATCCTTTTGAGCAAAGCGCTGTTGGTCGCGATAAATTACGTAGGCACACGAGGCTCTTTAATTCATTTTTTACGTTGTTTTCTTTGGCATCTTCTATTGCCTTGTTAAGTCTGTCATCGGTTTTGAGTATTTTTATTACGGTGGCGTTAGTTGCCCGGCTGGTTTTTTATTATTATTTATTTCCGGTATTCATTAATTTCAATGTTGAGAGGGAATTTAACCGTTTCCAAAAGGAGCTAAATCCGAAAAGCCAGATTTCACTTGAAACCGATGATCAAGTGGCTGAAGAGAAAGATGAGTTAAATCAGTTGTTGAAATTTATTAGCTCTCACTTGATCTTTGACCATAAACGGTCAACTTCTCGATTTATTTTAGAGGCCAAAAAAGTGGAGGAGGTGACTTGTACAAGGGTTGATGAACATATCATTGTCGATTTTGTGGCTGATGGTTACATTCGAGACAATGTCTCAAGAAGAAAGAGAATTCTTGAGGCAGCCAAAAGTGTGGTTTTTGCCGGGTACTTAAGATTTCTTGACGATAATGGGCGGGAGTTCATGCCTTCAGAAATTATTGCTGAGGTGAATGATTCCGAAGTTTCATATTTCTTGAGAGTTGATGATGATCGTGTGGAGCCACGAGCAATAAGAATTGTTTTTGGAGTAGAGCCCCATGAAGAGTCTTACGAAATGCCTGTGAAGATAGGTCGATATCAGAATTTGATTAATCGGTGGAGAATATTTTTAAATAAGAAAGAAATTTCAGTAAGTCTTCTGGATGTTCTGTCCTTGGTTGATCAACTAAGATTTTTTCGGTCAAGTAAATCGTTAAAACTTAAGAGCTTTCGGAAAAATGCAGTTATGTACCATGAAATTAGAGAGATGTCGTTAGCAACCTATGAACGTTTAATCAATCATCCGGATGAAAATTTGAGAATATTTGCTCAGTATTTCAGAACGTTAGCCGAATATAGTAACGAGGTGCGTTTGACGATGGCGGATATTTCCACAATGGATACCTTAAAGTCCCGATTTTTTCCTGAAAACCAGAGTTTTGGGAGAAGAATATTGGGCGTGAGAGCAGATTTATTGCTCCGCAGTGCTTTTGGCGTTTCGTTTGTTTATCATTGGGCTGAAAATGACGCATTAAAGAGTATCCAACGAATTGCTCGATTTAATGATCAATTAGAAGATCAAGAACGTAGGATGCTGTCTTTGCCTGCGGAAGAATCTCAGCAACATCATTTGGATGAGCTTCGTCGGCTGACGACAGACTTTGAGCAGATGGATCTATCCTTTAGGCAACCTTCAAGAAATAGTCTAGTCGGCGGTGATTTGGTCCGCAGAGAACAGCGTATGGGGATTATGTTGGTCTCTTTAGCCATGGTCGCTTTAAAAGTTTTTACCATTTTTATTCCCGCTGAATTGCTCAATACACCGTTGCTGCGAGGTATGACGGTTTTTGATTTGTCCTTTCTTTATTTTATTATCGTTTATTGGATTAATCCTATTCATTCTCAAAATGAAGTTAAGAGGGAATATATGAATTTTAAGAAAAGAATCTCCGGTGACATGCAACCAATGCCGGAATGGATTGAGAAATTTCGTCAATACGCCCATGTGGTTAGTTATGTATTAGGCATTTTTGAGCCAACCGTTATTTTGTTTATGTATTTTTATCAACAACTTGTTCTGTCGTTTAGAGAGAAATCTGAGAATGGAGGTGACCAAAATAAAGATATTGATAATGATGACGATGGAGAGACGCGGAAAGATCTCAACAAAAATTTGGCCGATGACCATTCTCAAGATGCAGGAAGAAGCGAGAGAGATCCTATGATGCTTTCGCATTCAGATCTAGAGGTGGATTTGATCGAACAGAGAGATGGTGGGCTGGAAGATGATAGCATGCAGATTAATGATGCACCTTATTCAGGGGGAGATAGTAAAAAGCCATTTGAGTCGAGAAGCCCGGTGCCTCGATTAGGTCCGCCTGGGGGTATAGATTTGCATTCAACTGAGCGGTTGTTGTTAGATCGAGAGATACCTCGTATTGAACAATCATCGCAGCATCCTTTATTTGATAACAACAAATTCTTTATGAAAGATTTTAGAGGTTTTGATTTTCGCTGGATTGGGTTTGCTCCAATATCAAGCCCAAGGTTGATGCTTGATGAATTGTTTTTCGGTGCAAGAAAAAATGGGCGATCTATATTTATCTCGAAAGGAAGTGTGCCAAATGATGATAGAAAATTGGTTTATTATCACGTTAATTAATTTTCCTGTTGAAGAGAGGGAAAATGTTGATTATCAAGCGGATTAATGTTCTATCTTTCGCCAAGCTTTTGGCAGTTGCCCAGGCCATCCTCGGTCTGTTGATGGGTGCTGTGGTATTGTTGATAGGGGTTCTAAGTCCTCAGTCGCTTCCAGAAGGGCTCCAGGCCGGGGGGTTTGGGGAAGG
>CAYXGG010000029.1:12189-20350 GCA_964464475.1 uncultured Planctomycetales bacterium | reverse complement strand
CCTGGAACTGTAAAGACACCGCCCACTGGTGGCAGCGCTGGTATCTCAAAGCCGGGCACAAAAGATTGGGAAGAATCATGGTTGGTTTAGCTAAAACATTGAATGAAGCTGCTAAATAGATTAAAAATTCCAATGCCCAAATCCCAACCACCAAACAAATTCAAATCGTCAATAATCAAATCCCAAATGGTTGGGAAATTGGTTATTTCTTGATTTGATAGTTTTTGTTGCTTGGTATTTTGGTGGTTGGTATTTGTTTGAAATTTGGTGTTTGGCTTTTGAGATTTAAATGGTCCTTGTTTGGATTTGCCATTTTGATTTTATCAAGACGTTGAATGAAGCCGCAAAGTAGGAATCCCTTTTCTCGACTTTCCTTAAATGTTTGGCTATAATGCCAATATTTCGATCTACCCAACTCCCTTATGAAAAGCAGTAAAGGTCAAGTTTGTTTAACCAAACCTCTTCTCCCTTGGAGGAATTTTTCCAAAGAGAGAGGATTTTCTTGTCTCAGGATGGAAAGAAATTAGCCTTTAAGGAGTTTAAAATGAATGACACCTCACAGGTAAGAACAGCCAAGGAAACAATTTTTGAGTCCATGAAGCAAACGAATGAATTTGGGCAAGATTTTTGGTCTGCCCGGCAGATGCAAATTATTCTTGATTATGCCAAGTGGGATAAATTTTTCTTGGTTATTGAAAAGGCAAAGCAAGCCTGTGTGAACTCCGGCCAGAAGGTGTCTGACCATTTTCTCCAAATGGGGAAAATGGTTGATATCGGTTCAGGAGCGCAGCGAGAAATTGAGGACATAATCCTTTCTCGCTATGCCTGCTACTTGATCGTTCAGAATGCAGATCCGACTAAATCTATTGTCGCGATTGGTCAGACCTATTTTGCTGTTCAGACCCGGAAGCAGGAATTAATTGAACAGTCAGAATTTCAAAGGCTGGATACAGAAGAAGAAAAGCGTTTATTCCTTCGCGTCCAAATGAAGCAGCATAATAAACAGTTGGCTGGCGTGGCCAAGAATGCCGGAGTCATCACGCCTATTGATTATGCTATCTTTCAGGATCACGGCTATAAGGGACTATACGGTGGTCTGGGTGCCAAGGATATCCATAAAACTAAGGGTTTGAAGAAGTCACAGCAGATTTTGGATCATATGGGGAGCACGGAATTAGCTGCTAATCTTTTTCGTGCAACGCAGACTGAGGAGAAGATAAGAAGAGAAAACATTAAGGGGAAAGACAGCGCCAACTTTGCTCATCGCGTTGTTGGGGCCAAGGTTCGGCAAACAATTCAAGAGTTAGGGGGCACTATGCCGGAAGATTTGCCCGTGGTCGAAAGCATTAAGAAAATCGAGAAGAAACAGAAGGTTATTCGAAAATTGAAGTAAACGCCCACACCCTGTTTGACGAGCGAAGACGTTGAATGAAGTGGCGAAGTAGATTGAAGGAAAGTTTCCAAATATTGTGGGAGTGTGGTCTTACTTAGCTCGTGAGGGAGCTCCATTTTGCTTTGGGCAGAGGAGTGCTATGAGGTGGTAAAGCAAATAATAGCTTTCTGTTTCTATAAAATTTAATTAAGAAGATGGAGTATCCTGCCTTAATTTAGGTAATTAAATGCCGTTAAGTGGGTAATTATTTGACATATTACCCTATTGATGGTATCCTTCCCCCGTTATGAATGAATCCCAAACACGAAAGCAATATATCGATAAAGCACTCTCAAAGGTTAACTGGACCTTTTCGGGGCCTAATCAATATTTGGAAGAATTTCAGATGGAAAAAATCTGGGGAAACGAAGTGGCTCTCCAGGCTGCTCCATATCAACAAGAATTTGCTGATTATATTTTGTTAGGTCGTGACGATAAACCTTTAGCAATAGTCGAGGCAAAACGAACCAGCAAAAGTGCCCGAATGGGACAAAAGCAGGCTGATGGGTACGCTGATAACGTAAAAGCTAAATTTGGGATTGATCCGTTTATTTTCTTAACGAATGGAGAAGATATATTCTTTTGGGATCGTGAACGTTATCCGCCCAGGTTAGTGTATGGTTTTTTTGAGCGGCGCGATCTTGAACGGCTGTTCTTTCAAAGGAAAGAATCCGCAAAAAACCTTCTTGATAGCAAAATCAATCCTGCCATTGCGGATCGTGATTATCAGACCGAAGCCATCCGCACGGTTTTAAGCGGTATCCAGAACGGCCGGCGCAAGTTTCTTTTAGTCATGGCGACCGGTACCGGTAAAACCCGCACCGCCATGGCGATTATTGACTGTCTTCTGCGAGCCAAGCGTATCAATAATGTTTTATTCCTGACAGATCGTAAAATTCTCCGTGATCAGGCCTATGGAACAAAAGGATTTCAGGGTTTCTTTACGGAAAGTTGCGGCAAGATCACGTCGGGAAAGTTCAACGATGACAAACGGCTTTATTCTGCAACAATCCAAACCATGATGGAGTGTTATAAAGATATTTCTCCTGGTTTTTTTGATTTGATTATTGCCGATGAATGTCACCGCTCCATTTATAACAAGTGGAAAGATGTGTTGTCCTATTTTGACTCCATTCAGATCGGTCTGACGGCAACCCCTGCCCAATTCATTGAACGCGACACATTCCGGTATTTTGATGTTGATCTCAAAAACGATATCAAAGACAGTTTTTTTAATTACTCCTATGAAAAAGCGGTCGAGGAAAAGCACCTTTTAGCCTTTGTGCCGTATCACGCCAAGACATCATTTCAGATCAAAGGTTTGCGTGAAGATGAAATCCCGCCGGCTGTTAAAAAGAAGCTTGTTGAGGAAGGTAAAACCCTTGATGAACTAAACTTTGAAGGGACCGAGTTTGAAAAGCGATTTACCAATACCGGAACTCATGAAGCCATGGTCCGGGAATTTATGGAAATCTGCCGGAAAGACGACACCGGAACACTTCCCGGCAAGACCATTTTTTTTGCTATGACCAAAAATCACGCCTATCGGCTGTTGGATGCCTTTGACCGACTGTATCCACAATACAAAGGCCGTTTGGCAGAAGTGATTGTTTCCGATGATTCCAGGGCTGATGGGTTTATCGGTCGATTTGAGAATGACAGCTATCCGCGCATTGCCATTTCGGTTGATATGCTCGATACCGGCGTTGACGTGCGCGAAGTCGTCAATCTGGTTTTTGCCAAGCCGGTCTTTAGCAAGATCAAATTCTGGCAGATGATCGGCCGGGGAACCCGGACCCTTGATAAGAACAAGATGAAGACGTGGTGTCCGCACAAGGAAGACTTTTTAATCGTTGATCATTGGAATAACTTTGAGTACTTCGGGATGAAGCCCGAAGGAGAGGTGCCGGTCATTCAAGACGCCATCACCTCACGGGTTTTTAAAGCTAAGATCAACCGTCTGCGTTTTTATCTCAATCGTCAAGACGACAAGCAAACGGCATTGATCGTGGAAGAATTACAAGCCATGATCGCCAAATTACCCCAGGACTCCATCAGTGTCAAAGAAAGAAAAGATGTTCTCCAGCGACTGGCAAGTCCAGATTTTTGGAAGAACCTCGACACAGATTATTTATACGATCACGTATCTCCTTTGCTGCGTTTTCTTGAGGACGTGAACTACAACGAATACTCATTTATTCTTAAGTGCGAACAGCTTGAGTTGGCGTTTTTGAATCAGGATGACCGAATGATACTCTCACTTAAAGAAGCCATCAAAGACGATTTAAAGCAGCTACCCATGACGCTGCAGGTGGTCAAACGCCAGCAGGAAGCGGTCTTCAAGGCTTCTTCCGACGGTTATTGGACGGGTTTGAATATCGTCAATATCCGGGAAACCAAAAAGAAATTGGCGCCGATCATGCACTACAAGCGTCCCGATAATCAAAAGATTATTGAATTTGATCTGGATGACCAGGTCATTGAACGCAAATGGATCGAGTTCGGGCCTAATGGCGAAGGCGATTACGTACACGTTTATAAAGAAAAGGTGGAAAAGCGAATCAAGGATTTGGCCGAGCAAGAGCAGGCTATCGTCAAGATTCGCAACGATCAGCCGGTCAACGACGAAGACCTGGAGTCTTTGGAAAACACCTTAAACGGCCCGGATTTATATATAACGGAAGACAAATTACGCGAGGCCTATAACCAACCGTTTGGGACATTCGTTCAATTTATCAAATCTATCTTCGGCAAATACAAATTCAAAAACCAGGAAGACGAGATCGCCGAAAGCTTTGATGCGTTTATTATCGCCCATAATTACAATCCAGATCAGACGCGCTTCCTGCGCGTTATCAAGAATGTATTTATCGCCAAAGTTCGCCGGCATGAGCTTCTGGTCATTGATGACTTTTACGAAGGCCCCGTGGAAGCCTTTGGCATGGATGCCGCTAGCCGTCTTTTTACTAAAGACGATCTGAATGAAGTTTTGGAATTCTTTAACGCCAGGGTAAAATCGACATGAAGTCTTTTACCGATGAATATCTGGATAAAATCAGAATCACACCCCAGCTTTTGAGTTTGACGAGCGCGTTGTCTGAATACAAAGGTAAGGAAGCCTTATTTGCGCGACAGTCACCCGATGTGTTGGAAAAGCTTGTTGAGCGCGCTAAGGTTGAAAGCGTTGAATCATCTAATCGCATTGAAGGCATTGACGTCAAACACCAGCGCGTGGTGGAGATTGTAGATAATCAGTCAGCCCCGCGTAATCGTTCGGAAGAAGAGGTGGCGGGTTATCGCGATGCCCTGGAATATATTCATGAGAACCACAAAGCCGTTCCGGTTTCGCTGCATACCATCACCATGTTTCATCAGTTTTTATACAAGTACACTCACTCCAAGGGCGGCGAGTTTAAGTGGGAAGACAATCAGATCATTGATCGCCTGAAAGACGGCAGCGTTCGTGTACGATTTCAGCCGCCCCCGGCAAGCCAAACATACTATTTTGTTGAAGGGTTGGTTGGGTCTTATCAGTTTGCCTCACAAAAACGTAATTTCTCACCGCTCATCCTTATCCCGCTTTTTGTGTTGGATTATTTGTGCATTCACCCATTTACTGACGGCAACGGCCGTACTGCGCGGTTGTTGGGTTTGCTTCTTTTGTATCATGCCGGCTACAGGGTGGGGAGATACATTAGTTTGGAACGCATTATTGAAGACAGTAAAGAAACCTATTATGAAGCCCTCGAGCGTTCCTCTCAAGACTGGCATGAACAGAAGCACAATGTCGAGCCGTGGTTGCATTATTTCTATGGGGTATTAATTGCGGCTTATAAAGAATTGGAATCCAGGGTCGGTATTTTTCGGGAGGAGACCTCCAAGACTGAACAGATTAAAGCCTATGTCAAGAAAACCATAAAGGCGTTTGCCATTTCCGATGTGGAAGAAGCCTGCCCCAACATCAGCCGTGACATGATCCGTATCGTGTTACGGGAACTGCGCGATGCCGGAAGTATTCAGTCCACCGGCCGTGGCCGCGGGGCTAAATGGATCAGAAAGGGATAATCAATGCTCACAGCTGAATTAAAAAGTCAAATCCGTCGCATATGGAATAATTTTTATGCCGGAGGTATTGCCAATCATTTGATGGCCATCGAGCAGATTTCCTATCTGATCTTTATGAAGCGGCTCGAAGATATGGATCTTGCGCACAAAAAGGCAGCTGAACGGCGCAATGAGAAATACATCTCCATTTACAAAGACAAAGAAAATTACCGTTGGTCTTATTGGATCAATATGCCGGCCGAAGAAATGATCAAGCATGTCCGTGACAAAGTTTTTCCTTTTATTAAAGAACTTAAAGGAGAAGACAGTCTTTTCAGTCGGGCCATGAAGGACGCGGTGTTTATGATTCCCAAGCCGTCTTTGCTCCAAGAAGCCGTCAAACTCATTGATGATTTAAATATCACCCAGCAAAATCAGGACACTCAGGGTGATATCTATGAATATTTGCTTAGTGAATTGCAGCAATCAGGAAAAAACGGTTCATTCAGAACTCCGCGTCACATCATTCGCATGATCGTGGAATTGGTCGACCCCAAATTGGGCGATCGCATCTGTGACCCGGCTTGCGGCACCGGCGGGTTTTTGATCAATGCCTATCAGTATATCCTGAAGGAAAATACCTCGCCGGATGTGTTGGAGTACGATGAAGACGGCGTGCCGCATCATCTGGTGGGGGACAAGATCGTCGACAAGAAGCAGCGCGCGTTTCTCAAGGAAAAGGCCCTGCACGGCTTTGATTTTGATACCACGATGGTGAGGATCGCGCTGATGAACGCGGTCTTACACGGCATTGATAAGCCGGACATTCAATACACCGACACGCTTTCCAAAGCCTATGAAGAGAAATCCAAATACGAAATTGTCCTGGCCAATCCGCCTTTTAAGGGCAATATCGATAAGAGTGACATCTCAGACCGTCTGAAACTCAAGACCACTAAGACGGAATTGCTGTTCTTGAATCTTTTTGTTGAGCAGCTGGTCATCGGCGGCAAATGCGGGGTCATTGTTCCCGACGGCGTCTTGTTCGGTTCTTCCAATGCGCACAAAGAAGCCCGCCAAATGCTGGTGGATGACAACGAACTGCAAGGAATCATCAAAATGCCTTCCGGCGTATTTAAGCCTTACGCCGGGGTTTCCACCGCGATCATCATCTTTGCCAAAGGCGGCAAGACTGATAAGGTGTGGTTTTATGACATGCAATCCGATGGGTTTTCGTTGGATGATAAACGCGTCAAAACGCCCGGTCAAAACGACATCCCCGACATCATCGCCAAATGGAAAAAGCGCGATAAAAAGAAATCGCCCGGCAAAGGCGAGAAATGGTTCTGGGTGGATGCCAAAGAGATACGGGAGAATAAATATGATTTGTCTATCTCGCGGTATAAGCCGGTGGAGTATGAAGAAGTCCAGTACGAGCCCCCGCAGGCGATACTGAGAAATATTTCTACGCTTGAACAGGAAATCCAGCAAGACATTAACGAAATTGAGAAATTGTTTAAATGAGCGATACAAATAGAATTCTTTATATCTTTCTGGATGAGGGAGGGAACTTTGATTTCTCTTCAGGTGGAACCAAATATTTTACTGTGACAGCCCTTTCCAAGGAGCGACCTTTTGAGGCGTACAAGCCACTTTGCGAATTGAAATATGATTTGATTGAGTTGGGGACTGAAATTGAAACCTTTCATGCTGCCGAGGATCGGCAAGCTGTGCGTAATGCTGTTTTCGATATCATTAATCGGCATTCACAAGGAATCAGATTAGACAGCCTGATTGTTGAAAAATGTAAAACAGGGCCGGCTTTACAAAAAGAGGAGCGTTTTTATCCCGAAATGATCGGGCATTTGTTGCCGGGTGTCATGAAGGGGTATGATCTTTCTTTGTTCAGTAAAGTTATCGTTTTTACAGACACAATTCCCATAAATCGCAAACGTAATGCTATGGAGAAGGCGATAAAACAATTATTGGTCCAGAAACTTCCGGCTAATGTCAGATATGAAATATTTCATCACCCTTCAAAATCAAATTATGACCTTCAAATTGTGGACTATTGTAATTGGGCGATTTTTCGTAAATGGGAATTACAAGATCGCAGATCTTATGAGGTGATTTGTCAGGCGATACGTAGTGAGTTTGATATATTTAAGAAAGAGACGATGTATTATTACTAAGTCTAAAAAGCGACCGCCTCAACTACCCTTTCGGGAGGGCCCCATGGGCCCTTGTCATTGAGGCGGAACCTTTGGATGTCTGAATACCTAGACAAAGGATATAAGAAGCGGCTTCGTATGTCAAGGTTGCTGACCAAAGATTGAGAAATTGTTTAAATGAAGTCAAAAGTTCAATTAAAACCATTAAGTCAGGTTTGTGATGTTAATCCGAGATTCGTCCGCAACGGTCTCGAGGATGAGGATATTGTTTCTTTTCTTCCAATGGCGTCAGTTGATGAGATATTCGGTAAAATTATCAACATGGAAGAGCGATCAATTCAAGAGATAGTCAAAGGATATACCCCTTTTAAAGAAAACGACGTTTTGTTTGCTAAAATTATTCCTTGTATGGAAAACGGTAAGACCGATAAGGTGTGGTTTTACGATATGCAAGTCGACGGGTTTTCGTTGGATGATAAACGCGTCAAAACGCCCGGTCAAAACGACATCCCCG
>CAYXGG010000029.1:0-12089 GCA_964464475.1 uncultured Planctomycetales bacterium | reverse complement strand
ACATCATCGCCAAATGGAAAAAGCGCGACAAAAAGAAATCGTCGGGTAAAGGGGAGAAATGGTTTTGGGTGGATGCCAAAGAGATCCGGGAGAATAAATATGATCTTTCGATTTCGCGTTATAAGCCGGTGGAGTATGAGGAAGTCAGTTATCAGTCTCCCGATCAAATTGTTAAAGAAATTAAGAAGCTAGAGAATGAAATCATTGCTGATGTTGAAATGATTAACGGAATGTTAAGGAAATGACTATTTCCAAGATCAGATTTTCAGATGTGTGTGAAATTCAACGAGAGATCGTGAATCCAAACAATATTGAGAAAGGTGAAATCTATGTCGGGTTGGAAGATATAGAAAGTAATTCAGGCAGAATATTGTCCTATCATTCGCTTGAGAAATCTGAATTAAAAAGTTCCAAGTTTAAATTTTCTAATAAGCATATTCTTTATGGAAAACTTCGTCCCTACCTTAATAAAGTTGCTTTACCGGATCGCGATGGAGTTTGTAGTACTGACATACTTCCGCTTTTGCCCAAAGAAGGCAAGGCAGATAAATTGTTCTTTGCTTACATGCTTCGAACGTCATTCTTTTCGCAATTAGCAACGGATCGATCCATTGGGGCTAACCTTCCACGACTTAGTCCTCAGGAATTGGAAAGATTTAAGATTCCGCTTCCTCAGTTTGGTGAACAGCAGAGGATTGGTCGATTGTTAAGAACGATCGAATCCACCCTCGAAAAACGCCGGCAGACGATCCGCCTAGCCGATGAATTCCTCAAATCTGCGTTTGTGGAAATGTTTAGCGATCCAGAGAAAAATCTTAAGAAATTTCCTGTTTTTGCCATTGGAAGTGAGTGTTCTGTTTTAGGTGGGAAAAGATTACCTAAAGGAGAGCCCTTCGCACAGTCTAAAACGGATCATCCATATTTGAGAGTCACAGATTTTCAGAATTTTTCTATTATCGAAGATAACTTAAAATATATTGCTGATGATATTTTCAAGAAGATAGAGCGGTATACGATTTCTAAAGATGACGTGTATATCTCAATTGCTGGTACGATTGGTTTGTGTGGAATAGTTCTGGATCATCTTAGTGGAGCGAATCTTACAGAAAATGCTGCAAAATTGGTTATAAAGGATTCAAATCGGCTAAATAAAATTTATTTAGTTCATTATTTAGGTAACAATTTTGTTCAGCAATGTATAAAGCAGAAGACAATGTCTGTCGGGGTTCCCAAATTAGCCTTATTTAGAATTGAAGAATTGAAATTAATGTTGCCGCCTCTTTGGGTACAACAAGAATTCGCCGACCTTGTCCAAAAAGTCGAAAAGCTTAAAGAAAAACAAAGACAATCCGAAACCCAACTCCAAAACCTCTTCAACTCCCTGATGCAGCGGGCGTTTAAGGGTGAATTAAAAATATGATTGCCTTATTTTTTTCCTATTCGCATGCGAACGAAGCTATGAGAAATGAGCTCGAGAAACATTTCGCCGTAATGAAGCGAAACGGTTTGATTCGGGCTTGGCATGATCGTAGGATTTTACCTGGAACAGAGTTTGATTCGGAAATAATGAAGAAATTAGAGGAATCAAATATTATCCTGTTGCTTATCAGTGCGGATTTCTTGAATTCCAACTATTGTTACGACAAGGAAATGAAGAGAGCTCTTGAGAAACATGAGAAAGGGGAGGCTGTTGTCATCCCTGTGATTATTGAGCCTTGCGATTGGAAAGAAGCTTCTTTTGGAGGGTTGAATGCATTGCCAAAAGATGGTAAGCCGTTCTCAAAGTTTTCCAATATCAATGATGCGTGTTTGGAGGTGGTCGAAGGAGTTAAAAAGGTCATATCAGAAAAGTTTCAGTCAGAAAAATCATCAGTAGAGAAGAGACCTGTCACGGTCACAGTGTCAGCTCACAGAAGAATAGAAAGCAGTAAGTCCCGCTCCAGCAATCTTCGTATCAAGAAGAACTTTTCAGATCAAGAAAACGATGATTTTATCGAGAAGGCATATGAGCACATAAGGAACTACTTCGAAGAATCCTTAGAGGAATTAAAACGACGCAATAAACATGTCAGCACCAAGTTAACCGCGAATGGTGAGACTCAATTTATTGCAGTTATTTATGAAAATGGTCAAGTTGTGTCGCAATGCAAAATTTGGCTTTCAAATGATTTTGGCAGAGGAACTGCGGATATAAAGTATTCGCATGACACATCCCGAAACTCTTTCAATGAAAGTCTTTCGGTTAAAAATGATGGTTATATACAGCATCTTAAGGCGCTTGGAATGGCTTTTTATAATTATGGTCATGATAGGGATCAGCTCTCCTTGGAAGGAGCCGCGGAATATTATTGGACGATATTCATCAAACCGCTTCAAAGTTAGGGACGGGAGAACTTATGAAATATTGGGTTATATGTCTTAACGCGGGTTGTCAGTACAAAGAAAAAAAAGAATTAGTGTCTACTGAAGAGGCAATTCGTGAAAATATCCCAACTTCTCTTCCCCGATGTCATAAGTGTAATAGTCATAATGTAAAGGTGGAGAAGGCCTGATGAGTTCAACACAATATTTTGATGGAGTTTTCGAAGGCGGTGGGGTCAAGGGCATTGCACTGGTCGGCGCCTTGAAACGGTTGGAAGAAGAGGGCGTGAGCTTTGGCCGGGTGGCGGGAACTTCTGCCGGTGCCATAACTGCGGCTCTCTATGCGGCCGATAAAGCTATCAAGGCAAACGTTTTAACACCTGAAGGTAGGAAAACCAAATAAGTGAATACAAGATCACTATTGTTTTGACGATGCCCCAACCCAACCAATCCGATGAAGGCGCCTCAGTAATCCCCGATGAAGCGTATTTGCGGAAGTTGGTTAAGGCGCGGATGCCGTTTGGGAAATATAAGGGTGTATTGCTGATGGATCTTCCCGAAGATTATGTGCTGTGGTTTGCCCGTAAAGGTTTCCCGACGGGTATGCTGGGGCATCTGTTGAAGAGTCTTTATGAAATTAAGCTCAATGGTCTGGAGTCCTTGTTTGAGCCGATCCGTGGTTCACATTAAAAAGTGCCTCGTACCTCGTGGCTAGTGACTTGAAAAATAAGGAATTTTAAAACAGCTGGATAGTCTTTTGTTTCGAGGCACTTGCGACGAGTCACGAGCGACGAGTTGAGGGGCCGCCTTCGGGCGGACGTAGCGGCCCAAGAATGTAAATAAGAAAATAAGGACACCGTCCATGCGCTGGGGTTTGATTACGGACACGCACAACAAGTTTCGCCTCATTGATCACGCGCTGGCTATTTTCGTCGAGCAGCAATGCAACCACGTCTTTCATTGCGGTGATTTTGATTCCAACCGCGCGCTCGAAAAATTCTTAAAACAACCGTTCCAGTTTCATTACGTGACTGATCACCAGGGCAAGCATGATCGACGCTTACGCAAACAATATCGGAAGGATTATCTAACGCCGACGATTGCGCGCAACCGGATCGCGCTCTACCACGATACTTACCGTGACTGTTTACGTACAGTTGGTAAAAAATCGGTCGAAGAATTCGGAGTGCGACGAGCGGTGGTGAGTCGTCAGTTTGACTTTGTATTTTACGGACATCTACATTTTCTTAATTTGAAATTATCCAGCCACCATAATCCGACGATCGCCGTCAACGCCGGCGGATTTTATCATAAAGACTTGGCGACATTTTGTATTTTAGATCTGGAAGCGGCGAGTCTGGACGTCTACCATTGGGGCAATGGCAGTTTTGCCGCGATTGTGCGTTTCTTTTTGGGGAAACCTCTATCGGAAATGGCCGTGCTAGATCAACACGGAGCGCACCGTTTCGCAAAGGCGCTCAGTACCCTCAAATGGAATTCTTCGGATCGCTGCGCGCATGTTTTTAGTGATAATGAAGATGAATGCTGGTTTAATTTAAATTTGAAGGGTTTCTTTCGTAAAGTGGGATTAGTTGATAAACCAGAATTCTTTTTTTGAAACAATAAATAATTTCAGAATACAGGCCAGGTGAGGTGCCTTAGAACAGGAGAAAATTAGGATGAGATATATTGCTTTAGCTTTCTTGGGATTAGTGTTAACGCCAATTTTAGGAGTTTCCTTCGCTTATGCCAGCGATGCGTCGGGAATTTATGGGTTTACGATGACCGATATCAACGGGCAACCGCAAAGCTTGGCCGCGTATCGGGGCAAGGTGTTGCTGATCGTCAACACCGCTTCAAAATGCGGATACACGCCGCAGTACAAATCCTTGGAAGCGCTTTATCAGCAATATCATTCGTTAGGCCTTGAGATCCTCGCGTTTCCAGCCAATAACTTCAAAGGCCAGGAGCCGGGTACCAACGCCGAGATTAAGGATTTCTGTTATTTGAATTATAAAACAACCTTTCCGCTATTCGGTAAAATCAGTGTGACGGGAGAGGACATCGCACCGCTCTATCAGTATTTAACGACGCAATCCCGTTATCCGGGTGAGATTCCCTGGAACTTTACCAAATTCCTCGTAGCTGCTGACGGTCAGGTCGTGGCGCGGTTTGAGCCGGCGGTAGATCCTTTAGCCGAGGAGGTGGTGGGAAAGGTACGGCAATATTTGAATGAATTGCACCCTCAGGCGCTGGAAGACAGACCTAGATAAGAATTCCAGAAGTGGTAAATTACTATTCGTTTACGGTTAGCCATACATTAATTTAATTATGAATGACAGCAATCGTTATCAACAGCATTTGCAGTTAAAAGAAAAAGAATGGGAGGCCCTTTGCGGTCGGTGTGGTGCCTGTTGTGGTGCCTGTTGTGGTGCCGCGGATGATCCCTGTGAGAATTTACGGCGCACGGAGACGGGAAAATATTTTTGTAATGTTTATGAACGACGTTTAGGCACTTGGCGTACGGTCTCGGGTAAGACGCTGGTTTGCGTTCCGATTCGCGAGAAGCTGTCGCGCGGCGAATCCTGGCCAGGGGATGAGCATTGTGGGTATAAGAAAGTAAAGGGGCCTTAAGTCGTTGGGTGCGGGACTAAGGTCTGGGCATGACGAGGGCGAATTTTCGTGAGTCAGCAAAATTTAAATTTTATCGCGCGTAAATCCAATCTTGACTTATAATCTTGGCACAGGTGAACAGCTAACCACCCAGGGAGGGAAACGATGGCAATCCTTAAGATTATTTTGTGCTTTTTCTTACCGCCGGTCGCCGCTTATTTACAAGTAGGCGTCACCACCCATTTTTGGATTAATATCATCGCTACCTTGCTGGGGGGCGTTCCGGGGGTGGTTCACGCGCTGTGGCTCGTATTGACGAAGCAGACAGCGTCTTCTCCCGCCACCAAGTAAAGGAATATTTGTTATAGAATGGACGCCGGATCAATGGGTGGTATCTTAAGCGCCCTCATTGTTTTCTTATTGATTTTATATCTTTGTTGCCGAATGGACCGAAAAATACATTCAGATATTGAACACACTTTTTACGAAGTTGCGCGTGGACGTAAGGCCATTATTCATCCCGGGGAGGGTTGGACGCTGCCCCGATTGTCCTTATATGATGTTGATGGCGTGCTGGATATTGTGACTTCTCCCGGAGGCCAAAGTCACCCACCCAGTACGGAAATCAACGGGCTCATCAAAAATCCAACCAAGGTCTCGATGCAGATTTATCGTGGAGGCATGGTCGATAAAGTCGGCAAAAAGCTTAACCCGGATTATATCCTTACTCAGGACCCGGATTTTGATGAAGCTTTTAACGTTCAGGGATCTGACGCGCTGTTTATTCAAAGTTTATTAACTCCCGAGATTCGCAAAAGCTTTTTGTCTTTTCAGAACTCATTTTCCGTCTTTAAAATTCAAGACGACCGCGCCCATTTGCTAATTAACGAGATGATTGAAAGTCCTAGCGTTTTTAGGCCTTTCATCGCGGCCGGATGGCTGATTGTTAAACGGTGTGTTGAATTAAGTTCTGTCTAAGTCATCAGGAAAGTGTTGGATGGTCTCCCCGCAGGATCAGGCTCGCAAATTCACGTTTCAATTTAAAGACAAAAAAGTGGTCTTTGCCAAGGCCGCCCAGGAATCCGAGTTTCATGTTTACGGCAAAGTGTTGGTATACGCGCTCTATCGAAAGGAATATCCGACGATTAAGGTCGAACCCAAAGTTGATGAACGGTTTCAACCGGATTTAAGCGCGATCAGTTATGACGGGACAGTGGTGTTTTGGGCGGAATGTGGTAATGTGTCGATGGACAAAATCGTGAAGTTGTTTAAAAAGTTCCGGCAGGCGCATTACGTGTTTGTAAAATTGGCGAAAGACCTTCCGCTGTTTGAAAAGCAGCTGGAGAAAAACGCCGGAGATATGCTCAGCCTGCCTTTGGTGGAAATTATTACGTATCCCGAGCATTTTCACGAGTGGAACGTGTCGGAGACGGGAGATGTCTTTATCCGTCGAGAGGATGTGGACATCCGCGTTTGGCATGACCCGGGAAAGAAAAAGAAATATTTTTGACCTTCTATGAATTCATCTGAAGAAATCCTAAAGCCCGAATCTGCAACGACTGCTCCCTTGGGCCAGCGTTTTAAGCTCGCGTTGCCCAAAACGCTGGAGCTTAATGAGGAGTTTAAGGCAGCGTTTAATTTTATTGAGAGCACGCGGGAATGCGTTTTTATTGCCGGGAAAGCAGGGACCGGTAAATCGACCCTGCTGCAGTTTTTTCGCGAGAAGACGCGTAAAAACGTCGTGGTCCTGGCGCCGACCGGAGTTGCCGCCGTCAACGTCAGCGGACAGACCATCCATTCTTTTTTTCGTTTGCCTCCTAAGGTCATCCAAAAAGACCATATCCGCCGGTTGTCTCGTCGGGAAGTGATTGAAAGGCTGGATACGGTCATCATTGATGAAGTCTCGATGGTGCGGGCGGATTTGCTAGACGGCATTGATTACGCGCTGCGGGTCAATCGGGACAAAATGCGAATTCCTTTTGGTGGCGCGCAGGTGGTCTTTTTAGGGGATGTGTTTCAGCTGCCGCCGGTGATTGAACCGGAAACGCGGCGTTTTTTGGCCGAGCGTTATGCCAGTCCGTATTTTTTTTCAGCGCAGATTTTTCAGGAATTACGACCGCACTATATTGAATTAAAAAAGATTTATCGCCAAAGCGACGGTGGTTTTATTGACTTGCTGAATCGCGTGCGCGATCGCGCGGTGAGTTTGAAAGATTTAGAGAAGTTAAACGAGCGGGTGTCTCCCTCGGCGGCCAGTGTCGAACGCGAGCGGATTACGTTGACGACCACGAATGAGGGCGCGAATGCGCTCAATGACCGCGAGCTTAACGGTTTATCGGGGGAGGAATTTCAGTTTAGCGCGCGGGTGCTGGGCGAGTTTAAGGAATCGAGCTTTCCCACGGAAGAAAGGCTGCGACTTAAGGTCGGTGCTCAGGTGATGCTGATCCGTAATGATCCCGAAAAGCGCTGGGTCAACGGCACGATCGGTGAGGTCGCGGAATTAACTCCCGAAGAGATTAAAGTTCGGATTAATGGGCGCGTGTTTGATATTCCGAAAGTGAAATGGGAACGAATAGAATATAAATATAATGAAGCGTTTGACCGGGTGGAAGAAGACGTGGCCGGGGTCTTTGAACAATATCCGCTACGTCTGGCGTGGGCGATTACCATTCATAAAGCGCAAGGCCAGCAGTTTGATCGCGTGACGATTGATTTAGAACGGGGCGCGTTCGCGCATGGTCAAGTTTATGTGGCTTTAAGCCGCTGCACGACTCTGGAAGGGATTGTTTTAAAGCGTCCCGTGGTCCAGCAGGATATTGTTTTTGATCCCCGCGTGTATGATTTTCGGGAACGGTTTCGTAAACTTGGTGAACCCGACGGGCTTTTCGCGGCGCTGCCGACGACTCCGATTAAAGGGCAAGTCGTATCGCTCACTCATGATCCCGGGATCTGGCGCGTTGAGCATGTGTATCCGACGGCTGCCAGTGATCCCGCGCGCTACCGGGTTTCTTGTGATGGGAAGATGAAGATTATTGAGGCCGGGGATATTAAAGTTTAGGATGTTGAAAATGACGTCGGTTCTTCTTTAACTGTTGAATAAATAATTGATTTTATTTTTTGTTGTTTGTTTTTAAGGGGCCGCCTAAGTTCCAACGAGGGCGGCCCCACGCTTTACACCATAAAAAACTATTGTCATTTTGAAAGGTTCCCAGTATATTATTGACCTTTCTACTACTAATGATGGATTTTAAGGAAGTCAACCCGCCTGCCCGGCAGGCTAGCTTCCTTACAATTGTTGGAAGAGAAAAGGCCAGTAAAAGCTCATTTTTTGAAAGTAATCAACGTAGGTGTGTTGCATAAAAGAGGAGGGAGCAATGGCAGTAAAAGTTGGTATTAACGGGTTCGGCCGTATCGGCCGCATGGTGTTCCAGGCCATTTGCGATCAAGGCCTGTTAGGGAAAGAAATTGACGTTGTGGCCGTCGTTGACGTGTCGACCGACGCCGATTATTTCGCCTATCAAATCAAATACGATTCCGTCCATGGTCATTTCAAACATAAAGTAGAGACCGCGAAAAGCGATGCCTCCAAACCGGAAGCGGACATTTTGGTCATCAACGGTCAGAAAATCAAATGCGTGGCCGCGACCAAGTCTCCAGCGGAACTACCCTGGAAAGCTTTAGGCGTTGATATCGTCATTGAATCCACCGGGTTGTTCACGGAAAGTGAAAAAGCGTCCGGACATTTGCAAGCGGGCGCCAAAAAAGTCATTATTTCCGCACCGGCCAAAGGCGAGGTGAAAACCATCGTCATGGGCGTCAATGAACAGGAGTATGATGCTGCTAAGCATCACATCATTTCTAACGCCAGCTGTACCACCAACTGTTTGGCACCGTTGGTACATGTCTTATTAAAAGAAGGCATCGGTATTGAAACGGGATTGATGACCACGATCCACGCGTACACGGCCACCCAGAAAACGGTGGACGGTCCTTCCAAGAAAGATTGGCGCGGCGGTCGCGCGGCAGCGATTAATACCATTCCATCGACAACGGGCGCGGCCAAAGCGGTCGGGGAAGTTTTGCCTGCTACCAAGGGCAAATTGACGGGTATGGCGTTTCGCGTGCCGACGGCGAATGTTTCGGTGGTTGATTTGACGTTTCGTTCTATCAAAGAGACCTCGATTGAAGAAATTGACGCGCTCTTAAAGAAAGCGTCCGAAACTTATTTAAAAGGGTATTTAGGTTACGCCAATGAAGAGTTGGTCTCAACCGACTTTATCCATGACAGCCGTTCTTCGATTTACGATTCCTTAGCGACCACTCAGAACAACCTCAAAGGCGAGAAGCGATTCTTTAAGATCGTTTCTTGGTATGACAATGAGTGGGGTTATTCCAATCGGGTGGTGGACTTGGTGAGATATATCACTAAGAAGTAAGTTGCGAAGATTAAGAGGTTGAAGGATAAGTAAGAAGGGCCCTGGCGCATCGCGCCAGGGCCCTTTAGTTTGACAAGTACTAAATTACATTATCCATTATTTCCGAACAGCTTGAAGAATAGTATCCACCGGATGCAGTTTGTTGAGGGTGTAAAAGTGTAGTCCCGGGGCCCCGCCTTTGATCAGTTCTTTGCATTGTTGGATCGCAAAATCAATACCTCGGCGCAGGGTTTCTTCTTTATTCTCTTTGTATTTTTCAAAGATGTCATGAATTTTCTGGGGGACGTTGGCTCCACAGGTTTTGCAGAAATTAATGACGCCGTTGTAGTCGGTAATCGGTAGGATGCCGGGGATCACGCGCGCGGTCACCTGCAGTTTGCGTAACCGATCCACATAAGTAAAATAATCCTGATTATCAAAAAATAGCTGGGTGATGACGAAATTCGCGCCCGCGTCCATTTTAACTTTAAGGTACAGGGCGTCTTGGTTCCGATCCGGACTTAATAAATGCCCTTCAGGAAATCCTGCGACCCCGATGCCAAAATAATCCCCAAAATTCTTGCGAATAAAGGTCACCAGTTCACTGCTAAACTTGAAGTTTTGTTCGCCGGGCTTCCAGTCCGGTTGGTCTTTCGGTGGGTCTCCGCGCAGGGCCAGGATATTGTGAATGTCTTTAGCTTTAATGGTTTCCAGGATTTTGAAGATTTCTTCGCGCGTATGCAGCACGCAAGTCAAGTGCGCTACTCCCGGAATTTGATGTTTTTTTTGAAAATAGTTTACGATCTCCAGCGTTTTGTCCCGGCTCCCACCCCCTGCCCCGTAGGTACAAGAAAAGAAATCGGGCTTAAGTTTGGCCAAATCTGCGATCGTTTCCTTGAGCTTATCGTAACCCTGGTCTGTCTTAGGGGGAAAAAGTTCGAAGGAATAAGTTCTGGGCTTAGTTAAAAATAGGTCGGTAACTCGTTTCATCTTGGCCGATAGTATAACATAACTTTTTTTGATTCTTGGCTAAGAAAGTAAAATTCTCTGCTAGAATTTTCCCCGATGAGAAAAACCATATTAATCACAGGATCTTGCGGTTTAATTGGTAGCGAAGCCGCCCGGCATTTTGTTCGCCGGCATTGGCAGGTTATCGGTCTTGATAACAACAGCCGCGCTAGCTTTTTTGGTCCGGAAGCTTCTACTCGATTTCAGGCGCGCTCATTAAGAAGAGAGAAAGGTTATCACCATTTTTCTTTGGATGTCAGAGCCTTCCCTAAGTTGGAAAGAATTTTTAAGCAGTACGGTAATCGGCTTGAGGTCATCCTGCATACGGCGGCCCAGCCGGCTCACGATTGGGCCGCCGACCATCCCTTAACGGACTTTGCGATTAACGCTACCGGCACCTTGAATTTGCTCGAACTGACCCGCCGTTTTTGCCCGCAGGCGGTGTTTGTTTTTCTAAGTACTAATAAAGTTTATGGAGACACGCCGAATCGCTTGCCGTTTCGAGTCGGTAAAACTCGTTTTGACCTGCCGAAGAACCACCCGTCCTATCTGGGAATTCGGGAAACGCAGCCGGTCGACCAATCGCTTCATTCCGTTTTTGGTTGTTCTAAATTGGCTGCTGATGTTTTGGTTCAGGAATACGGAAGGAATTTCGGCCTGAAAACGACGTGCTTACGCGCCGGCTGTTTGACCGGACCGGGCCACGCGGCCGTGGAACAACACGGATTCTTGGCGTACTTAATGAAGTGTTGCGCTACCGGAAAACCCTATACCATTTATGGTTATGAGGGGAAACAAGTTCGTGATAACTTGCATAGCCAGGATGTCGTTGCCGCTATCGCGGCCATCATTGGTCGACCGAATTCCGGGGAAGTTTATAATTTGGGTGGTGGGAGGCAGAACAGTTGTTCCATCAAGGAAGCCATCGCGTTATGCGAGTCAATCACCGGCAAGAAGTTGATCACAAAATATTCATCCCGATCCCGCGCCGGAGACCATGTGTGGTATATTACTAACCTTAAAAAGTTCAAAACACATTATCCGCGTTGGCACGTGACACGTAACTTGGCGGCCATCCTCAAAGAAATTTACTTAGTTAATCACGCCCGATGGGCGAAGGAATAAAGTGTATGTATATTTTAGGTTTAAGCAGTTATGCCCACGAATCTTCAGCCGCGCTCATTAAAGACGGAGAAATCCGTTCTCTGATCGAACAAGAAAGAATCAACCGCGAAAAGCATTCCTGGAAATTTCCGAAAGAGGCCATTGCCGAGTGTTTGCGACTGGAGAAGATTAGCTTTAAGGATTTAGACGCGATCACGTTTTTCTGGCGCCCTCAGGATGAAGTAATCGGCAATCTCGGTCACGTGATACGGTATTTTCCAGCGAGCTTGAATTTGTTGAGGGCCCCTTCGGGTTCGCAAGGGCTTAACGCTCGCCAGCGCATCACTGCGATGCGCAACATTGGGACCGAGCTTAAAAACGCTTTTGGTTTAGATAAAATTCCCACCGTGTATTTTGTAGAGCACCATTTGGCCCACGCGGCGAGTGCTTTTTTTGTTTCCGAGTTCGCGGAAGCGGCGATCATTACTTGGGACGGTCGCGGGGAATCCGCGAGTACAGTGTTAGCCCGTGGTCGCGGTAACCGCATTCAGAAACTGAAAGAAATCAAAGTCCCGCATTCGTTGGGGC
>CAYXGG010000028.1:0-23063 GCA_964464475.1 uncultured Planctomycetales bacterium | reverse complement strand
GTTCCCCCCGCCGCTCCGGCCCCGTCTTTCTTCTGAGTGAGCATGCCCTTCGTTGGCAGGGTCGTTGACACCGTCGCCCCATCATAATAAAACCAGGTCTGCCTCACCTGTGTGCCTGCGTTATTCTTCACAATGGTATTCTGCGGGAAGCCGATCAGATATTTCCCCCCGGCCGTCTCATTCGAATACACCGTCTCAATCGTCCTTTTATCAACTCCCACATCCGCGCCCGTCGTCAGGTTCACTTCCCCCATCTGCTCGACTTTCGTCAAATTCCCTCGCTGGGTCGCTTCCGCATAAAAATACTTCTCCTGCGTGCGTTTACCACTCGCGTCCCCATCGTACACATAGTTATCCACCTGTGACAGGAACACAAAGTTGACACCCGTATTGACACTCTGACTCGCCCACGTATTGACCGTCTTACTAAATAATTGTCCCGCCCCGTTGTAACTTGCCTGCTCCTGCGGTCGTCCTTTATACACATCATCCTGATGGAACTTCGTCTCCACATAATTCCCCAACGGATCCGTTACCCGCGCCGTCCCAAATCCTCTAAACTCCCGATTGGGGTGGTTCCACTCGCCTTGGGTAAATTTGTAAGTCGTGACATAGTTGTCCCCTAGGGCCGTGATATTCGTCGCGGTTTTAACCGTCATAAAAATCGCCGGACTAAACGCGACCTTGTCCTGAACACCCAACAGATTTTTAACCGCCGTCGCGCTATACGCGATACGGTTGTACCCGCCAACCCCATTATCCGTCTGATACAACAAACTTCCCCGGCACGCGTACGTGAGCTTCTGGTTAGTCCACACCTTATACGCTCCTTGGGCCAGAACGCCGTATACCAAATCCAACATCGAGTCCGCGTCCACATCCGCCATCACGAGATTCGGATCACTTAACCCCACATTCGCCGGCCGCTGCGTAATCGTCGTCGGTGCCATAAACCCATTACTGCCGGTGTTTAAATACAACGTCCAGCTCGTGGGAGTACCCACCATCACATCGACCAGGCCATCCCCGTTATAATCCACCCACTTCACATCCGGATTATCGGTATTAACCGTCGGCGAGTTCGTGGCCACGATCATCGAAGAAAAACTCCCGTTCCCTAAATTTAAATAAATCTCATAGCTCCCGGTCGTGCGCACCAGGTCACTTAACCCATCGCCGTTCATATCCACCAGACTCACGATGTTCTGGGCGCTAATCGGCGCGTGCGGGCAGCCCGAGACCGTGACCGGCGGGTCAAACCCGTTGACCCCGTTATTGAACCACAGCGAATACGGACAGTTTTCCCCATACAACACATCCAGCATCCCGTCCCCGTTAAAATCCGCGAACTTGATATTCGGGTTATTGGTGCCGCGCGCGGGAGAATTAGTGACCGTCACCGCCGCCGCCACGTCCGTTCCACTACTAAAATAAATTTTATAACTGCCCGACGTGCCAGCGAACGTCTCTAAAATATCCGCCTTGCCGTCTTTGTTCATATCCAAAAACTGCACGAGACTCTGGTCAGAGACCGCGACCGCCGGTTCAAAACTTAAGTTTCGCACCGTCTGATAACCGTTAAGCCCATTATTGATCCACAGCCGATAGTTTCCGGCGGCGCCATGCAGCACATCCAACGCCCCATCTCCGTTAAAATCGACAAAACGAATGTTCACATCATCCGTGGCGACATTGGGGGAATTGGTCGCCACAATCGCAGGATTAAACGTGACAGTGCTGCCCGTTGTCGTATTGATTAAAATGTTGTAATTGCTCTGCCCCGGGACAGAGCGAATGAAGTCGGTCAGCCCATCGGAATTCATGTCCATCATCGCCACGAGCTTCGAATTCCCCAAATCGACACCCGGATAGTTGGTCAAATTCTGCACGCCGTTAAAGTCAATCGCGGTGGACGTGTACGAGAGCATGGTTTCGGGTAAGGCCGAGACCCCATCGGTGCCCAGCTGCTTGACGCGGGTGAGCCACGTCTGGCCGCTTTGCGGTTCCTGCGTATAAATAAACTCATAGCGGCGCACGCGGTTAACACCGATCGTCATCTCCACCGCGGAAGCGCGTTTCTGCGTCGAGACCAAAAATCCGGACAGATAATTATTCTTCACATCCGCCCGGGTCTGATATTCAAACTTAACTTTCGCGAACGTCGGGAGTACCGGCGCCGTCGTATTACCGGTATAATTAATTTCATTCGGAATCAGGTCATTGCCATCGCGGGTATAGGTGAGGGTCATATAGTTGCCGTTGACGTCTTCCACCCGGTCCAGGCACCATTTGAATTTCTTTGTAGTCGTGACCGGATCATAGACGCGCGAGGCGTCCGTCTGGCCAAAGAAGTATTTAGTGCCCTTCTTGTCGGTCACCAGCCAATACGAACTGCTGACCCACTGAATTTTACTAAACGCTCCTTCCGTTTTAGGGCGGTACTCGGTGCCGGCCCCGCCACTAATATCCACCAACTCCTGCGCGCTGCCGCTGGTCGCCAACACATACGTATCCGCGCTGGTGTACTTCGGGATCCCGCGCTTCGTTGAGCGTTGCACGCTGCCTAAATCCAAAATCCAGCCCACGCCAAAGAGTTCATTCGGGGAACTGGAATTATACAGAAGACTTAAATTCGGCTGGATTCCCGCGCGGCCCGGCGGGACATTTAACGGGATCGTGACCGTCGAGGTGCCCGTGATGGGGTCGACGTCAAGCTTCTGGGTGACACCGAGCACTTCGCTCGCTGAGCCTCCCGCTCCGGCCGCCAAAGCGGCCACAGCCCCGCCTCCAGCGGCGGGCTTTTTGGGCTTCACTTGATCGGCGGTCGTGGACTCAGAAGTATTGGGCGCGGTGGCGTCCGTGGTCTCGGGGGTCGATGCGGGCGCGGCATTCGTTGGGGAATCGACCGGTGGCGCGCTTTGGGCAAAAAGCGGAGTAGTATTTGCAAAATAAAACAAAAATTGAACTGCTAGCGCTAACCGGATGCCATGTGATGTTTTCATAGAAATCTCCCCCTAGATGAGTGTCATTAAATCGGATTTTGCACTAGCAAAATCCCTGCCTGTCGCCCCATAACCTATTTCAATAACTGGGCACAAGCCACAAACGTACGATCACCGGTGACAGGAAATGTCTCACCACGTCACCAGCTAGTAATCACATTAAATAAAAACTACAGGGAGATTTTTTTGAAAGATACTACGGACGAGTCAAAAGTTCCTAAAGGGATTAGGAGCTTTTATTTTCCCGCATTATTCCGGGCCAGGAAATCTGCGGAACCATTTGTCCGTTACTTCTTGATTGGGTAGAAATCTTTAAGAAGTTACTTAAAAAGTATACTACGGATAAAATTTTGTCCAGTATTTTTTTCTTAGGTCATTTTATAATTTCTGGTATTGCAATATCTTCGACGAGAAAGAAAGATAGATTTATTAAATCCCACCGTTCAGTCAACGAGACCACCTAAGATAAGAGGCCGACCCTTCTCACTTACGAGGTGAGAAGGGTCGGCCTAAAATCTATTCCCCAGGGCCTAAGGCCTGCTGCCTAACCCCTAAGTTAAGGCCTAAATCCTATAATAGGGTTAGATGACTCCCCCGTCACGCTTAGCAATTCTTTCAACGCTTGCAGGACATAATCAATTCTCTCTTCATGGTCTTTGCTGGCACGCTCTAGGTCTGCAATTTTTAGGGCCAATTCTTGATGCGACAATAAAATCTGCCGCAAACGGGTAAAGGTTCGCATAATGAGGATATTGACTTCAATAGCAATCTCAGAATGCAAAACTCCCGAAAGCATCGCCACGCCATTCTCGGTAAAAGCATAGGGAGCATACCGACGGCCGCCATGTCTTGAAGTCGCAGATTGCGACCTCAAGTGGCGCGCTTCTTCAGCCGTTAAACGGAAACAAAAATCTTCCGGAAAACGCCGCGCGTTTCTTTGAACTTGTTCATTCAAACGCTTGGTCGAGACCTGATAAAGCTTGGCCAGATCCTCATCTAAGAGCACCTTCTGCCCCCGGATAAAATGGATTTTGGAAACAATCGTGTCGCTGCACACCATTTCTTTCATAACCATCTCCTTACATAAAGAAAATGTTAGCATTCGCAATCATGGCGAAAACCAAAAGAATTTGATTCAGGGAGGAATCATCTTAAATCTAGATAAAGAAGGAAGAGAAAAACTCAGTTGTTACTTTGGTAGAGTGACCCTAACGAGATCCAAAGCATAATCAAACGTTATGTTTTCGTCAAGTCAGTAAATAAAGAATCACGTGCAAAATATTCTAAGGGCCCGCCTCTCATATCCGATCTGCGAAGAATAAACTGATGAACTCTTAAACTCACCAACTCGCCAACCCAGGCCTATACCCTATGTCAAAACTCTAATTCCGAAATCCTAAACTCTAAATAAATTCAAAATCCAGAATTCGAAAACCGAAACTTTTTCATTTGAATTTGGGACTTAGAGTTTGTTTAGAGTTTCGTGCTTCGGGCTTAGGATTTCCATCACACCCTTCTCACTTACGAGGTGAGAAGGGTCGGCCTAAACCCTATTGCCTATCCCCTATCCCCTAAATTAAAATGCCAGGGCTTCCAAATCCGCCGGCGTTTCAATGTTAAAGACTTTTAAGGAAGGATCGATCTTACGCATGAGGCCTTTGAGGACTTTACCGGGACCAATTTCCAGAAACGTCGTGACCCCCTGGCTAGCCATTAGACGCACGGAATCATCCCAATGCACGGAAGACGTGATTTGCTTGGCGAGGTTTTCGCGAATGTCCTTAGGGTCGTTATAAATTTGCGCGTCGACATTCGTGATCACCGGAATCTGGGGTGCGGTGATTTCGGCGTAACGCAGGACACTATAAAATTTTTCCACCGCCGAACGCATCAACGAGGAATGAAACGCGCCACTCACCTCTAAAGGGATCACGGTCTTGGCCCCCGCGGCCTTGATCTGATCGCTTGCCGCCGCGACCTTAGCCGCGTGCCCGGTGATAACAATCTGTTCCGGGGAATTAAAATTCGCCACCTCCGCGCCCGTTGCCTGACAAATGGCCAACAGTTTGTCTTTAGGAAACCCGATCACCGCCGCCATCGCACCCTTGTTTTCTTTGGTGGCTTCTTCCATAAAGGCCGAACGGCGTTCCACCAATTTTAAGCCTTCTTCTAAACTTAAAGCCCCTCCCGCGACCAACGCGGCATATTCGCCGAGACTTAACCCCGCGGCGAACTTCGGCTCAACCGATTTAAATTTAGGATGGGCCCTCAATGCTTCATACGCGGCAATGCTAAACGTCATAATCGCCGGCTGGCAATAGGCCGTTGACGTTAATAATTCCTGCGGACCTTCAAAAATGACTTTGGACAGTTCTTTCCCTAATACGCGGTCGGCTTCAGCAAAAACCGCCCGCGCCTGTGGCGAGGCGTCAAAAAATTCTTTGCCCATGCCGACTTTCTGGGCGCCTTGGCCGGGGAAAACTAATCCTATAGGTAAATTCATAAAAGTGACTTGTGTCTCGTGAAACGTGACTCGGTAGTATAAGCGCTAAAGAAACTATAAACTTTTAATAAGATTACGCAGCATACGCATTTCGTGGTTTAAAACTCCTAAAAAACTTTCGTATTGAGAACTCGGAATATATTGTCTGTGAAAACTAATAATTATCTGCGTTTCTAACTCTGCGCAAGAACTTAAAGCTACATATAAAAATTGAATATATTCCTTCGAATGCTGCCTAGCAAATCCTTCCGCGATATTTGACGGAATAGAAACCGCCGCCCTACGTAACTGTGTTGATAGTCCAAATAATTCTTCTGAAGGAAAACTCTTTGTAAATTCATAAATTTGATCAACGATTTCAATCCCTTTTTGCCAAACTAATAAATCCTTATAATCTCTCACCTTCATAGAAATTCCTTTCTTTAAAGGGTAGAGATTATTATTAAAAAAGAGAGAGGCTACTTTTAACGATTGACTACAATTTTCAGTAACGAGTCACGGGCCACGGACGACAAGTCACGAAAACCATCACCACCTCACCACATTCGCCGCCGTGACCAGCCCCGCCCCAAACGCGACGAGGACGACCAGATCGCCTTTGTTGATTTTCTTCTGGTCGACGGCTTCATAGAGCGCAACGGCAATCGACGCGGCGGACATGTTGCCATACTTATCAATGTTGATAAAAATTTTTTCTTTAGGAAAATCGAGTTTTTTAGCGACCGCTGAAATGATCCGGTCATTAGCCTGGTGCGGAACAATCCAATCGATGTCCGCGGGCTTAACCCCTGCCTTTTTGCAAGCAACGATCACCGCGTCCGCCATGGAATTAACGGCAATCTTAAACAACTCTTGGCCCTGCATGACCACATACGGGAGCTTGCTTGGGGCGGCTTTTTTAGAATGCGGATGACGAGCATCTTCCACCACGACCTTCATCAGATCGCCCTGCTCGCCCTGCGCGTGCGTGTAGTCGGCCATGATCCCCTCCCCGCGCACAGCGCCCAAAACACACGCCCCGGCCCCATCGCCAAAAAGTACGCACGTGGCCCGGTCAGTCCAATCTATTAAAGAAGTGATCTTTTCGGAAGCGATGACCAAAGCCTTTTTGGCCTGACCGCTTTGCAAAAATTGTTTGGCGACCGTGATGGCGTATAAATACCCCGCGCACGCCGCACTCACGTCAAACGCCGTCGCCTTCTTCGCGCCAATCGCTTTTTGCACGAGACAGGCAGTGGAAGGAAAATTACTGTCCGGAGAAATCGTCGCCACAATAATTAAATCAATCTCTTGTGCATCGACATTCCCGTTTTTAAGGGCGTCTTTGGCCGCGCGGATGGCAAGGTGGCTATTTTTTTCGTGCGGGTCGGCGATGCGTCGCTCCCGGATCCCGGTACGCGTCTGGATCCATTCATCCGATGTTTCCACCATTTTTTCCAAATCTGCGTTGGTTAATTTGTGCGGTGGCAAATAGCAGCCTAAGCCTAAGAATCCGACATTTTTCATGCAGTGGTCGTTATTTCTTCTTTAATTTTGGCGATGATGTTATGTTCAATTTCCTGCTGGGCAGCCTTGATGGCGTTCTTGATGGCCTTCGGGTTGGAGCGGCCGTGACTGATCATCACGATGCCATCGACCCCCAACAACGGCGCCCCACCGTATTCAGCGTAATCAACCTGCTTTTTGACTTCTTTAAGGCGCCATTTCATCATTAAGGCACCCAGCATGGCCATAGGGTCTTTCTTAACTTCTTTTTTGACCAGCGTTCCGACGGACTCCATCAGCCCTTCCGAAACTTTTAAGACGATATTGCCTACATAGCCGTCGCAAACAATGCAGTCGCATTTACCGGAATAAATTTCGTTGGCTTCTATGTTACCGTAAAAATCTTTAAATTTTTCTTGGAGTAATTTGTGCGTTTCTTTTTCAAAATCAGTGCCTTTACATTCCTCGGCGCCGATATTCAACAATCCGACTTTCGGCTGGGCAACCCCCGTCACTTCCCGGGCGTAGACTTTGGCCATTTGGGCGTAACGCAACAAATGCTCGGGTTTAGGATCTGTGTTGGCCCCGGCATCTAAGAGCATGGCGCAACCATTTAAGGTAGGAATCAAAACCCCGATCCCGGGTCGTTCGACCCCCGGAATCAACCCCAGATTAACCGACGACGCGCACACGACCGCCCCGGTGTTACCGGCGCTGACAAACGCGCTGTACCCTTCTTTTTTTAACAGCTCAACGCCCAGAGTAATCGAAGAATTACGTTTTTTGCGGATACTGACGGTCGCCGGCTCATGCATGTCGATGACTTCCGGCGCGTGAATGACTTCAACCAGAGACTGCGGATAGTTATACTTCTTAAGTTCGGCCTCAACCTGTTCCTTAATACCAATCAACGCCAACGATGGAGAAAATTCTTTAAGCGCCTCGACCACACCGGCCACGACAGCCTGCGGCGCGTAATCTCCCCCCATCGCGTCAACGACGATTTTCATGTAATCTCCTTTACGGGTGGTGATTACTTAGGATTCTGGGGCTTTTTATCTTTTTTAACTTTAGGGGTGACGACAGGTTTGCCTTTATAGAAACCGCAAAACGGACAAACCCGGTGCGGAATCACGGATTTTTTACACTGTGGGCAAAGGCTAAAATTAGCCACTTTGACCTTCCAGTGGGTGCGGCGTTTGCGGCTGCGCTGCTTTGAATGTTGTCGTTTTGGTAAAGCCATGATTAGAACTCCTTAACTATTGGGTCACAAGACACTAGGCACAAGACACAAAATAAAATCTAAGAAAATTCGAAACTTGAAATTAGAAACATGAAATTCGAGATAAAGAAATTTTTTTCTAATTTAAACTTTTCTAATTTCTCATTTGTTTTAATTTTCTGATTTCTAATTTCGTATTTAATCTTGTGACTTGTGTCCTGTGACGTGTGACTTATTCGGTGACTTACTTCTTTCCTTTACACTTACACTTTTCACTATTTAAATTCACCCCGCAGCCGGCACAGATCCCCTGACAATCTTCCTGGCACAGCACCCGCACCGGGAAGTTTAACAGAATTTCCTGGCGGATATCCTCGCCTAAATCAATCAACTCCTGCCCCGTCGGGATAGGATAATCGAAATCGTACTCTTGTTCCTCTTTAATTTCGATTTCCTTCAAACAGCGTGCGCATTCCACTAAATAATCAATGGCGACCGTCGCGTGCGCGAGGACAGTGTCCCCCGCTTTCTCAACGTGGGCTGCCACTTCCAGCGGCTTAAGTCCCTTAATATTTAAGGGCTCCAGTCCAATGTCATTGGGCTGCAAGCTCTCAGTGAGGTCGAGTCCTTTTCCCGGAATCGACCGCGCGGAAATCTTCACCTCTTCAACCGTTCCTTTAAACGCTTCTCCACAAATTTGGGAACAAACGAAGACACATTAGCCCCCAGCGAAGCGGCTTCTTTAATGAGCGTGGACGATAAAAATGAATAACCTTCGGACGGCATCAAAAAAACCGTTTCGACGCGTTCGTCCAAACGGCGGTTAGTTAAAGCCATCTGCAATTCATATTCAAAATCGGAAATCATGCGTAGCCCGCGGATGAGGACGTTGGCTTTTTTCGCCTTCGCGAATTCAATGACCAGCCCGTCAAAAGGTTCGACCTGAACTCTTTTTAATCCGCGCGTGGCCTCTTTGAGCATCAAGACCCGCTCTTCGAGGCTAAACAAGGTTTTTTTGGGAGAGTTCTGCGCGACGGCCACCACGATGTCATCAAACACTTCGGCAGCCCTCTTAATGATGTCCAAATGACCGAACGTCACAGGATCAAAACTTCCCGGATAGATAGCGCTTCGTCCCAACTCTCAAGTCCTTTATGATAGTTAAACTGTTTATTGGCTAGGCTTTCCAACGTAGATAGTCAAGAAAGATTTACCGTATGCGCGCTTACTGAGGAGCGTGAAACGCCCACTCTCCGACGGCAGTTTCTCGGCGCCGTCATGCTGCGCGATCACAAAACAAACGGGCTGTAATATATCATGCGTCGATAGGGTGTTCAAGGTTTTTTTTGCCAGATCCAGGCCATAGGGCGGATCAAAGAACACCCAGTCGAATTTCTTGCCCTCCCGCTCAAAACGCTTGATGGTCGGCAGGGCGTCGGCGTTAATCAGATGGTATTGGGCCACGCGATCACGGACCAGTGGGATTTTTAATAGGTCCAGATTTTCCTGAATGACCCGATAACAGCGAGGGTCTTTCTCCACAAAGGTGACGGTTTTGGCCCCCAACGAAATCGCTTCGATCCCCACCGCGCCGCTGCCGGCGTATAATTCCAGCAGATGCAGTCCTTTCAGGTCATGCCCAAGGATATCAAACAACGCCTTGCGCATGATGTTCTGCGTGGGCTGAATCTGGGCCGGCATGTAATAGTTGCGGCCGCGTAAGCTACCGGAGAGAATTCTCATATTAAATTAATTTGTAAAAACTGGACGAAATTAAAATTTAAAATTCTGAATCAAAACTCTTTTTCGTTTCTCAAATAATTTTGAATTTTTATAGAAGCTGCCCGAAAATTATCCATGAGATTTTGGGTGAGTCTAAAGCCGGACGTCCGAAACCCGAAGCGGGGACGAGCGAAGGGTTTCGGTCGAGTGCAGTCCTTCGACGCGGCTCAAGTTTAGACACTAAGCCTTGCTCAGGATGGTGAGCTTGTCGAACCAGCCAGCCTCGCCGGGGCTGGGCAAACGTTCCGGCGCAAGACTCAGTCAAAATCTTTTCACTAGTAATTTTCAGATAAATTCTAGAGTTTGTTGTTTATTCAGCTAATTCTTTTTCCGCCAAAATTCGCAATTGCTCCCCCATTTGATGACCGGGATACCAACGCAACAAAGATTCCAACGTCAAAAGAGCCCCAGTATAATCCGCTTTTTTGAATAATGCCAAACTTTTATTAAACAACACCTCTTGATCCCGTGGAGCCAGCTGCAAAGCGGCGGCGTAATCAACCAGCGCTAAATCAAACTCTCCCCGCAGAGCTTGCACCACCCCGCGATTACGATACGTTTCCATGCGCAGCTGCGGGTCATAAAAAGTTTTAGTTAGCGCCACCCCATAATCTTCAATCGCCGCCTCGTACCGCTCCAAAGCGACGTGCAGCCCCGCTCGATTAAAGTACGGTAACGCCAAGTGTGGTTCTAAATTGATCGCTCGTCCTAAATCTACAAAAGCCTCGACCAAATGCTGTTTATTACCCAGCGCTTCAGCCCGATTCACATACGCGGTAGTCAAGCGCGGATGTTTTTGGATCGCATCGCTCCATAGGGTCACGCTGTCCCGCCAAACTGCCACGCGCACGGTAGAAAGAGCCGCCAATCCGATCACCAGACACCCCAACAGCACGGCTTGAATCAATATGAACTTTGACCAACGCTGCTGACCAGCAACCACGAGAGCGCTAAAAACAACACCAATGCCTAAAACTGGCAAATACAAAAAGCGATCATAGGTAAAGGATGAATTCATTCTGACCACATGCAGAACCGGCAATAACATCACCACAAAAATTGAAAGGGCAACAATAACGCCTCCGCCTTTGCGACTCGACACCCACTTAGCCCAAAGAAGCAGCAGCCCCAACAACACGCCACTCGCACCCCAGACGGTTGCCGGGGCCCACGGATCCGGAAACGGAACCAGTGCCGCCAAACCAAAAGGAAAAACAATTTTCCCCAGGTAGGCACCTAGAGCCGCCAGCGACAAGATGATCCGTTCACCTAAAGGAAACAGCGCCGTCCCTGGTAACGCCTGCGCCCCGTCCGCGGCCAATAGAGTGACCCACGCCGCCAGCCCCGCGATCCCCCACAACCCGCCTTTGGATGTGACCTGAGCCCAAGTCAGTTGCTTGTGTCGCCACACATCCATTAAAACTAAAACAACCGGCAACGTAATCCCCATGGGCTTAGCTAATAAAGAAAGCACAAAGAAAATCATGACCCGCCAATCCGGCGATCTTCCCGCAGGAAGACTCAGATACGCGCGTGCCGACAAGAGGAAAAATAATGCGAACAACAGATCTTTACGCGACGACACCCAGGCCACGGCCTCCACTTGGACCGGATGAATGGCAAAAAACAGCGTCGTCAGGGCGCAAACGGCAAACGCGCAGTTTAAGCGATTGAGCAAAAAGAAAACCAAGACCAAGTTCAAAAGGTGCAACAACAGATTGGTGCCATGCATGACGGTGGGGTTAAACCCAAAGAAAAAATGTTCCAACTGAAACGTCAACAACGTCAACGGATAAAGGCAACCCGAAACCGGCTGAGTAAAAAGTTCCGGAAAATTCGTCAACGGCGCAGCCGTTACCAAAGAATTATTCAACACAAAGGTCGGATCGTCCCAGTTAACGTAGTCCGCGCGTAGCGTGGGCCAGTAGATGGCAATGGTTAGTAATAAAATTAGAAAAAGAATACGCATAGATTAAGGGGCTCGTCACTAGTGACTGGTGACTCGAAAGATAATCGAGGTACTAGCCACTAGCCCCGAGCGACGGTTTTTAACCTGCTTCCACATGTTTCAAATAGGTCGGATACCGCGCTTTAATAATTTTCCGGATCAGCTGATGGCCGGCACTTTTTAACGTCGGATCTTGTCGCGTTAAGGCCACGGCCTCCGCGCGCGCCAGTTCCAACACATGAATTTGGGTGACCGGATTAGCGATCTTCAATTCATTGAGCCCATGCTGATGGCGTCCAAAAAATTCTCCCGGGCCACGGATGTTCAAATCCTCTTCAGCAATTTTAAAGCCATCAGTAGTAGCCAGCATCGCCTTAATCCTCGCCTGACCTTCCGAAGTGGTGGGGTCAGCCACTAGCAAACAATACGCGTCAACGCTACCACGACCAATGCGACCGCGCAACTGATGCAATTGGGCCAGCCCAAAGCGTTCCGCGTGTTCAATCACCATCACGTTGGCGTTAGGCACATCAATCCCTACTTCTAATATAGTGGTCGCGACCAGAATGTCTATGTCTTTGCGTTTAAAAGCGTCCATGACTTTTTCCGTTTCTTTTTTGGGTAACTGACCATGGACCAGACCACAACGCAAATCCGGAAAAACTTCTTTGCTGAAATGAACAAAGCGTTCTTTGGCGGCTTTAAGATCTAGCTTTTCCGATTCTTCAATTAGGGGATAAATGATGTACGCCTGACTGCCTTCTTGGACTCGCTTACGCACCTGCGCATAAACTTCTTCAATCTGCTCTTCCTTAAACTGTTTCGTCCGAATTTTGCCGCGGCCCGGAGGCAATTCATCCAACACCGATAAATCCAAATCACCGTACAGCGTCAAACACAGCGTACGCGGAATGGGGGTAGCGGTCATGATCAGCACGTCCGGATTCAAACCCTTGGCCGAAAGTACCGCGCGTTGACGCACGCCAAACTTATGCTGTTCGTCGATCACCACGTAGCTTAAATTCTTAAAACTAACGACTTCTTCCAAAAGCGCGTGCGTGCCGATCAAGACATCAATCTGACCGGCTTTCAAGCGCTGATAAATCGCGTTCTTCTCTTCCGCTTTCAAACTACCAACCAGTAATTCAAGGCGCAAGCCTTTGAAAGCTCCCTGCTGGGTATACGTTTGTAATTTTTGAAAATGCTGCCGGGCCAGGATTTCGGTCGGCGCCATAAACGCGGACTGCCGGCCGTTACGCCAGGCGGCAATACAGCCAAAAAACGCCACCAAGGTTTTCCCCGATCCCACATCGCCCTGCAACAAACGCAACATGGGTGACGCTTGCCGAAGGTCAGTACTGATTTCGGCAATAACTTTATGTTGGGCTTTCGTTAACGAAAAAGGAAATGCGCCGGCAAATTCCTCGATCACTTCCGGCTCTATCCGATGCGCGATCCCCTCTTTATGCGTAACGCTTAACCGACGTAAAATGACCGAGACCTGAAAAAAGAAAAATTCTTCAAACGCCACTCGCTCATGCGCCCGCTTCTGCAACTCTTCATTCTCGGGAAAATGGATTTCGCCAATGGCTTGGGAAAGATGGAGCAATCGATGCTTCGCCAAAATAGGCAATGGCAACAGATCACCCAACTGTTGCCGATAATGGTCCAACGCAAATTTAACCACCTTACGCAAATACCGCTGCGACATTCCCCGCGTCAGCGGATAGACCGGGACAATCCGTCCGATGCTAAGACTTTGATCTTCTTCATCAATCACTTCATATTCAGGCGAAAGCATCTGCAGACGGTTCTTGTATTGATCCACCTTGCCGTACAAAACCACTCGTTTGCCTGCTTGCAAATAATGATCCAAATACGGCTGATTAAACCACACCGCCAGCAGCTGCGCGCTCCCCTCCTGAATGACCGCTTCAAAGACGTGTTTTTTGTTAAACCAGGTTCGGCGCCCGGCCTTGGTGAGAATTGAGCCGCTGACGGTAAACCATTCGCCAGGCTTCACCTCGGCTAAAGGCGTCATATGCCGCCGGTCTTCATACCGTCGGGGGAATAAATAGAACAAATCCTCAATGGTCTCAACCCCCAGCTGCTCAAAAAGCTTTTTGCGCGCGGGGCCGACACCTTTGACGAATTGGATGGATGTTTCGGATAGTGGTTTCATTTTCAAATAAAAAATATGAGTCACAAGACACAAAGACACCCGTCACAAAAATTGACTTGTGTCCTGTGTCCTTGTGACTTGTGTCTAAAGTTTATTATTCTTCTGTGCTTTTTCCACCAAACACTGCAAAATCTCCAACTCTTCCCGATCAAACCAAATGGAGTGACAACGCAAGCATTTATCCACCTCTACCGGAAAAGCCAGGGTATAAAACATCCGGATCATTTTGGGTTTGGGGTGCGAACACCGTGGGCAATCAAACAAGTTAGCCGTACGTAAATTCGGCATCGGTGGTGTGCGCGGCTGTTCGAAAAGAAGGGCCGCTGCGCGACGGGCACTCTCGGAAAGCATGATTTCTTCGCGCAGAATAATCCGCTGCACCTGATCTGACTGCGTCAACACGCCGGCACAATGCGCGCATTTCAAAACCTGCGTCCCGGCATAAGCGACCGTGTTTAAGGGTAGCCGACAACGCGGACAAAGATTATCCTGAATGACATCCTTACCTTTGCCGGATAGCACTTGCGCAATCTCGGGCTGTTCAAAAGCCCGGGTCACCGAACCATTCACGGGTTTGACCCAATCATCAGGTTTAAGCGACGCCCATTGACCCAAGGACTGAAGATTAAACGGTCCCTGCCATTGCCCATCCTGATTGACCAACCAACTAGTCGGTAAAATCGGCGCTGCTTGGGGCGGTGGGTTTTTGGCCTTCTCCATTTGGCCCGCCAGACTAGCTTCAAGCGAAGCTTCATCCAAACGCGCCATCTCTAACAGAACCTTAATTCTTTTCTCAACGGGCGGATGTGTGGAGAATATTTCTTGGAACCAACCTTCGGATTCATCCAGGTAAGAAAACCGCGGGTTGGCGATAAAAATAGCCTCCAGATCTTCTCCGGCCAGCCCAGCACCACGCCATTTCCAAGAAATCAAATAAAGCGCCTGTGCCAGACTTAACGGGTCCCGCGTCAAGCGCACCGCCACCGCATCAGCGCGATATTCCCGTTCTCGAGAAATAAACATCCGAAACAAATAACTCACCAAACGACTGATAAGCAATAACAAATAAACAACGATCAATAGCCCAGCGAAACCCGTGGCCGAAGAGCGCTCGCGACGCCCGGACCCGCGACCATAGCCGCGCATCGCTAACGAAACCCCGTTGAGCATGCCATTATACAATTCAAACAGAGCGGTCGTCACCGTCGTTGATAAACAATCTCCGGAGACGATGTGTGCTGCTTCGTGTCCCACGACCGCCTCTACCTGGGATCGGGTCAGACGACTAAGTAGCCCCTCGGTCACGCCGATCACGTGGTTGCCCTCAAAATCTGATAAAGCAAACGCATTTAACGCCGCGGACGGAATAACCAAGCCGGCAATTTTCTTTCCTCCCGTGGCGACAGACACTTCTTCAATCACATTGGCCAGGACTCGGTGATACTGATCATCAGGGTCCAAAGGTTGCGCGTTGAGGACTCTTTGAATGCGAGGAATTACACTGACGACACTCACCCACCAATGCCCTCCGCCTAAAATAAACGCGGTACCTAAGGCCAGCCACAGATCACGACTATTCAGAAAATGAAAACCCAAAGATTGGTGGGGGACTTGCTCTTCCCAGATAAGAAAATTCTTAAAGACCAGGGCCAAGCTTAACGCGGTGCCAAAATAAAAAAGCACCAGGAAGGTAAACACCCATCCGATGGTGCGGGACTTGTCTTGCTCAATTTGGGTAAACGAATAAGGCATTACTTCCGGCCTGAAGCGCGGGAGTTTAGAATTTGACCTTGGGCACTTCGCGCTCGACCGCGTCTTTTATTTCAAAAAAATCAAATTTCTGAAATCCGCCGATTTGAGCGACAATGCTTTGCGGAAAAGACTGGACGGCGACGTTGTAACGGTTGACTTCATCATTGTAATATTGGCGGGCAAAAGTAATTTTATTTTCCGTCGTGGTCAGCTCTTCGTGCAACTGGCGCATCTGTCCGTCAGCTTTGAGATTGGGATAGCTCTCCGCGACGGCAAAAAGACTGCGCAGCGTCCCGGTCAAAGCGTTCTCTGCAGAAATTTTGTCATTGATGGAGCTAGCATCTACAGCGATCTGGCGCGCTTTGATGACGCTTTCCAGCGTCTGACGCTCGTGCCCCATGTAGCCTTTGGCCGTTTCGACCAAGTTAGGAATCAAGTCATGCCGGCGTTTCAACTGGACATCAATCTGCGACCAACCGTTTTTGACGCTTTCCCGCAACGCGACGAGCGCGTTGTACATGCCAATGGCAATAACCGCCACGAGAACAATAGCACCCAGAATAATCCAACCGACCATAAGGACTCCTTTAATTTATCCGGGCCTCGCTTCAAAATCAGCTAGTCCTGGAGTGTTGGGGACAGGTGATTAACGCATGCGACTGATGCGTTTCTCCAGCTGGCGACGATAACCCAATTCAAAGACTTCCTTTAAATCATAAACATTACGAAAATGTTCAATGGAATCTTCTTCCGTTTTGCTTAAAACGCGATTTTCTACCAGGTTGAAAACGATATGACCAAAATCTTCCGTGGATTTGATACCCCAGTGCTGCAAGACGGTCATCGTCATCGGGCCGAATTTCTGAATTAGGAGTTCCTTGACTCCTTCCAGCAGCTGCTGCCCGCTGACGTGCTTGGGGCACTCGAATTTCTTTTGGGTAAAATTGAGCGCTTCCATCAAAAATTCATACGCTTCTTCTTTATACCGGGGATCTGTAACGCAAATGTTGCCTAAAATGGTCTCAAAATCTTGATTCATCTTATGGCTCCTGGGTCAAAAAAAAGGTTGAACTTAACAATCACAAATATAACTCTTTAAAGACTCATGAGTGCTCTACAATTTAAAACAACGAACAATTGAAGTATAAAATTTATTGTTTGAATGAATATGACATGTAGTCTAACATAAATCCCAAAGCAAAACCAAAATTTTTAAGCGTTTTAGCGATAAATTTTTACTCAGTCTTTCCAGAAAGATCCTTTCGCATGTTTTTTATTCGTTTCGTCGTCAAATGGACTTATTTTCTTATCATCGCCAGTCTGCACATTGTTTATTTCCTACTGTTGGTGAATCACACATCTTTCCTTTATTATTACTATCAGGTGCTTTCCGCGTTTCACTGGTCCTTTTCACTGTTGTATGGGCTTAACATCATTAGTGGTCTACTTAATCTCCTGGCGGTGCTGGTAGTTTTTATGCGTTTCACATATAGGCGCTGGGGACCGCCACGCGTTTGGATGAGTTTATTTTTCTTAGGATTAGTTTTTAACTTCTGGGGAAGAAATTATGAATTTTTGATGTTCAAATCTTTTTATAACAGTGACTGGCGTCAATTTCGCGACTTCCTCTATCTTTGGGCCTTCTTAGTCTTAAGTCCTTATCTCTACTGGGTAGAATACCTGCAAAGCTACCGCCCCAAGCCACCGCAAGTTTTGTAGTTCATTACCTATCCCCTGCGGGTTCATCACATTTAACTTAGCTGGAATCAATGCTTCTAAGCTCTATCCTAAAAAAATTCAAACCCAAGTGGATCAATGCAAAAGAATTTCTTTTTTTGCGTAGAAGAATAATTATTAAAGATTTTGGCATTACCTCTTAAGAATCTATTGTGGCAACACCCATGCGATGATGGGTCAACTTCAGAATAACATCATCAAAGATCGCGTATATACAGGGCAAAACCAGCAACGTGAGCGTCGAAGAGAATGTTAAGCCCCAAACCATGGCCAGAGCCAATGGTTTCAAGAAAGGATCTCCCCCACCACCTATGTCATAAGCAACAGAAACTAATCCACAAATGGTTGTCAGTGCCGTCATCAGTATCGGACGAAAACGCAACTGACCGGCCTGAATAATTGACTCCAGCCCGGATTTTCCTTCCCGACGCAATTTGTTAATAAATTCTACCAGGACAACCGAATCATTGACAACAATACCCGCTAACCCTACCAATCCCATTAGCGCGAAGAAACTTAAGGGTCTTCCATGCGCCCAAAAAGCCCAGATGACACCAAATATCCCAAAAGGGATAGCGAGCATCACGATAAAAGGCTGCAGCAACGACTTAAACATCGCCGCAAAAATAATAAAAATCAAAAATAAAGCCAACGCAAAAGATGTAAGTAATGCCATCATACTCCTCTTTTGCTCCTCAAATTCCCCAGCATACTTCACATAATATCCAACATACTCTTGCGGCAAACTTTGAAATTGTTGTTGTAATGCTCGATTAACGGCAAAAGATGTTGTGTTTTTCCCGTCGACTTCAGCGGATACCCAGACGACTCTTTTACCGTCGAGTCGCTTGATAACATAAATTCCTTCAGCATTCTCAATGCGAGCGACGGATTTGAGTGGGACCAATTTTCCTTGAAGGTTAGGGATAAGAATTTTATTGAATGATTCCAATGAGTAACGATCTTTTTGAGGAAAACGAACGGTCACATCAATTTCTTTCTCCGCTCGAGAGGGACGAATGTTCGTGGCAACGCCCCCTTGGTGTACATTACGAACCGCTTTGGCCACCGCATCCACAGTAAGGTAAGATTTAAGCGCCTTTTCTTCATCTACAATAATTTTCTTTTGCTGCTTTCCGTATTCATAGCTCACATCAACATCGCTAACACCTTTCATCAATTGCAATGCACCCTGAAATTTGCCGGCAATTTCATTCAAAATCTTATAATCATCGCCTTTAATGGCAATAGAAACGGCTTTTCCAACCGGAGGCCCTTCTTTAGGTTTATGAAAATACAGTTTCTCAAAACCGGAAATTTTTTCCAATGGCGCCCGTAAGGATTCAATAATTTCCTGCACATCGCGATCTCTTTTCTGAGCCGGAGTTAAAAAAACAGTGATCTGCCCGAGGTGAGAACCGCGCTTCGCATCAGGATCATAACCACCTTCTTGTTCAATACTTCCCAGATAAGTTCTAAATGAATCCATCTCACTCTTGGGCAAATGAGTGGCAATCAATTGTTCCACAGGAATAATGAGTTCGTTCATTTTGTCTAACGAAGTACCGTTGGGAGCTTCGGCTCGAATATTGAATTCTTCAATGCCTTCTCCGGTAAACAAAACAATTTTCATTCTGGGAACTATAAAAATTATGGTCAGACCAAACAAAAGCGCCAGAGAGCCTGTCACCCAATAACGGTATTGAACTGACTTTCTGAGCACCGCGACATATTTCTCAGATAAAGCAAAAAGCCAGCGACGGTGCCCCATTCTTCGGGAATTCTTAAGAGGATTAACTTTAACAAATTCTGCCATATGAGAAGGTAAAACAATGAGCGCTTCAAATAAGGAAGCTCCCAAAGAAATCATAACCACAATAGGAATATAAAAAATAAATTTTCCGATCAAATCAGGCAAAAACATCAACGGCAAAAATGCGACACACGCCGTTAAAATGGTGACAATAACAGACCCGGCAACATCATTGGCTCCCTTAATCGTCGCGTCATGGGGGGAGAGTCCTTCTTCCATGTAGCGATAAACATTTTCAGCAATCACGATTTCTTCATCGACCAGCATACCTAAAACAATAATCAACCCCAGCATGGTAACCAGGTTGATACTGATTCCCCAAAGATTCATGACAGCAAAAGTTGTCAATAACGCAAACGGAATACCTAAAGCCGTCAAGAAAGCTGGCAAAGGATCCATAAATAAAAATAAAATCAAAACAACAAGAAAGAATCCCACAAAACCATCATCTTCAATAACCCCTAAACGACGTTTGACATAATAAGAGAAATCATTCGTTAATGTTATTTCCAAGCCTTCAGGTAAATGTTTTCTAAAACTTTCGATCTCCTTTTTAACTTCGTCCGACAATTTTATGGTATCGGCTGCTTCTTTTTTCACCACAACCATCCCTACTGCTCTTTGACCATTGGTTTTGGCGATTCGATTTTCATCTTCCAGGGTATCCAGAACTTGGGCCACATCCTTTATCTTAATATGCGTTCCAAGATCATTCGCGCGGATAACAACCTCGGCAATTTCTGCGGTCGTACTAAATTCAGAAGAAGTTCGAATATAGAATTCTTTATTCGCAAGAATCATCCGGCCAGCCGGCATAGAAATATTGCGGGCCCGCAAGGCATTCATGATCTCTTCTAAGGAAACATAATGCTGGGCCATTTTTACGGGATCAACTTCTACCTGATATTCTCGATCCCGCCACCCAATTCTTAGCACCTTGGCGATACCATCTAATTCCAACAAATGATCTTCTAGAGACAAAGCGTACTCTCTTTGTTGCTGTTCAGAAAGCGTCCCGCTCAAAGATATTTCGAGAACCGGCATTTCTTTTGACTGCAACTCGGTGACCTCTGGCTCTTCGGCTTCGGAAGGTAAATTCTTGACTCGATCCACAGCTCTACGAATATCTTCATAAGCTTTTTGAGTATCCTTCAAATCCGCATCCAATTTAATAGTAATCAAAGAAACACCTTCCTCAGAAGATGACGTCATTTCTTCAATATCATTAACCGCCTTTATTTCTTTTTCTAAAGGAATAGTAATTAATTTCTCAATATCTTCGGGAGTGGCGCCGGGGTAAACCGTTTGCACCATCACCACATTCCAAGAAACATTGGGAAAAGCATCTCGCTTTAATTGCGTAAGCGAAATGATGCCGCCAATCACAATAAAGGCAGATACTAAATGAACTAACAAGGAATTTTTAACAGCAAAATCAGCAAAACGCATAGAAAATTAGGGTGTTAGTTTACTCAAAAGTCTGCGTCCCAATAATTATTGAGAAGCGTTCCTTCCACAACTTTTAAATCAATGGCAGCGGCTTGAAATTCATAGACGGCGCGCGCCGCTTCCCACTGAGCCTGTAGCCAATCCTCCTGATAACGAATCAACGTGTCGGTGTTGGACCGCCCGCTATTAAACCTTTTTTCTTCTTCCAAATATTTTTCCTTTTGCAAGGCAGCGATATCACTCAAGGCACGGGCCTTTTGCAGGGCTACGTTGCAGGTCCGAGTATGGTCCACCACGTCTACTGCAATTTTTCGCTCCAACAATTTTAATTCAATCAAAGATTTGGCCTGTTCCAATTTTGCCCGCTCCACCTGAGCCTTGCCCTGAGTATTAGCCAAAGGCCAATGAATCGCCAGCCCCGCAAACAACTCTGGATTATCTTCTGTGGAAATTTGCCGCACCGCTTCAGGGAAATGATCGGCAATCCCGTTTTTAGCCAGCGATGCCGTCAAATTAATTTCCGGCCAAGAGTGGCTACGGCTATACTCCAATTCAAGGTTACTTAATTTCACATCGGTTAAAGCCCGCTGATAATCTCTTCGGGAACGCAACGCTGATTTAAGCGACTCAACGCTTGCAAAAACTAACTCTGGAAGAACCGCCGCGTCCACGGCTAACAAATAGCCGTCATTTTCCTCTAAATTCAAAAGAAATTTCAAGGTACTTTGACGCTGCTCTAAATCGCTCATATCAACTGCTAAATCGGTTTCGCGTTTTTTGTAATTGGCCTGAATACCATAAAGCTCGGGCAATTCGACCAAGCCGGCCTGTTTTTTTTCTTCAGCCAATAAATACAGTTTTCGCGCCTGCTCTAACATTTGTTCGCCAATCAATTTCAACTCGCCATACAAAACCAGATCCCAATAAGCCTTTTGCACGCGCGCCACTTCTCGTTCAATTTTCTCTAAAGAAGTAAATCGGGCCCGTTCAACATCTAACAAAGAGATCTTAATCCTAGCGCGATCCTTAATGCCCAAAAAATTACGTCCCAACTCTTGTTTGATTCGAATGGCTAAAGAAGAATCGTGACTAGGAGAAAAACTCTGAAAAGGAGAATTGGTCCAGTTACGATTATTTTGCATTTCTACATTGAGCGTCTGCCCAAAGGGAGTTCTTTGCTCTAAACCAATGTTGTAGTCATTCGTCAATGTTTTTGAACCAAAGATTGAATTGACCTGTTTACTTTGATCATTTCGATATTTAACGTCTGTGTTTAGAATCATGTCATATAAAGAACGCGCTTCGCGCCGCTGAGTTTGAGCGACCCAAACGTCATATTTTAGCAATTGAATATCCAAACTGTTTTCAATAGCCAATTCCGTAGTTTGCGCAAGGGTCAACGATCGCGAATCGCTTTGCGCGAAAACAGGAATTGAAAAAAGAATCAAACTAAATAAAGTAATAACTATTCTTGGCATTTAGCAATTTTGGTACGACGAAGTACGCTTTGTGATTGATGCAGTATGGATAATACTAACGAAGCTAGATCAAAAATCAAGTAAAGAATCAGAAGGATGAACGCTGAGAATAAAAAACCCAGCCCCACTTAAAGTGAGGCTGGGTTTATATTTACCCAGTGACTTTCTACTCTCCCATAGCTTTGCAACTATAGTACCATCGACCTTGCAGGGCTTAACTTCCGTATTCGGAATGGGAACGGGTGTGGCCCCTGCAGCAACGTCACTGGAAGCTTGTGGCAGATTGTTAAGCAATCCACCGAATCCAGAAATATTTCAACAATTATGTCGTCAACTAGGTAGTCCGAGATTTTGTAGTAATTTATTAGTGGTCAAACGTTTGGCAGATTAGTATTGCTAAGCTAAAGGACTTGCATCCCTTACACACGCAACCTATCAACCTGGTAGTCTACCAGGTGCCTACATTTCCGAAGAAAATCGATACCTCATCTTGAGGGGGGCTTCGCACTTATATGCATTCAGCGCTTATCCCTTCCGAACTTGGCTACCCGGCCATTGCCGCTGGCGCGACAACCGGAACACCAGAGGTTCGTCTCTCCCGGTCCTCTCGTACTAAGGAGAGCTCCTCGTCAAGTATCGTGCGCCCACACCAGAGAGAGACCGAACTGTCTCACGACGTTCTAAACCCAGCTCACGTACCCTTTTAACCG
>CAYXGG010000027.1:0-23714 GCA_964464475.1 uncultured Planctomycetales bacterium | reverse complement strand
ACGTCCGGCTTCAGACTCACCCAAAATTTGAGGAACAATTATTGGATAGCTTCTAGGGTTTTCTTTCCCCTAAGTGCTGGTTAGCCAATTTTAAAAACTGTAAATTGCTTTTCGTGGGGATATTCAGTACAATGGCCCCGCTTTAGTAGACAAGGAGGGGACATTGGATACACGCGCAACGTGTTTGAATTGCATGGATGGCCGGGTACAGCTGCCGGTCATCAATTGGATCAAGTCGAATTATCCCGTTGATTTTGTGGATGTCATTACCGAAGCCGGGATGGATGGGGTTTTGGCCAAACAAAAAGACATCAGCGAAGTGTTGCGCAGCATTAATGTTTCGGTCAATTTGAATAAGTCGACACGGCTCTTTGTGGTGGGGCATTATGATTGCCGCGGGAATCCGGTTCAGGAACCCATTCACCGCGAGGAAATTCAGGCATCCGTCAAGCGTTTGCATGAATATTGGCCCAACCATGAGATCATTGGTATTTGGGTTAATCCCAATTGGCAAGTCGAGCTGGTTTGTTCGACCCGGGAGAGTTAAGCGCGCGCGGGCTAACCAGGTGTTGAACGCGTTGTTTGGGTCATTTTTGTAGTTAAGGTCACGGCACGCGTGGCCTTTTTTGTTGTCGGCGGCCTAAGCGTTTGTCTGCTATACTTCTCTCCAAAGAATTGCTATGTCTACAAAACCTAATTCCATCACTCCAGACAAGATTCAGTATCACGCCGAGATTTTTGGTAACCGGCTGCGTAATCGGTTCGCGCATCTGGCCAAGAAATTTCGGAAGCAACATATCGATTGTTTTCGGCTTTACGACTGGGACATCAAGGAAATCCGGGCGGTGGTGGATTGGTATGCCGGTCATATGGTGATTGGTGAATATGTGCGCTGGCAAACTGGCGAAGACTGGCTCCCCGCCATGGCGCAGGCAGCGGCTGTCGCACTGAATATTCCTTTAAATCGCGTCCATATGAAGCGACGTCAAACGAACACCCCAGAAGGGCCGCGCTATCAGAAGCTGTCGGCTAAAGGAGATCGGTTTACCGTACGGGAACGTGATTTGTCTTTTTGGGTTAATCTGGACGATTATCTGGACACGGGCCTATATTCCGATCATCGCGACACGCGTGTCCTGATTAAAAATTTGGCGGCCGGCAAAGATTTCTTAAATCTGTTTGCGTATACGGGTGCTTTTACCTGTGCGGCGGCAGCCGGTGGTGCTAAATCTACAGTCACGGTGGATCGCTCGGAGACGTATCTGGCCTGGGCGGAAGATAATTTGCAGTTGAATCGATTATCCGGACCGCAGCATGAATTAGTGAAATCTGATGTGCCTAAATTTTTAGTGAGAGCGGCGGCGGAAGGCCGGAAGTTTAATTTAGCCATTGTTGATCCACCATCTTTTTTTAAAGATCAGCGCGATCAGATTGAATTTGATATTAAAGAAAGCCATCCGCAGTTGCTTAAGTCGGTTTTGCGACTGATGACCCCGGGAGGGCTACTCTATTTTTCCACGAACCACCAGCGTTTTGAACCCAACTTGGGCGGGTTGCCGGTTAAAGATTTGACCGAGATTACGCCTAAGTCTATCCCCGAAGATTATCGTAATCGCCGCGTCCATCGTTGCTGGCGGATGGTCGCTGTCTAAACACCACCCACATGCATTTTAAAATTAAAACGACTTCCACTGATTTTATCGTCAAGGAAAAGGCGGATTTACCTTTTGTCGCTCAAGGGGCTTTTGGTGTTTATCGGTTGCGTAAAACGGGGTGGAATACCCTGGATGTTTTGAGCCAAGCGGCTAAAGCATTAAAGCGTCCCTTAAATGATTTTGCTTATGGCGGGCGCAAAGATCGTCACGCACAGACGGAACAATTTATTACGATTAAAGGCAGAAAATTACCGGAAGTTTTTGAGGGGCAGGATTATCGTCTGGAACGGGTCGGCAGTATGGATCGCCCTATGGGGCCGGATTTGATTGTGGCGAATGAATTTGCGATTGTGGTCAGGGCGATCGCCGGGTCTCAAAAGGAGGCGATCGCCCCACGGCTTAATCAAATCAGCCGTGAGGGGTTTCTAAATTATTTTGATGACCAGCGGTTTGGCAGTTATGACCCTACCTTGGGATTCCTGGCTCAGCGGGTGTTACATAAGCATTTTAATGGAGCAGTCAAATGTTGGTTGTGTTCGGCGCATGGAGGGGACAGTAAGAGCGAGTCGCAAAGAAAACAGGCCTTCCTGAAGGATTGGAAGCATTGGGAGAGCTGTCTACAGCAGGCGGTCACGCCACAAGAAAAAAAAGTCTTTACGTATTTGCAGGCCCATCCCAACGGTTTTCTGGAGGTGCTCAAGACAATCCCGGCTGTTGATTTATCGTTGTTTATAGCTGCGTATCAATCCGCGATCTGGAACGAAGTCGCGCGCCGATGGGCCGCCTCCTGGCCACGACGCGTTTATCCCGGGGTTGCCGGCGATTACCATTTTCCTATGATCGAAGAGGCTTCCTCACGAGCTAAGCTTGTTTCGTTAAATCTCCCACTGGCCGCAGCCAAAACCAAGATGCCCGATTTCGCCTGGCAGGTTAGCTATGACGCTGTTTTATTGGAACAGGGGATTAAACGCTCGGACTTTAACGGCTGCAAATTACGGCAAGCTTTTTTTAAATCCAGCGAGCGGCCTCTTTGGGTTTGGCCGCTTGATTTAACCGCTCACTGGGCAAAGGGTGAGAAGAATCAGCACGACCTTACCGTACACTTTACCTTGCCGCGAGGTGCGTATGCCACAATGCTGTTAAAAAATATTTTTAGTGATTCCTTTGAACAAAATCAGTGACAAGAAGGAAATACTGGTTGACTTAACTTTAATCCAAGTTGATAATGCTGCCTATGATTAAGCGGTCCAATTTTAATGAGATTTTGGAAGCCGGTTCCCAGCGGGACGCTTCCGATGTTCACTTGGTTGCGTTTCATCCCCCGATATTTCGAATTCATGGAGAGTTGGTCCCGGACGATTCCGCACCGTTAGACCCCGATGAAATCGAATCTATCATACTCGCTGTCTTAACCGACAAACAAAAGAAAACTTTTGAAGATTTTCTGGAAGTCGAGTTTTCTTTCTTCGCGTCTACCCAATTCCATTACCGTGTCAACATTCACCGGGAGAAAGGGCATGTGGCGGGAACCGTCCGTATTATGCCCACGCACGCGCGCAGCGTCATTGAACTCGGTTTGCCCCCCAGCATTGTGGATTTGGCGCGTAAGCGTAGTGGTCTCATTCTGGTGACCGGTACGGCGGGTAGCGGTAAAAGCACAACGTTGGCGAGTTTGGTCAATATCATGAATGCTGAGCGTAAGTGCAAAGTGATTACCATTGAAGATCCTATTGAATTTGTTTACCGTTCGAATAAAAGTTTGATCATTCAGCGGGAAGTGGGCTCGGACACTTTGTCGTTTGCCAATGCTTTGAAATATTCTTTGCGTCAGGATCCGGACGTCGTTGTCATCGGTGAGATGCGTGACCTTGAGTCTATTTCGATGGCGCTGACGACTGCAGAGACCGGCCACTTGGTGTTGGCTACCTTGCATAGTTCGAGCGCGGTAGATTCCATTAACCGCATTATTGACGTGTATCCGGCAGGCAAACAGGAGCAAATCCGGGTCCAACTGGCTGAATGCTTGCAGGCGATTGTCGGTCAAATTCTGGTTCCCAAAAAAGAAGGGGAAGGTCGGGCATTGGCAGTGGAAATTTTAGTCGGAACGATGTCGATTCGGAACATGGTTCGTCGCGGTGCGTTGGCCGAAATCCGCGGGCACATGGAGGCCGGCGCTGAACACGGCATGCAGACATTAGAGCAGCATTTGTCTTTTCTAGTCAACGAAGGAACGATCTCCAAGGACGTGGCCATAAAGTTTGCCCGTCACCCCAAACTATTACAGTGTTAATATCGGCTGTATGTATCTAGTTGTTATCCTCATCGCTGTTGCTATCCCGCTGATCCATATATCCTTGAGTCGGGTCATTAAAGAAAAAAACCGTCAGGTCGGTCAGGCCATGGAAGAGTTTGATATCCTCTTTCAACATCGCCAAGAGATTATTCCCAGTCTTTTTGGGTTGGTCAAAGCCCCGTTGCAACAACATTTGCAAAGTCTTGCCGATCTCACGAAGCTGCGCGGCAAGGCGATGATTCCCTCGCTGACTTTTTCCGATAAAATAATCGTTGATGCTGAATTGCGAAAGGCTCTCTTAGGGGTCATTGTCGTGGCTAAAGATCACCCGCAGTTGGCGCAACATGATAAGTTTTTGGCTTTTGTCGCGGATTACCAGTCTTTAGAGGACAAAATGGACGAGGCTCGTAAAGAATATAATCGGAAGGCTGCTGAATTTAACGGCATGTTTAAAGTTTTTCCGATGAATTTTTTTGCTTCGCTGATTAATCTTCGAGAATTAGATACTTTTGGGAATAATTAGGAAGAGTTAATTCTGATTGAGTTCTTCGGTAAGAGCGGTCATGTCCTCTTGCGTAATGTCGGCAAACCACTGCAATAAGCGAAGTCGCAAAGTGCTGTACTCAATAGGGGTCATCGCTTCCTGGATGAGAACTTTGTTTTCAAACCATTCTGTTTTACCGGCGTTTTTTCTTAAGGCGAATAAATACCTTTCGGAGAATTTATAGCGGCGGGTCATACTTAACGCAATTGAGAAATTTTGCGCATCAAACTGGTTGTTAACTTTTTCGATACCTAAGCTGACGAGTATGTCGTTGTGGATGAGGACCGGGGTCCCATGCCCAACAGGAAAATATACATCTTTTTCTTTGTTAGTTAGGAAGCTAAGCTCATCGAATTGTTCGTAAAATAAATAATCATCAAAGTTTTCTTTAGTATCGTAGCGTTGGAAAGATGGGTCCAAAATAAAGTCTGTGTTGGGTGATTTTTGGGGTGTTATTTGCAAAACAATGTGTGAGGCTTTGGGGCCTAAGAAAAAACCTGACTCAGCAGCTTTGATAAATTGAATGTGGTACTGATCCGATAATAAAGATTGGATCCGACGAGATGTGAAGGCGGCCAATTCGCCGCAGAGACCATACTTTTTATCTTCAAGAATGATGGTACCATCCTGATTAAAGCGATGGATGTTTTTGAGCGTCCAGGTATGCTCTCCAAGATTTAATTGTATTTTTACTTCAGGGCGCAGCAGGCTTTGCAGCCCAGAATAGCGTAGCGGCCGGATGATTTCCATGATTTGGTTATAATGCGGGAGTTGTTGCTGCTGACTGTGTGATTCTGGAGAGATTGGCCCGTGTTGTTTTGGCGTGCTTTCAGTTATTTTCTGATTGAGCTGAACAAAAAAGAAAGTTAGCGCAATAATGCCGCAAAGATTCGCAATTGCTAACGTTAAAAAAATGTTAAATTTTTTTTCCATACGAATATACATACTAATTGGCCGCGTATTAAATTCAAGAATAAATAGATAATTTCTTTGTATTCATGAGAATTAAATTTCTTAGCATTCATCCTCAAAATACTTTATTAATAAAGAAAATTGTCTACTTGCTGCTATTCCTGGCTTTGCTTTTGGTGTCAGCCAATCTGTTGCAAATATTCCTAGCCGCTCACGCGACCCAGCGGATTATCATCGGGGCTTTTATAACCACCCTGATTATTCTATATTTGCTTTTAAGAAATATTTTTTTCTCGTTGCCGCGTCATTTTTTTAAGGGAGTAGATGTAAGCGCAGCACTCAAAGAGTCTATTAATTTGGCCGTGGGGCCTTCTCCGTGGTACGTCGCTACTTTTCCAGAGCTTAAAGCGGGATTTAAACATAAATTCGAGTGGCGTCATTTAGGAGAAAAAGGTAAATATTCTTTTTTGGTGGCGTTAGCGAATTTGCAAGAGACCGGAAAGGTGAAGCTGGTGCTTAATTCTTATGTGCGACCGTTTTTGCTTGAACCCGGTTGGCTGGGGTTATGGTATGTTCAAAAGGGCACTTTGATTTTAGATTGTCTGTCGGTCGCGGATTTGCCATCCTTTTCGCTGGAAGAATTACCGGCAGATTTTAAAGGATCCGCGGCAGCCTATTTTTCTTTAGGTTTGCCTTTAGCGAGAGTGGCCATTCCGCTGTCATTGCGGGAGGGTGTTCATGAAATTCGTTTTCCTGATGAATTTACATCTTTGGATGAATTATTAGTCGTCGTTCCTTCGGTCGGGGGAAACTATGCTTACGCGGTCATGGCCTTAGAGCCGGCCGCTTCGCAAGTGAAGGTTTATCCACAGAAGTGGTTTACCAAAGAAAAGTTTGATTTAGGTTATGAATGGATAACCAGAGTGACCCGTGATCCTAAAACAGGCAAAATGTACGGTGATGGTATTAGGATCGGTATCTTTGAATTGACTGATGATGGCACCCAGATTGCCCGATGGATTGGCAACTCAGGGCACTAATTATTGGGCGTTGGCTTGCTTTGATTGGAGCGGCGATGCTGAATGAATTCCCAAACCGCCGGTAACAGGGACAGCACAATAATCGCCATGATGACCAGAGTGAAGTTTTTCTTAACGGCAGGGATGTTACCAAAAAAATATCCTCCCAGCACGAAGGAAAATACCCACAGGAATGCGCCGACTACGTTGTAGAAGAAGAATTTTCCGTAGGTCATGCTGCCAGCTCCGGCGAGAAACGGGGCGAAGGTGCGAATGATGGGAGCAAAGCGGGCCAGGATAATCGCTTTCCCTCCATATTTTTCAAAAAATTGATGTGTGCGATCCAAATGTTCTTTTTTGATGAATTTAATTTTCTGTCCCGACACAATTTTGGGGGCCAAGAGATGTCCGATGTAATAGTTGACGGTATCCCCTAAGATCGCTGCCGTAGTCAATAACACCAATAACCACGTAAGATTTAAAGGGCCATCGTGCGCCGCCAGGGCGCCGAGAACAAATAAGAGCGAATCTCCCGGGAGAAAGGGTGTGACCACCAGGCCAGTTTCGCAAAATATAATCAGAAAAACGATAGCGTAGGTCCAAGCGCCATAATTTTGAATAATTTCAACGAGATGTTTGTCTAAATGTAAAAATAGATCAATAAAATGTTGGAGCATAGAGAGTTCCTTTCAAACGGTGGGTATATTAACATTGACCGGTCGCTAGTCTAATCATTTTTTAATTTTCTTTCGTCTCTTATGGATTTCTTCTTTGTCGTTTTGATCTCTTTCTTTGCTTCCGGTTTGACTCTTCTTACTGGATTTGGACTGGGGACGCTTTTGTTTCCGGTTCTCGCGTTATTTTTTTCTTTACCCGAAGCTTTAGCCATGACAGCTGTGGTTCATTTGGCAAACAATGTTTTTAAGTTGCTGATGTTTGTTCGCCAAGTGCAATGGCCGATTGTTTGGAATTTTGGCGCACCCGCGGTAGTAGGTGCCTTTCTGGGGGCTATCGTCATGTTTTGGTTAGGTGACATTCCACCGCTTTGGCAATATCGTTGGGGGAATAAAATTTGTACCATTAATAGTTTGAAATTGGCGATGGCGGTTTTAATGGCGTTCTTTGCTTTTTTTGAAATCTGGCCGCCGTTTAAGAAATTAACTTTTGATCGGAAATTTTTATCTTGGGGGGGAGCTTTAAGCGGATTCTTGGGAGGACTCTCCGGGCACCAAGGGGCCTTAAGAAGCGCTTTTTTGGTGCGCAGTGGTTTAACCAAAGAAGCTTTTATTGCGACAGGGGTTGTTTTAGCTTGTCTGGTAGATCTAGCCAGAATTACGGTTTATGCGCGGCATTGGGAAGGGTTAAGTGCTGAAAACTGGGGAATGACCTGGGGGGTGGTCGTGGCGTCTTTGTTAGGAGTTTTGGCCGGCCAAAAATATCTCAAGAAGGTCACCATCGACACCATTCAGAAATTAGTGGCCGGATTAATTATTCTGATTGCGTTGGGATTGGCGGTAGGTTGCATTTAAGAAAAGTTACAAAAATAACCTAATAAAAAGCTCAGTGGTTGACACTCGAGAGCGCATTGGTTATGATAACCCATTCAAAAAAATAACATTATAGCTATTTTTGAAGGAGGTCGCATGGCACAGTCAGTTTCTCCGAATCCCGCGGAGTGGTCAAAAGCTCAACAAGAAGTGTGGGCGGAGTTGGAAAAACACTTTGAATTACTGATGAAGGGGAAGGTCAATGAGTTTTTGGAGTATATTCATCCCGAATTTCGCGGTTTTGGTCATGAAAGCCCATTAATGCTGGATAAAAAATGGTTGACGAAATGGGTGGGTTTTTGGTGCGAAACAACACAGTTCCCCATTTATTATTTGAATCCTATCAGTTGCGGGATTTTTGATGATGTTGCTATTCTGCAGTATTATTTATTTACGATTGAGAAAAACCTTGAGGGAGCCGGTCGATCGGTACGTCGTTACACGATGACCTGGAAGAAAATCAATAATCGATGGCAGGTGATTGCTAGTCATAATAATGTGGTGACGGAACAAGTCCGGGGCCGCTAGAAAGCTTTTATGACTTACCTGCAAGCGATTATTTTAGGAGTGGTGGAAGGACTGACGGAATTTTTGCCGATTTCTTCCACCGGGCATCTTATTATTGCTTCAAAATTATTAGGGCTACCGTCCTCGGATTTTGTAAAAACATTTGAGGTTTTTATTCAGTTGGGGGCTATTTTGGCGGTGGTCGTTTTGTATCGTAGATCATTATTTACCGATATCCGTATGATAAAGAAGGTTCTGGTGGCGTTTATTCCTACGGCCATCCTGGGCCTGCTGCTTTATAAATTTATTAAAGGGTATTTAATGGAAAACCACTTGGTGGTTTTTTGGTCATTTTTAATCGGAGGTATCGCTTTAATCGTTTTTGAACGGTGGCACAAGGAAAGCCCTGACGCACTCTCAGATATTACAAGAATTCCTTATCTGCAGGCAGCGGCTATCGGTTTGTTTCAATCTCTGGCGATGATTCCAGGGGTCTCTCGTTCGGCAGCTACAATTGTGGGGGGATTGCTTTTAGGATTGAAGCGGACTACGGTGGTGGAGTTTTCTTTTTTACTGGCCTTGCCAACTATTCTTGCGGCATCGGTGATGGATATATTCAAGCACGGCGCGTCTTTTAATAGTCATGAATTTTCATTGTTAGCGACTGGGTTTGTTACGGCATTTTTGGTCGCGATTGTCGCTATTAAATCTTTCTTGAAATTTATTCAGAATAATAGTTTTGTTGTTTTTGGTGTCTATCGCATTATCGCAGCGTTTTTGTTTCTGATGATAATTTAAATGGATCAGCTTCATCTGGGTAAAGGAGTCAACTATGTTGCCAAAAATTTTATTGATAGAAGAAACAACCGGTGCCGTCAAAAATATTAAGCGAACGCTTCAGACCATGGGTTATTCGGTTTTTGTTGAGACCGATGCGATTTTGGGCATTGTGCATGCGGTAGATATTCAGCCGAACGTTATTGTTCTGGATCGTGAATCGGCCAACGATGCTAGCGCGGCTATCGTGGAAAGGATCCGGTTAACGCCAGCGTTAGGTAAGACTCCGGTTATCTTTTTGGGTCAGGCTGGGTACGAAGAGAGTAGGGCTAAGATTTTGCGTTTTGAGCACATCCATTTTCTGGAGAAACCCTGTTCGGAGCCGCAAGTTATTTCGGAAATTAAGAAAATATTTCGTCAAGATCGCCAACAGGCCAAAGTGGTGGTGGTGGACGATGATCCGATGCTGGTTAAGATGTTGCAATCACGCATTCAGGCGAATGGCTTCGAAGTTTCCGCTTTTACTAATAGCGAAGAGGCGATTCATCGATTGCAGGCCGAAGATCCGGATCTATTAGTGACGGACATTATTATGCCCAATGTTTCCGGCTGGATGATTACTCAGGAAATTAAACGTAATGAGGATTTTAAGAACTTGCCGGTTATTCTGCTAAGTTCTCTTATTGAAAAAGAAGGACAAGCGGAGAGACACGAGATCGGGGATTATTTTATGTCCAAACCGGTCATGATGGATAAACTGGTGGAAAAAATCAAAGAATTGATTTTGTCACAACGAAAAGGTTAAATGTGAATGCCAATGTGGTTTAATCAAAGTGTTAATATGATGAGTGTGCATAAAAAGTCTATGCGGTTTCTGGTGGTTTTAGGTTGGGTGCTTCTTCTTGTTAGTGGTTTTTTATCGTCCGCTGATCGCGTTTGGGCAAACATTCCGACCTTTGAGGAGTTAAAAGAACGATACGTTCCGCAACCTACACCGGACTCGGCGTACCAATTGGAATTAGAATTGATGGTGCAGGGATTGTATTGTTATGATTTGCCGCTGTTCGATCCTCAATGGCGCAGTAAAGGCAAGGAATTGTTAGTTTCTGATAAATTTAAGTCGACGGCAGAGCTGGTGAATCGACACTTTACAGCTAAAATCAAAGGTGATTACGCGGTGATTTATTTTCCAAAGCAGGTAAGCATTAGTCCGGTTTTTTTGTATCACGTGGCCGATGGATGGATTATCGACCGTACGGTGACTTCGATGTCGATTCTGTTTGAATCCATGTCTGCTTCTTGGGTTTTTGTGGAGGAGCAGAGTCCCTATTTTGAGATTCTGAATGAGATTTTTAACTTGGAAAGAATTCAAGTCTCGGATCAACGATGGGGATATAAATTAAAAAAGAGTTCTCCTCTTCGCGAGAAAACCGAGACGCTTTGATTATGGGTTAGTCGATTTATTCCATTTTGAAAGTTTTTCAAAGTATCATCCCCCCTTGTCCGCAGCTTGCATTTGAGTTTGGAAAATAATTGATATGATTTTGAGGATGTGGCTATGAAGCAGTGGTGGATAGATTTATACCGCAAGATTGCGCACATTGATGACTCGCCTCAGCGTATCGCGTTAGGTTTTGGATTAGGGGTTTTTGCGGGAATATTGCCTGGGACCGGCCCGGTGGCCGCTGTACTTTTGGCTACTTTAGTGAGAGTCAACAAAGTCTCGGCTCTCGCTGGAAGTGTGCTCACGAATACTTGGCTGAGCCTTGTCATTTTTTTAGTATCCGCGAAGGTGGGGGCGCGGGTGATGAACGTGGAATGGGAGGCGCTTTCGCAACGATCTCAAAAATTATTTCAAGATTTTAGCTGGCAAATCCTTTGGGACAAAACTAATTTGGAATTTTTGTTGCCGATTTTTGTCGGTTATATTTTGGTTGGTTTTATGTGCGGGGTGGTGGCGTATCTGCTCGCTATGACTTTTTTGTGGTTGCGTTATAGGGATAAAGTTAAAAACAATTAAATACCTGTTTACACTCGAAGTCACTTCTGTTAGCATTACTCCAATTAACGGATCTAAGACCAATAATTCTAACTACTTAAGTAGATTATGCGTATTGCCCTTTTTGCCTGGGAATCATTGCATTCAATTAGTGTCGGCGGTATCGCCGTGCACGTTTCTGAATTAGCCAGTTCCTTGGCGCATCGCGGGCATGAAGTGCACCTTTTTACGCGAATGGGAAAACCGGACCATCCCCATTATGAGTGGATTTCCGGTGTTCATTATCACCGCTGCCCGTATCCTGCTTCCCAAGATTTTATTGAAGAAGTGAATAATATGTGCCGGTCTTTTGTGGAGTCTTTTTTTAAGACGGAGGGTTTGACGGGTCCTTTTGATGTTGTGCACGCGCATGATTGGCTGGCTTCTAACGCGGCTGTCTGGATTAAAGAGGCTGCCGGTCACCGCATGGTATTAACCATTCACTCGACGGAATTCGGTCGTTGCGGTAACAACTTCTGGGATGGACAGTCGGCTGTTATTCGTGACCATGAACGGCACGGAACATATTGCGCGGATAAAGTTATTACCGTCTCTCAGACTTTAAAAAAAGAAGTCGCTTGGATGTACAACGTCCCGGAGCATAAATCAAACGTGATTTATAACGGTATCAACGAACATCATTTTAATGGGTGGGTGGACACGGCGGCTGTTCGTAAATTATATGGCATTGGTCCCATGGATCCGACGATTCTGTTTGTCGGCCGAATGGTCTACCAGAAGGGGCCGGATTTTCTGGCCGAATCAATTCCTAATATATTAAATTATTACCCAAACGCCAAATTTGTATTTGTCGGTGATGGCGAAATGCGTCGACATGTTGAAGAGCGTTCTCGGCATTTGGGCTGTGAACACGCCTGCCGCTTTTTAGGCTATCTGAACGGATGGCGACTGACGGATTTGTATAAAGCGGTAGATGTTGTCTGCGTTCCCAGTCGTAATGAACCTTTTGGTATCGTCATCTTAGAAGCATGGAGCGCGGGGAAACCCGTTGTGGCCACATCGGTTGGTGGGCCATCAGAAATTGTTTGGCACGATGTGACAGGACTCAAAATTTTTCCTAATGTGGATTCGGTTTCTTGGGGATTAGGCACTTGTTTGGAAGATTTTGAACATTGTCGCTGGATGGGAGAAAACGGACGTATTGCGGTTGAAACAGCTTTTTCTTGGGATGTCATCGCCGATCAAGTGGTCGACGTATATACTTCATAAAATTATGGCTTCTAGCAAAAATAAAAATAGTTCAGCCAAGTCAACGGAAAAAACCATTCGTTTGCGTAAGAAGTTAAGCCAGGTCTTGCCTCACGGTGCTTCTCTTAAGGAAGAAAAACCAGTCGCGCGAATAAAAAAGACGCGTTCGCGAACTATTGAATCACCAACAGACCATAAGATACTGCAATTACCCACTATCGATGATGTAAAAGAATTTGTTCGGCAACAGGAAAAAACATCTATTATTTCACAAGCGTTGCTGGCTAAAGATTTGGATGTCTCTATCGATTCGTTGGAATTGCCTACTCGTTATGATATTTCTCGTTTAGCGTTAATGCCAAAAGATCCTAATTGGCTATTTGCCACGTGGGACGTCGCGGTCGCTGATTTAGAGAAAACGCTGCGGCAAATGGGGTCTGGTGCCGCTGAGCCCAAACTTACGTTGCGGGTTTATGATGTCACTTTGGTGGATTTTAATGGGAGCAATGCTAACACTTCGTTTGATATTGATGTGGGTTCAGCTAATAATTGGTACATTAATTTATGGAACGATAATGTTTCCATCTGCGTGGAATTGGGGCTGAAGGACGAGTTAAATCGGTTTTACCCGATCATTCGTTCTAATGTCGTAAGAACGCCGCCTAAATCATCGTCCTGGCGTAGTGAAGAAATTTGGATGGAGGTCAAAGACCATAAGGAAAGCGAACCGTTTGTCTATGCTTTTGAAGCGCATCCTGATTTTGATAAAGAGTCAGAGTCTTTGCCGCCGGCCCGTCAGGTTCAGTACAAACGTAAACGTCGTTACTATATCTCGCGTGATGATGTTCGTCAGTATTATTTGCGTTTGATGCCTCGACTGTGGGATATCGTATTGGCGCGATTGCGCGGTTCATTGGGGCGTCGCACGCATCTAACGGGGCAGACGGTTTGGGACCGACAAAGGTTATTGAAATTAATGCCGCGCGGTTGGTCGCGTAGAATTTTGTTAGGGGCCTCGGAAGAAATGGTTGAGTCCGGTGAATGGTGGACCGAACAACTGGCCGCCAGTGCGTCCTTGCCAGTAGGCGAACAACAACGCAAATTCTTTTTTGAAGTGTGGGCGGACTTGATAGTGTATGGTCGCACCGAACCCGATGCCAAGGTCACTTTGAAAGATGTGCCCATTCAACTTAAACCAGACGGAACGTTTACGCTCCGTAGTAGTTTGCCTGACGGCAGTTTCCCTTTTGATTTTACCGCGCAATCCGCTGATTCCAAAGAAGAGCGTTCGATCTTTACCGAAGTACGTCGGGCCACCAAAATTTTAGCTCCCTTGATGTTGTCGGGAAAAATTTAATAGCAACCACGTCTACTCCTTATGACTGCGCAAGGTTATTTCTGTTTAGTCCTGCACGCCCATTTACCCTTTGTCCGCCATCCTGAAGAAGAATATTTTCTGGAAGAAAATTGGTTGTACGAGGCTATCACCGAGACCTACATTCCGCTTTTGCAGGTTTTTGAGAGTTTGCATCGAGATCAAGTTTTCTTTCGGGTGACCATGTCGATTACGCCGACGTTGGGTTCTATGTTGCGGGATCCTTTGTTGCAGCAGCGATATGTGCGGCATTTGGACCGCCTGATTGAACTCGCGGCTAAGGAAATTGAACGCACGGGACTTTTGCCGCATTATCATGGCTTGGCCTTGATGTATCATCGCAAGCTGGAGGAAGCAAAAGAGATTTTTACGCACCAATATCGTGGAGATCTGGTCGGGGCGTTTAAACTGTTTCAAGATCGCGGTTATTTAGAAATTCTGGCATCAAGCGCAACGCATGGCTTTTCGCCGCTATTGTCTTTTAATCCCGAAAACGTTCGGGCGCAAATTCAAGTCGGCGTTGACTATTATCGGAAAACGTTTGGCCGTCAACCGCAAGGCATCTGGCTTCCGGAGTGCGGGTATTATCCGGGAGTGGATGAGATCCTTAAAGACGCGGGTATCCGTTATTTTTTTGCGGATTCTCATGCGTTGGTGCACGCCGATCCCTCACCGCGTTTTAGCGTTTACGCGCCGGTCTACTGTCCATCGGGCGTGGCGGTTTTTTCGCGAGATTGGGAATCTTCCAAGCAAGTATGGAGTGCCAAAGAAGGATATCCGGGAGACCCGGATTATCGGGAATATTATCGGGATATCGGGCACGAACTGGAATTTGATTATATTAAGCCGTATATTCATCCGTTAGGAATCCGCATTAACACGGGATTAAAATATTGGCGCATCACCGGGCACACGGATTATAAGGAAGCCTATCGCCCGGACTGGGCCAGAGAAAAAGCGGCGAGTCACGCAGCGCATTTTTTGCAGAATCGTGAAGGTCAGATTGCTCATCTGGCGTATCACATGGACCGCAAACCTATCGTCGTGTCTCCTTATGATGCTGAATTGTTCGGCCACTGGTGGTATGAAGGTCCTCAGTGGATTGAGTTCTTGATGCGTAAAATGCATGGCGATCAAGCCATGATTAAAGCGGTTACTCCTTCGGAATACCTTAAAGAATATCCGACAAATCAGGTGACTCAGCCATCGGCTTCTAGCTGGGGTTATAAAGGCTACAACGATTTTTGGGTAGAAGACAGTAATGATTGGATTTATCGGCATTTGATGGCGACCTCAGAACGGATGTTGGAATTAGCTCAAAAATATTATAATCAACGCGAATTCATGGCGGGCGACCCTTTGCAGCGCGCGCTTAATTTGGCGGCTCGGGAGTTGTTGCTCGCGCAGGCTAGCGATTGGCCTTTTATTATGAAAACGGGAACCATGGTCGCGTATGCCAAAAAGCGATTTCAAACGCACATAAATCGTTTTAACAAAATTTATGATGACATTAAAAATGGAGCGTTGGACGTGAACTGGCTGCGGGCTGTTGAGGCGCGAGATAATATTTTTGCAGAACAAAACTGCGTGCAGTACTTTGTTCGCTTAAAGGCGTTTCCTGATTCGTCACAAGAATCGGCGACGCTTTCATCAAAAAGTAGGGCGGTTTCCCTATCGAGGTCGTCATGATCTTACCGGCGATTGAAAAATTTCCGAATCTAGTTCCAGATGAAAGGAAACTAAACTCTCACCGCGGGTTTAAGAAAGAATTTTACGCCAACTTATCTAATGTGGATTTTTCCAAAGTTTCCGCAGCTTTTGGTTTTGCGTTACATATGCATCAACCGGTTATTCCCGCCTCGAGTGATGATTTGTCTAACGCCCAGCTCATCAGTAATTTACGGTACATGTGGGAACATTTGAATGTTCATGATAACCACAACGCACCGGTTTTCTTTTGGTGTTATTGGCGGATGGCGGAGTTTGTCCAGGATATGGTTCAGCAGGGAAAAAATCCTCGCGTTATGTTGGATTATTCCGGTAATCTGCTGTGGGCACTTTCCGAAATAGAAGGTGGCAAAGCGATTGAGGAACTCAAGAAAATTACCTGCGTTTCAAAATATTATCGCCACGTGGAATGGCTGGGTACCATGTGGTCGCACGCGGTGGCTTCCTCAACGCCGGTTCCGGATTTAAAGTTGCATATGCTGGCTTGGCAGCAACATTTTGCTTCGATTTTTGGACTGGAAGCACTGGAGCGAGTGAAGGGGTTTTCTCCCCCGGAAATGCATTTGCCGATTCATCCGGATGTTTGCTATGAATACGTCAAGGCGCTGAATGAATGCGGTTATGAATGGCTATTGGTTCAGGAACATACCATTGAGTATCTCGATGGAGCAGGCGTCAATCGCCCTCATTATCCGCATCGATTGGTTGCGCGAAATTCTAGGGGAGAGACTGCCGAAATTACGGTGCTTATTAAAACGCAGGGGTCGGATACTAAATTAGTGGCGCAAATGCAACCCTATTATGAAGCCAAGTCTAAAGGGCCCCAGGAGTACCAAGGTAAAATTTTGCCACCTTATGTAGCGCAGATTGGTGACGGCGAAAATGGGGGCGTCATGATGAATGAATTTCCTCCCGCCTTTAAACAGGCTTTTGAATCTATCGGGACCGAAGGGGTCGTCGCGCTGAATGGGTCAGAATATTTGGAGTTTGTGCGGCGCGCCGGGTTAAAGGAAAGTGATTTTTTGCCGGTGCAGCCGGTTTGGCAACAGCGTATTTGGGAACATTTTAGGGGAAACGGTGAAGCGGATATGGAAGCCGCTATAGCTGAAACAAAAAAGAAGTATCCTAATTTTCATCTTGATCAAGCTTCTTGGACCAGTAATTTGAATTGGGTTGCGGGCTATGAAAATGTTTTAGATCCGATGAACCGCTTGAGCGCGCAATTTCATCAGAAATTTGACGCGCATCCGCAACTGAAACATTCGCCATCGTACCGACACGCCTTGCTACATTTATTGCTTTCGCAGACGAGTTGCTTTCGCTATTGGGGACAGGGTGCCTGGACGGATTACGCCCGTGAAATTTGCCGACGAGGAATGGAAGCTTTGAAAGATTAAGTTTTGAGGGCGGCCGGGGTTTTATCCCCGGCCGCCCTGAATTATCATGCCAGTTAAGAATCCTTCGATTAGTTTTTGGGGAGCGGGTCTATTGGGAGCTCCCATGGCCGAACGTCTTTTGACGCACGGCTATCCACTCAATATTTATAATCGAACCGTCCGTAAGACACAACCTTTGGTGAAGCTTGGCGCGCGTGTGAGCTTAACGCCTCAAGAGGCCTTGGCTTCGAGTCAGGTGCATTTGCTCATGTTAAGCGATGCTGCTGCTATCTCTGAGACAGTTTTTTCTTTGCGGTCACGGTCTGGCTTGAAAGGAAAAATATTGATTCAGATGGGAACGATCGCACCGCAGGAAAGTCGTCGTTTCGCGCAATTAGCCCATCGTTATGGTGCGCATTACTGCGAATGTCCGGTTCTAGGGAGCATCAGCGAAGTGAAGGCCGGTCGATTAATTCTGATGTTTTCAGGAACCGCGGCTCAATTCAGAAAATTTAAAAGCTTGCTGACTGTTTTTGGGAAAGAATATCTTTGGCTCGGTCCCGTTGGGCAAGCCGCCACATTGAAGTTGTGTTTGAATCAATTGATTGCGTCGCACATCGTGGGCTTTGCCCAAAGCCTGGCTTTAGTCAAACAAAGCGGCCTGCAGGTGAAAACGTTTATGTCGATTTTACGTCAAAGCGCTCTTTACGCGCCGATGTTTGATAAAAAGTTACCGCGTTTGTTAACGCGCGATTACACTCGTCCTAATTTTTCAACGCAACATATGCTTAAGGATGTGAACCTTTTTCAAAAGGCTGCTGCAACGTATGGCATCAATGCGTCCGCTCTCCAAGGAATCGCTAGGCTTTTAGCCAAAGGAATAAAAGGTGGCTGGCGCACCGCGGATTACTGTTCTGTTTATGAAGTCATTAATAAAGGAGTGGATAAAAAAGAATAAAATTGTTGGGAATTAGCAGGTTCAATGATATTATCACAACCAATACATTGGTAATTTCTTTATGGAATGGACACATAAAAATATCCCGCGGGTCGCCCTTGATTTATCGGGGTTAAAGCACTTACCCAAATTACTGCCTTTGCTGGTCGTTTTTTATTTTCTGTCTAACTGTTTTGTTTATGTTCGACCTAACGAGTATGGTATCAAACAGGTCAATATTGGTTTAAAGTCAGGTATTCAAAAAAATATTTATCAAACCGGGTATCATTTCTTGATGCCATTTGGGTTTGAAATCATGCATCGATTTCCCCGCAATTTTCAGGTTTTTGAACTGACGGATCATCCTTCGTCCGCTTCGCGCGGAGCACGGGTAGAGGACTCGGCACATATTCAAACCTCGGACGGTTTTTTTGTTGATGTGGACGTCAGTATTCTGTATCACATTGTTGATCCCTATAAAGTGATCACCACGATTGGCCCGGGACGGCTCTACGAAGATAATGGTGTTGTTCCGCGAGCGGAAGCCAAGCTTAAAGAAGCGCTGGGCGAAATGACGACCGAAGAATTTTATACGCCTTTGCGGGTTGCAAAATCCAATAAAGCTAAAGAACTTTTGAACCAAGAACTTTCTGCGAAAGGAATTGAAATTCAGCAGGTACTCATCCGCTATTTTCGTTATAACGATGAAATTCAGCGTAATATTGAAGAAAAAAAGTTAAAAGACCAGTTGGTATTCACAAACCAATCTAAGGCGAAAGCTTCCAGCGAAGAAGCCCTGGTCAAGAAGGTACGTGAAGAAGGCGAGGCCAAAATAAAAATTAAACTTGAAGAGGGCCGAGCCTACGCCATTAAACGCGTGGCGGAAAAAGATCTCTATGTGCGCAGTAAAAAAGCGGAAGCAGATCTTCTCGTCAAACTCGCGGAAGCCAAGAAAACAGAATTAATTAATAAGGCGTATCAACGGCAAGGTTCGGATAAGCTGATTGGGTTAAAAATGGCGGAAGTTTTTAAAGGTATTGATTCGATTATTTTGCCTTCAGGAGGAGAGAAGGGTTTAAATCCTTTGGACTTAGAAAATTCTTTAAAATTGTTTGGGATGGATGAGAATATGGATCTTAAGGTGCTGACCCCATGAAATTATTCTCGGCAGGCAAGCTGGTTTTGTTGATCCCTTTACTAGGGGCGCTCTTTTTTCCTCATTCTACGCGTTCGACCGAGGTGGGGGTGCGGGTCATTAAATGGTCACCAGTCGGTAAACAGGGCGTAGTGTCACAGGTTTATGCCCCTGGAGCCACGTATTTCTTCCCGATTCTGGTGAACGAATGGTACACCTTTGATACGCGTTTGCAGAACATTGAAATGACGGCATCCACCAACTTTTCACGTGGCGAAAGTGATGAATTGCTTTTTAAAACGGTTGATGGGAATGACATTAGCTTGGATGTGATCATTTCCTATCGCATTGATCCCGCCAAAGCGTCGCTGATTCTGGAGCAAGTGGCGCTCAATAGCGTGCTTTTGGAAGAACGGATTGTGCGACCTATTACGCGGAGTATCACCCGTGATATTTTTGGGGGGTTAAAGACTGAAGACTTTTACGTGGCGGATAAACGAACCACCAAGGCGGAAGAAGTCCGTAGCGCTTTAAACGCTGAATTAAACCCCTATGGCATTATCGTGGAAAGCGTTCTGCCTAGAGATTATCGTTTTAATCCGGCTTATCAAAAAGCTATTGAAGAAAAAAAAGTGGCTGATCAGTTGGTAGAACGTTACAAGTCGGAGACCAAAGCAACCGTTGAAGAATACTTGCAGAAGGTGCAATTCGCTCAGGGAGATGTCAATAAGATGGTGGCGGAAATTGATGGAGAATATCAAAAAGCCAAAATTTCTGCGGATGCCTACTTTGAACAGCAGTCTTTAATTGCAAAAGCCGTGGAAGCCGAAGGAAACGCTGAGTCGCAAGGGATTGAAAAAATGGTCGATGCGTTAAACAGTGGTGGTGGTAAGACCATGGTCAAGTTGCGTATGGCGGAATCGCTAGTAGGAAAGAAAATTTATTTGCTACCTTTAGGTCAAAGTAACAGTATTGATTTGAAAACGACCGATGTTAATGATTTATTAAAGCTTTATGGGTTACAGAGTTTATCTCGGTAGTTTTTTCTCGTAGTGTAGTGGCTATTTTTTCATCCTGCCTGGCCAATTCGATTTCTCCCAATTTTTCGTAGGCTAATGCGCGTCCCCAGTAAGCACGGGGATCCAGGGGTGCCAGTTTGATAGCTTGCGTAAAATCTGCAATTGCCCTCCTCCAATCTTCAAGTTCCAGAAATAGATTCCCACGATTAACAAAAGTGCCAAAATAATCCGGTTTAAGTCGGATTGAGTCGGTGTAATCAGATTGCGCCGCTTGCGTTAACCCTAGGCGGCGCCGTACGGTTCCTCGATCCATGAACAGTTGATAATTTTGAGGATGTTGCGGGTCGATTTGCAGGGCCTGAGAATAGTCGCTTTCAGCTCGTTGCCATTGTTTTTGATCGCGCCAGAAATTGCCACGGTTTAGCAACGCGAGAAAGCTGTCTGGCTTAGCCGCGAGGGCGCGGTTATAGGATTTGAGGGCCAATGATTCTTGGCCAGCACGATGGTACAAGACTCCTTGGTTCGTGAGGGCCAAATAATGATTTGGGAATATTTGTAAAGTACGCGCCAGCAGTGTCGCATCACTTTTCCAAATCTGAGATTGCTGGTACGTCAGTAAAGGGAGGGTTAAGAAAACCAAGGTCCACCCGCATAGCCAAATCCTTCGCCATAATTTTCTGGTTATCCACTGACGATCATAATCTTCGATCAAATGCCCCACCCAGAAGCAGAATCCTAAACTGGGTAAGTACATGAAGCGATCGGCCACCACAGAAATATCCCGGTAGTCCATGCGCCATAAGTAAAACGTGCAGAGTACATAAGTTAGGGCCCCCAGCATAAACCAGTTATTCTTGCGACCACGAATACAAGCCAAGATAAAAAACAAAGCGATGAGGATGGATTTTTGATAAGCGGGGTTTTGAAATGTAAATGGCTGAGGGGCCAGATAAAAAGGGCTTAAGGGGAAAGGCCATGTGAATTTATCTAAATAAAAACTAAAACTCCAAATCCACAAGAGAAAACTTTTGGGCCACGTTAGCTGTAGCATGCGGGCATTGTCTGCGTAAGTAATGGCTGCAAGGGAAAAAATGATTAGCGCAAATGGCAGTTTGTCCGTAAGAACTCGTACGGATCTGGGACGTTTTTTAAGTGCATCCAGTACGAATAACATTAGAGGTAAACTCAGTGCCATGGGTTTCGCTAAAATAGCCAGAACGCCTAGTCCGAGGCTGATGGTCCACCGGGCAAATTGTTGAGTTTGTAAATAATGCCAATAGTGAATTAAGGACCAGATAAAAAAGAGGGAATAGAGCATGTCTTTGCGGGCGGTGATCCAAGCGACGGATTCCACATGCAGAGGGTGCAATCCAAAAATGACCGCAGCTAAGAAACTGGCTAAGCGCGTTAGTCCCAACCTTTCGCCTAAAATAAATACCGATAATGTTACCAGTAGATGCAACAGCAGATTAATGCCATGAAATATTTCCGGTTGCAGTCCAAAGAATTGGCGTTCCAGGGCGAAGGTGAGGATGGTCAGGGGAATGTACGTTCCATTGACAGGTGTTGAGAATATTTTGATTAAATTGGCCGGCGCTAGTGATTCGGTTAAGGGGTTGGCCGTCAGATGCACCGAATCGTCCCAGTCCAGAAATTCGGCAGAAAGCACTGGCCTGAAACTGACGATGATTAGGATGAGGAGTAACCCAAGTAGTTTGAATGTGGTCGATGAGTTCATGCTGAAGGTGAGCGCATCAATTCGGTGATTTTCTTAGTAGTAGAATTTTTGTTCCTTGGACGACTAAAAGAGTCGTTAAGATCAATAAGGCTAGGCAGGTTAATCCCACTCCTTCCGCTTTGAAATTTCCACTTAGGGTCGCCAGCAGCCATGGTTTGATGATTATGATTAAGGAACTTACCGCAATCAGCAGCATAAATAGAGACGGAAGGAGGGTAACTTTTAGGTTTATTTTTTGTTTAAAAAGCCAAATGGATAAACCAAATAACACCATGGCTGCCAAGAGTTGGTTACTGGAACCAAAAAGCGTCCAAAATACTTTCCATCCGGGGATAGGATTCCCGTGTGCATCGCTAAATGTCTGAGTAAGAAATAACAAGGGGAGCAGTAGGGTTATGAATGTGGTCAGATAAGCACTGGTCTGGTCCTTCCATCCGGTTAGTTCCTGAAAAATATAGCGTCCTAAGCGCGTGGCCACATCAAGCGTATCGTACACAAAGGTGGCAAAAGCTAAGAGGGCAAAATTAAGCGCAAATTCTTTAGGGATTCCCAGTTTACTTAAAAATATGGCGATCCCATGCGCGTAAATTTGGTCCGGGCTTTTTAAAGATTGAGCCTCGGGGATAGTTAAGATCGCAACAGTTCCTAAGGCCATCACCGCGACAAAGCATTCCAAGAGCATGCCCCCGTAGCCGACAAATTGAGCGTCGGTTTCTTTATCTAATTGTTTGGAGGTTGTGCCGGAAGCAATTAAGCAGTGGAATCCGGAGCAAGCTCCGCACGCAACCGTGGTAAATAGCAGTGGCAGCAACGGAAGTCCTTGTGGATTTGTCCACGACACAAAGGCCGGATAACGTAAGGGGAAGTCGTGTTGCAAACTACCTAAGATTAAACCCAGAAAACTGATTCCTACCGTCAAGAGTAAGAAAAATCCACCTAAATAACCCCGTGGTTGAAGTAATAGCCACACCGGAGCTATAGCCGCGATAAAGCAATACAGGACTAAAAAAATATTCCAACTCATTTTAAGATCGAAATGAAACAACAAGGGTAATTTAAGCGGCAGCATCGGCCCAAGTAAAATGCAACCGAAAACAAGAGGTAGAAAAATGGTGGTTAAGGTAGGAAGAGAATTAGGAAAGCGTTTCAATAGTAACCCCATCATCATGGCCAAGCCAAGATAGAGCATGGAGGATGAAGCAATGCTCGCGCCACGTTTAGGTTCAGCGAACGTGCTCGCCGTGACGTCAGTGAACGCGGCAATAATATAAATCAGAGAAAACCATAAAAAAAGTAGGAACAGGATGAAGGCTCGGCGTCCCATGCATTCTTTGATAATATCGGCAATGGATCGTCCTTGATGCCTTACGGAAGCAACCAGACTTACCATGTCATGCGCTCCGCCAATAAAAATACCTCCGAGAATAATCCAGAGAATCGTCGGCAGCCAGCCAAACCACATACCGGCTAGTATAGGGCCGACGATGGGTCCCGCTGCTGCGATCGCAGATAAATGTTGATTAACTAAATAAAATTTCTTGGCTGGAACAAAATCTTCGTTGTCACGTAATTGGTGAGCTGGAACAAGCGCCGAGGATTGTAGATTCAATAAACGCCGTAAATATTTTCCGTAGGTGAAATAACCTATGGAGAGCCCTAGGAGAGCGCCTAAACATAACCAAAGTAATTGCATAGTGGTTTTAATAATAGTACAGGGTGTAGGGCAGGGCAAAAATTATTTTACTATTTCCTGCGGTGCTTCAATGGTCAGTTTATAATACCCTCACTAGAAATAAGGAGGGTTTATGGCCGAGTTTGAGAAAATCCTAGGACAAATTAGTGGCATTCTTTGGGGTCCACCCCTATTGATTTTGCTTTTTGGAACACACCTTTATTTGACTTTCC
>CAYXGG010000026.1:0-25023 GCA_964464475.1 uncultured Planctomycetales bacterium | reverse complement strand
TAAAAAATAACTCCAGTCAACATGCACCGGAGCCGCCAGGATCGCCAGCAAAGCAAAGACCGGCGTTAATAAAATGCGTATCGTGGCCTGAATAATCAATCTTTTGGAAAGCTGTTCGTGTTTCAGTTCATGATCATGGACCACCATCCAAAACATGGCATACAACGTCATGCCAATCGCGATAATATTTCCTCCATAGACCCAGACCGAAGTTTGCAGCAGCGGGTACAGACCAATTAAATGCGCTGAAAAAGGAACAAAGGCGATAAACATCAAAAACAGCAAATTAACCCAGACTAACGAACGATTCACTTGTTTAGCAAACAAATGAAATAACGCGTGGTGCGAAACCCAATACATACCCAAAACAATAAAACTCACAAAATAACTTCGCACCAGCGGCCATAGATCCGCCAATCGTTCCCACAGCATCTGATCGGAAACCACTTCGCCATGCAAATGCGGAACTTTAATCTCGATGATCAGCAACGTCATAACAATAGAGAAAACGCCATCTCCGAGGGCTTCCACACGGGTCTTGTTCATGATCTTAAACCTGATCCTTTCTTAAATAGATACAGATTTAGCATTGTCAACCCCAAAGCAAAACCGACCAACATCAACAGACTCGCCAATACACTAACATCGGAAATTCCGTAGAATCCATAACGAAAACCATTCACCATATAAAGAATTGGATTCAAATAAGATAATTTCTGCCAAACATCCGGCAAGCTATGAATCGAATAAAAAACGCCGCCAAAATACGTCAACGGCGTTAAGACAAAGGTAGGAAAAATTGCCACATCATCAAATTTCTTGGCAAACATTCCATTAGTGACGCCGGCCAGCGAAAAAACAATCGACGTTAAAACCACAAAAAGCACAACAATTCCGATATGTTCAACGACCGGTCGTTCAAAAAACATAGACACCAAGAAAACCAGCCCGCCACATAAAATACCCCGCAAAATGCCACCCGCCGTATAGCCCGCGATAATGACCCAGGGAGGCGCCGATGAAACCAGCAGCTCCTCAATGCTGCGCTGAAATTTAGCGCTAAAAAAAGAACTCACGGAATTCGCGAACGCATTGTTAATGACTGTCATCATGACTAAACCGGGAATGATAAAAGACATATAGCTAATGCCCTGCAGCGCCGAAACCTGGGAACCAATGAATTTCCCAAAAATGACGAAATACAACGTTTGAGAAATAACCGGGGGCAACAACGTCTGCGTCCAGATTCGTGTAAAACGCACCACTTCCTTGCGGACAATGGTCGATAAGGCGGTATATTTCTGAAAAGAATTCATGAATTCAAAGGGGGCCCTTCTAACCTCGAAGGTTAGAAGGGCCCCCTCACTCCCTAAATTAAGTTTTTAAAATCTTTAAATACAAACTCTCCAAACGGTTGCCTTTAGGCCGAATATCCGTCAGCTCCATCCCCAGTCCCGATAACCGCGCGATAAAATCACTTAATCGCTCTTTACGCTGAAAATCCATTTCAAAAGTAGTGTCATCCAAGCGTAACGGATTATAATTCTTTAACGCCGCCAACTCCGTAATACGATTAACGTGCACGACATATGTTTCCTGCTCAATCAATTGAATCAAGTTTTTGACCGCATCGTTGGTGATAATCTCGCCATGTTTAATAATAGCGGCGTTCCGGCACATCTGTTCAACTTCTTCCAAATAATGTGTCGTCAACAAAATAGTCGTGCCCTGCTGGTTCAACTCTTTTAAGAATTCCCACATGGAATGGCGCAATTCAACATCCACCCCAGCCGTTGGCTCATCCAAAATCAGCAGTTTAGGTTTATTAATCAACGCGCGGGCAATCATTAATCGCCGCTTCATCCCGCCCGACAACGTGCGCGACACGGCGTCGCGTTTTTCCCAAAGCTCTAATCGTTTTAAAATATGTTCACAATCCCGCATCGCGACGTCCCACGGAATGCCGTAGTACCCTGCCTGAGCACATACGATATCTTTTACTTTCTCAAAAATATTAAAATTCATTTCCTGAGGCACCACCCCCATCAATTCCTTCGCACGAGGATGATTTTGATCAATGTCCACGCCAAACACGCGCACCTGACCACTGGTTTTATTGACGAGCCCCGTCAACACCCCAATGACCGTCGTTTTACCCGCCCCGTTAGCGCCCAACAACGCGAAAAAATCGCCCTCTTTGACTTCGAGATTAATCCCTTTTAAAGCCTGGGTGCCGTTGGCATAAGTTTTCTTTAGGTTGGCAATGGAAATGGCATTCATGATGACCAGCAGTATAACAAAGATTAGGCGCTACTCACGAAAATCTTAAAAAGTTTATGACGAAATTTAAATCTCCTGCCAGTTGCTGGCGGAATAGGACGAACCCGAAGTGGTAATGCTACTCAACGCTTCATCATAATGAAAATTGACATTATTCGCGAGATCTACCGTGCGCCCCACCACCGCGCCATAAAAAGTGACATTATTATTTAAATCCACGTCCGTGTCCGGCGCGTAGACGGCTGCGTACACCGTACCATTATTATCAAATTCCACTCCCGCAGAACCGCTCGAGCTAGAATACGTACTATAAATCTGAAATGACGATGGAGTCGCATTGGCGTTGGCAATAGAATTATTTGAGAAATCCAGCCTCCCATCCGTATATAGAGTCAAATTCGAGCCACTGGTAATGGTAAAAGTCATATTGTTTCCCGTGCTTAAAGCGGAACTAGTACTCGTCAGATATAAAGAAACATTTCCTGAGATGGTAATAGTGCAATTATTACCCGTACTGATATTTGAATATTTATAGCTTCCCGCGGTTATAACCGTTGACCCGTTGTTAGACAAAGTTAACGCCCCCGAACTGGTCAAGCCCGTCAAAGACGACGGAACCGTCACCGAAGACAGCGTACGATTATTTGTGCTCGTCTGAGTTCCGGTAATCGTCACGCCACTGCCCGCATCAATGGTGCCACCGGAGCCGGTACTCACGTTTCCTTTAATCGTCGCGTTGTTACCGATGTCGATCGCATTGCTCGTGGTATCATTGGTGCCGACGCTCCCGTTCGTCGCAATATTAGCCCCCCCATAACTGCCACTACCGGAGTTATAACTATCCACTAAGGCGTTATTGTTAATATCAATCGCTCCTTTGGCATAAATTCCGTACGCATACAACGCGGCTCCACCCAAGGTTACAGACACGCTACGGGTCGTTTTATTCGTCGCGGACCGACTCGGATAAGAACCAACGGCGGTCACCGAGGTGTTGGTCGAATTTAAAGTCAAATCATAATCTCCCCCGGTGATAGAAGCGGCCAAAGTTTTACTGCCGGCCCCGCACGAACAGCTCGTGCAGGCCACACTAGTACTGGAAATAAATCCCGCGCAACTATTGTAATTTAATTCCCATAACGAACGCTGAATCCCCGCGTCCGCTAGCCAAAAAGCCTGACTCGACGCATAATATCGCTGAGACAAGCGACCTTCCGCGATGCTTCTTAAGAAAATGGAAGAACCCAGGACCGAAAGCGTCAGAATCATAAAAAACGCCAAAATTAAAGACGTGCCACTCTTTTTAGACCAACGCGATGTTGTCCGATCACCCATTACGCAACCTCACATACTCAACCAATGGAAAACTTAAAGTCCTGAAAAAAATTTTCTCAGCGCGCATATCTATTTTCAACAAAGACCCCGATAATTCAAAATCCAAATAATTGATATTAGTGGCCACCACCTGAGTTGTGCCGGAAGGATACTCTCGGATTAAATTGGTGCCGCTGCGATAATAAGCGATTCCCGACTTACTGGGTGTTGAAAAAGTCACCTTTTCACTGTTGGCGGCTAAGGTCGTGAAGCTAACTCCCGAAGTCCTAGCCTGCCGGACTTCGCGAACCAATCGGTCCATCCCATTTCGATTCGATTGCTGCAAATCTAAATAATTACTATCCATGAAGTAGGTCGTTCTCCCGACCCCCAACACCGAATAAAATCCCGCAACGATAAATGTAAACAATAACGTCGTGACCAATAACTCCGCAAAAGTAAAACCCTGCCGCGAAATTTTCATGATCCTCCCATTTGCGTGGTCAAGGATTTCGACTGCGACCGTGAGTTCAAATCCTGCCAAGCAATCGTGACCGTGATCGTCAAAAGCTGCGTTCCTGAATAGGTAGTGGTGATTGTTTCCCCCTTGATTGGACTCAAACCCAAAGTAGTCAGTGTAGAAGTTGTCCAATTCCAATTACCGGCGGTAATACCGGAGGCAACCGACGCAAAAGACGTGTTGCGAATATCTTCCAGAACCGTTTCGGCGTGGTTCGTCGCGTAAGTGAGATTACGGGAAGTCTCATTTAATGCGTAATTACGCACCAAACTTAAAACCATGACCGCGAGAGTGTAAGCCATGATCGACGACGCAACCAACAATTCTGCTAATGTAAATCCACGGCTAAGCTTGTTTCTTTTTGACATAGGAATCATTCTAATGGGAGGCAAACAAAAATAAAACCCCCTTTACTTATTTTTTTCTCTGCAAATAAGCTAACCGCTTAGCCTTAGGAAATCTTTCAATCGCGTAGCGCAACATGGTCCGAGGCATATTCTGGCAATGTTGACTCAAAAAATGTTCTTCAACCGTCAGATCTCGTTTACCAATTTCTCTCAACATCCACCCCACCGCTTTATGAATTAGATGATGAGGGTCGGTCAGTAAAATCTGCGCAACCTTCAAGGCCGACACAAAATTTCCTTTTTTAATAAAATAAAACGTCGCAAGCATCGCGATGCGTCGCTCCCAAAGAGACCGCGATCGCGCCAGTCGTATTAATATTCTTTGATCTCGGCCTTCCAGGTAGGGACCCACAATTTTATCCGCAGACGAATCCACTAAATCCCAATTATTGATAAAACGCGTATGCCGCAAATAGAGGTCATAGATGCGTTTTTTATCTTGGTCGTCAGCGCGTTTGAATTTATCAACCAAGATAAAAAGCGCCACCAAACGCTCTTCATGAAAAGAAGATTTCAATAACGTGACCGTCTCAGGCAAAGACAATTGCCGATACTTCCGGGCGACTTCTCGCTGACGAGGCACCACCACCCCCAGGAACCGATCCCCGTGAGCATATTCTCCGGGCCCCGTTTTAAAGAATCTCTGCAGAATGACCGCCTTCTGAGGATCAGACAATTGTTTTAAATCCGCGCGTAGTTTAAGAAGCGACATTGGATTTCTTCACGATCTGATAACGGATAAATTCTAAACGTTTGACCAGCGTCGGATGACTGGACGCTTTCATCGTCGCGGGAATGTAATTATCCGCGTAAATCTTTTCTAAAGCCGAAAGCAAAAACTCGGGGTGAGGGTAATGTTCTACCACAAAAGCATCCGCCTGCTTTTCCTGATTCCGATAAATAATGCCAACGGACAGGACATAGATCGCGATGGCGATCAAAACGAGGATTCCTTGATGCATAAATTCCTGACAGTTTAACTGCGGAAATAAAAGCACGCCCAAGAAAACCACGAAGGTCAGGTGTGCTCGAATACGCACATGTCCAAATTTAAGATGACCTAATTCATGTAAGAAAATAGCTTCAACTTCTTGGGTGGATAACCGATGCAGCAAGTGATTAAAAATAATCACCTCCTGCTTTTTAGGAAAAATACCTGCGGCCAACGCGTTGGACGCGCGAAACTGGTCTGTTTTAATAAGGGTGATTTTCGCGCAATCTATCTGTAAACGCTTCACCCAAGAGTTCAATGTCGCCAACAGCGCCCCATCTTCCCAGGGAAGAGTTTTATTCAAGACTCTGATGAACCACGGCAAGCACCCGAAATAGCCATAAACAATAATAGCCAAAAGAAGCAAACAGCCGGCCACCCCTTGGGGCGTCGGCCCAAATTTCTGGCATAACCAGTAGACGCCCCATAAAGCTCCCCAGAAAATTATCGCCATCAGCAAAGACTTTCCGTAAGCTAACGCATATTCTTTCCCTGACGCGCTAACGCCGCGAATGTGTCGATCAAACAGCGCCAAAACCATCTGAACTGAGAATCCCACAAACAGGATGCTTATGAAAAAGAAAACAAAATAAGAAATCCTAAAGTAATCCAACCAAGAAGATAACCCTCCCACCACTAAAATAATGAGGGCCACGATCCCTAAGATTTTCATCAGTAATGCAAACCTTTTGAGCGACTGATATTGCAACACGCGTCGTGGCCCTTCGTTAGGATCAAGTCGTTGCTGGACGCGCTTGCCAAACAAAAATAATAACCCGGCCGGGGCCAGCAAACACCCCCCCAACCCCAAGAGCTTTATCCCCAACTGCGGATCCAAAGACCAAAACACTCGTCGTGCGGCTTCGCGATTTCCCATCGACTGATAGATATGAATTAATAAATGTTGCCCCTCCTGAAAAATTTTTTGATTATAGCGATTCGGTTGAATCGACTGGATCTGCGCTATGGCTTCAGGAAACTCTTGATCTTGAACATAAATTTTTGCCAATTCTAATCGTTGCTGCCCATAGTGGGGCGATAAATCAACCAACGATCGGTAATACTTCTTCGCCTGTAGCCAATCACCTTCTTTTTTGGACATAAACGCTAACCAGTTATACGCATCAGCATAAGTTGGGTCTACGGCAAGGGTAGCTACAAATTCCTTTTGGGCCGCTGCGGTTTTGTCCTGAGCTTGCAACACCAATCCTAAATAATAATGCGCCGCCGCGTCTTGATGGTTAGTGGCAATGAGCTGACGCAACGCCTCTTCCGCCCGCGGGTAATCGTTGAGATAATAACGCATTTTGGCGAAGGCTAACTGCGCCACACTGTCTTGGGAATTTTGTTGCAGGATGCGCGCATAGTATTGTGCAGCCTGTTCATAATCCTCATCTTTTTCATAGCGCTCCGCCAACAAACGATACGCTTCTTCCCAAGGAAAATCGATTAACGCGTTCTCCTGGGCCAATCGCAAAGATTGCTCAATTTCTTGAGTTGACCGTTCCAAATCCCAATCTTCACTATAAATTTCTCCCAAACGCAAATGGGCCAACGCATGCCTCGGGTCCTGCGCCATCACCCGCTCATAAGCAGCACGCGCTAAATCCCATTGTTTCTCAGAGCGCCATAATTCTGCCAAAGTAAAACGCGCCGAAACATCGGTTGGGTCAACGGCAAGCTTCTGCTCTAAAGCGGCTCTCGCTTCTTGCCGTAAGACCTGCGCTGTTTGAATTTTTTCCTGGATTTCAGTAAGAGAAATTTGTTGAGCAATAACCTGCGGGGTAACGAACACCGCCCCAACAAACAACAAGGCAAGAAGAGATGACTTTATAGAAAAGTTGATTTCGGTTCTGCGCGGACGCGCCCCGTGAATTAACAAAACAAATTTCCTGTCATTAACATCAATGGGCTTAACAACAACTTGGCTTGAGGGGCGATCACGGTTGGGATTCGGATATTTCTGTTAAAAATTTAATCTCACCTTTTTGATCTTTACCGATATGTATCTCTAAGGGACTCCAATATTTCTTCAAATTAGAATAACGTTGCCCCTTAACAATGACCTTGTCTCCCGACTGGGTATATTCCAAATCCGAATAAGAACTCGTGTCATTACGCTTCTGGGCTAAGGGTAACGAGGCTTTCAACAAGGCTTTATACTGGACACCCGTTAAGCGCATGACCTTCTTTTGACCAGTGGGATAAACGCGAGTATTTTGAATGACCGCTTCATCGGCGTAACAAGCGACCAGCCTTGGATCAAAGGCTTTTTCATGACGGTCGCATTGTTCAAAAAATAGTCGTGCTTGCGCAATATCCTCCGACTCCGCGCGCAGCGGCTGAACGATCACTAAACACCACCCTAAAATAATAAGTAAATGATTAATTCGAAAGTTCATCAGTATTGGCTCCTGTTTAGTATAAGCGAGTATATTCCGCCAAATTAAACTTTGTCAAATGACTAATTCTCGATTATAATTTCACCACTTATCTGAAACTTGTTGAGCTAGGGTTCTTTTTTAACATCCCTCCATTCGCGTCACACATCTGCAAGACTGCCCTTTGGGGGTGATATGGTCTCGACTCCGCTTCGCCCAATACTCTCGTGTTGGGCTTCGCAGAGTCTCCATGATACGCTGGCGAAGCGGCCCTACGGAGCTAACATGAGCCGAAAATTTGAGGCGAATATTAGCGTAGCAGGGTGGGGATCCTTAACATTGGGGGTGATCTGGTCTCGACTTGCATAGTTCAGATTATAGGTGGCATGCCGGGGACGCTTGGTTGGCCTCGTTAACAATCCAAGCAAAAAATCAAACGCTAACGACAACTACAACGTCGTGGCCGAAGCCGAGAGCATCTTGGCTGAAGCCGAAGCTGTCGTCGCTTAATTAAGTGACGCCTCTTAGTCGGTATCGCCTGCTGACTGATTAAGAGCCCTTAGCAGGCTGGCTCCATCGTTCGCCTTTGATGGTGGGGTGAGATTTAAGAAGGATAATTTAGAGATGATTCTGTTTGTTGAAGCGCTCTAAATGAGCTTTAGAAAAACAAACTACGCATGTAGAGGCTTATAGTTTGCTATTCAAGGACCCGGGTTCGATCCCCGGCACCTCCATTCTACTTTGCGCAATGCTTAGCGTTGCGCTTCGTAGAATATTCTCCGAAGCCCGACGTGACTCATCGGGCGAAGGAGAACGAACTCCCTTCCATACATATTTAATAATTTCTTAACACATAAATAACTATGTATTTTGTCTATATTTTGGAAAGCCTCAATAATCCCTTGAAACATTATGTTGGATTTTCTGAAAATCTTGCTGAACGCTTAAAGGCTCACAACGAAGGAAAAACTAAGTACGGTAGAATTTATCGTCCTTGGAAAATCAAAACTTTTATCTCATTTGAGAATAAATCAACCGCCCTACACTTTGAACGGTATCTTAAATCTGGTTCAGGGCACGCCTTCCTCACTAAACGTTTAATTTAACCCACGCAGGAATGAAGGTTTTTGCCTATTTTAGAAAAGAAAATGGTGGCCCTGTTGAGGCTCCGTCCGAAACAGGGCCCACAGACTGACTTCGCCCTCCTAACCTCCGAGATTAACGGAATTCAAATTACCCTCAAAATATTCCCCTCCTCCATTGACTTCACCTTCAATTTCTCCTAACTTATTTACGCCAATCATTAATTTATGAAAACTGACACAACGACCACCACCCGACCGCCGTCCGCTTCATTCTTCGCCATTAACGCCTTGGCGTTGAGCTTGTTTTACATCACAATTTTGGGGTTACATTATTTTTTGCCGACACTCTCCGGCTGGATCCTGACGACGGCAGGCCTTTTGGCGACGGCGATTCCGCTCGCTCTACATGAACTCATCAAAGAAAAAGTCCACCTGCGTCCCTCCACGGGCCTGAACGCAACGGAACAACCTCTTGACCGCGGACGCTTAATCACCAAACTGATTGGTCTATACGCGACCTGGCTAATCATCTTACTGCTGTATCAATTCAATCCCGCATATCACCATAGCGCCAACACCATTGCTTTTTTTCAAGGATTCTTTAATTTTGTCATGTTGTTATTGCCACTCGCGTTTCTGCTTAGCCCCCTCTACGTGCAGAGCATTGACCGACGGCAAACAGACCCTTACGACGAATATTGGCACATGGGTTGCTTGGTCCTGGGACGCTGGCGTGAAGTGAGAGCGGCACCGCTTAAGCTCCATCTAACCGGATGGTTCATTAAAGGTTTTTTCCTCCCGATCATGTTTGCCGCGCTCAATGTTTATGTTGATAAACTCCTCGATCCGCCACTAATGACCCCAACAACCAGCTTTGCTGACTGGCATGAATATGGACTCAATTTTCTGTATTCCCTCGATGTGGTGTTTGGGGTCCTGGGGTATTTGCTAACGTTAAGATGGCTAGATTCACACATTCGCTCCACCGACCCTTCGTTCGCAGGTTGGATCGTATGTTTAATTTGCTACAGCCCCCTGTCTTTTCTGGGTTTTAATTTGGTGGAAGAAGACGATGACGCGTATTCTTGGAACCATTGGCTCGCGCTTTTCCCATCCGCGTATTACATTATTGGAACGGTCACACTGCTGTTAGTGCTGGTCTACGCATTAGCCACCATCGCGTTTGGGTACCGTATCTCCAACCTCACTTACCGTGGGGTTATCACTAGTGGCCCCTACCGCTATTGCCGTCATCCTGCCTATCTCTGTAAAATCTTAAGTTGGTGGCTGTTGACCTTGCCCTTTTTATCAGCGGAAGGCTCCTGGGTCGCCGCCCGCAACACCCTGTATTTAATGCTCATTTCCGGTATTTATTACTTACGCGCTAAAACCGAAGAAAGACATTTACTCCAATTCCCTGAATACGCGGCGTATTCGAATTGGGTCAAAAATCAGGGGCTTTTTTCCTGGGCCAGGAAAAAAGCCCCCACCCCTTAAACAACTTCTTAATCAACCAGCGAATCGCGGCCAATAAATTTCCCAAAATCCTATAGCAATCTCCGGCGAGCTCCGTATAATTCAGAATATGCGCCTGCAAAGAAAACTACCCTCTAATCTCGAAGCCATTCCGTCCTTCATTCAGGAAACTCTCGCGGTTCTGGCCACTCACCTCGCCCTTAACGACAATGATCGATTTGACCTCAAACTCGTTTTAGAAGAAGCCCTCAGCAACGCTATTCGTCATGGCAACCGTGGTGATTCTAAAAAAATGGTCACTATCAGTGTTGTTTTGCAAAACAACATCTTACGTATCAAGGTGACCGATGAGGGAAAAGGCTTTAATAGCCAACAAATTCCCGACCCCACGGCGCAAGCCAATCTCTTGCGCACCTCGGGACGCGGCGTTTACCTAATCAAGAAAATCATGGATAAAACAACTTATCTGCAACGAGGACGAACGTTAGTCATGGAAAAATACTTTGGCAGACGGCCAAAACCTAACCCAAATAAAAAAAACGCTCGCTTCACCAAACCATGAATTATCGCTTGTTTCTCTCCTTCCCCCCATTGCCCGTTATTGACGCGTCCACCACCATTGATCCATGAAACTCCTCAACAAAATTCCCTCAAGCATTTATTTATTCTGGCTGGCACTCGCCCTGATACTCACGTTATCACTAACGCGCGCCTTTAATTTTTGGGAACTGTTGACCTATGATTGGCGCCTGCAATTACGCCCTACCCAACCAATTTCCGATAAAATCATCATCATCACCATCGATGACCAAACCCTGACCGCCCTAGGTCAATGGCCGCTGCCCAGAAACTATCACGCTAGTTTAGTCGATGTCCTGAAAGAATTAGGCGCCAAGTCCGTCATGTTTGACGTGCTTTTTAGCGAACCGACCCCTGAAGACGCGATCTTTACCAAGAGTATTGCTCAAGCACAAAATGTTTTCCTGCCCAAAGCATATTGGATCACCGCGCAAGAAAAAAGCCCGTTCCTGGCCCGACAAGACCACGCCGTTTTAACCGGACTTGTGCCTTCCCTCGAGAATGCGGCCAAAAGCTACGGACATATTAACGTTTTGGCGGATGCAGATGGAAAAACACGTTTTCTTCCCTTATTCATTCAATCGGAAGAAAAGCTAGTCCCTCAGCTAAGTCTGCAACTATGGCTTAATTATTTTAATCTCTCGGGCCAAACTATTGACATTACGCCTAAGGCCACCCTCATTGACCGAAAACTCATCATTCCCACGAGCGCCGCTAACACAGCGCTGATCAATTATCCCGGCCACTGGGAAAATTCCTTTCGGCAAGTTTCCTATCTCAATTTTCTTAAAGCCTACATGGAACTGAAAGAAGGCCTTCCCCCGTCATTTAATTTGTCTCAAATTCGAGACGCGATTTGCCTGGTAGGGCTAACCGCGACGGGTACGAGCGACTTGCGAGCCTCTCCCATTGATCCGGTCTATCCCATGATTGGCGTCCACGCGAGTTTTATCAACAGTCTTTTCTCAGGTAAATTCCTATACGATGCCGGACTGACCGTCAACACGATCATCAATCTGGGGATATTCCTACTGACCTTCTGCTGCTGCCTGAAAGTCACCCCCTTACGCGCGATGTTAAATTCATTCCTACTCGCGACGATTTACATTTTCTCGGCCCTGCTTATTTTTAACTGGTGGGGATGGTGGATCGACTTAGCATTGCCTTTATTCATCATTATTGCGGCCTACACGGGCATTAGCTGCTATGGATTTCTGGAAGAATTACGCAAGCGCCAATTGCTGGAAAAAGAACTGGAGATCGCAAAAAAAATCCAAGAAAGTTTTTTGCCGCAAAATCCCCCGACCCTTCCGGGAATAGCGGTCAGTGTCTTCTTTCAGCCGGCCAAATTCGTCGCCGGAGATCTTTATGACGTGTTCAAACTGAACGATCGACAGTTGGGCGTATTTATCGGGGATGTTTCCGGTAAAGGAGTCTCTGCCTCGCTCGTAATGGCTCAAGCGATTTCCTTATTTCGCTCCTTGTCTCGCCAAAAACTAGACTGCGCGACCGTTTTATCTCAACTGAACAGCGAACTCGCAGGAAAGCTAGGAGGGCGATTCATCACCGCGCTCTACTTGATCATCGACCTCGACTCGCGACAAGTCCTCGCTGCTTCCGCCGGTCACGGTCCCTTACTGATCCTCCGCCGCAACGAAAACAAACTGATAGACGTTCCGTTAAAAGGTAACGTTCCGCTAGGACTTTTAACAGAAGTTCAGTATACTACCATTAATTTTGAGTTGGTTCCGGGAGACAAAATGATCATTTATAGTGATGGTCTACCCGAAGCGCGCGATCCAGCAGAAACAGAATTTAGCCAAGCTCGAGTCGAAGGACTCCTGCGCGGACAACTAACGGCCAACGCCCAGGCCACGCTCGACGCGCTCAAGAACGCGGTTCTTTCATTTTCGCCGATCGAAAAACAATACGACGATTTAACCATCGTCGTTGCGGAAATCCTTAAAACCTAATCAAAAGGAAATGTCTTATGCCCTCAGATCTATTTAAAGTTGAAATGGTGAGTGATATTTGTATCCTCACCCTGACCTTGGGAGAATTTCTGCACGATGAGAATGAACGCTTCAAAGCGGGTTTTGAAGAAATTCTTGCCCAAGGCAACAAAAAAATCGTTCTGGATTTAGCTGATACCTCTTATGTCTCTTCCCTCATCCTGGCTTCTTTGGTTTACATCCATCAACGGGCCAAAACCGCGGGAGGTGATTTAATCATTTGTAATGTCAAAAATCGCGTCCAAGAAATTTTAAGCGTCACCAATTTGGATAAAGTTTTTAGTATCTCAAAGTCTCGAGAAGAAGCGATCAACGCTTTCCGTAAATAACAAACTTTAAGGAGCCCTCATGTCATTTAACGCCCGCATCGCTCAAAAAGAACCGGGAGTTTTTAACGTCGCGTTGACCGGCCCGCTGGATACCGCGACCTATGTTATTTTTGAAAAGCATATGGAACCCCTTTTGATTTCCACCACCAAAGTCATCATTTTGGATATGGCTGGCGTCAATTACATCAGCAGTATGGGTATTGGCTCGGTCTTTAAAATCAACAACATGGTCACACAATTATCCGGCAAATTTCTGATCGTCAACCTACAACCACAAATCAAAAAAGTCTTTGAAACGGTCAAAGCGCTTCCGGCCTCCATTTTCAAAAGCGTTGAAGAAGCGGATGAATACCTCAGCGAAATTCAAAAAAAAGCCTTAAAGAACAATCAACCTCCTCTCTAAACTGCCCTCACTCCCCGGCCGGATTCTTTGAAGTAAAATTCCTTTGGACGCCACGGCATTTTTCTTCTATATTTCTTAAGCTTTATTCAATAAAAAATAGCCATAACCATGAATTCAGAAATTAAACGACGCAAAGAACCTGCCGAACTAATCGCCGTTTCCCGACGATCCGGCAAAGCCATTATGGACTTTTCCATGCTGCAGGAAGGTGATCGCGTGGCGGTTGCGGTTTCTGGCGGAAAGGACAGCATTTCGCTCCTCCATGTTCTGCGCCACCGCCAGCGGGTTATTCCCATCAAGTTTGAATTCTGCGCGGTCCACGTGGATTTCCAATTCGCGGACTTCAATCCTCAAAAACTCGTTGAATACCTTGAGCGTGAAGGATTTCCTTATTTAATTGAAAAAGCCTCGAGCCTGGAAAATGAAAAGTGGGAAGAGATAGATTGTTTCTGGTGGTCCTGGAACCGACGCAAAGCGCTCTTTCAATTATGCGCGGACAAAGGTTTTAACAAAATCGCCTTCGGGCACCATTTGGATGACATTGCGGAAACCATCCTCTTAAACCAATTTTATCGCGGGGAAATCGGAGCGATGCGCCCAAAACAAGCCCTTTTTGAAGGACGCGTCACCCTAATCCGTCCGCTTTGTTACGAGCGTGAGGCGACAATGGCGACTCTTGCCGAGAAACTGGATTTACAATCTATTGGCGGCCAGTCCAAATGCGCCAACGATGAAACATCTCACCGGATGCTCATCAAAAAAATGCTACGTACCATGGAGAAAGACAACCCACAAATCGTCCAGAACATTTTCAAAAGTCTGCAAAACATCCGGACAGACTACCTCTTGGACCTCGACCCGACTATTCCCAAAACCCATGACCAGAACTGAAACAATCCTTCAATTCTGGTTTCAAGGAATCTCAGATGCCGACACGATTGATAAAAATCAACCACCGGCAAAACGATGGTTTAGCAAGAATGCCGACTTTGATAACAGCATCCGTCAGCATTTCTTGTCGGATTGGCAACACGCTCAACAAACCGGCAAAATAATTTCATTTACCGACGGCAAAGAAGCCCTGGCTTTTATAATTCTTAACGATCAGTTTTCCCGAAACATGTTCCGCAATACGCCCGAGATGTTTGCCTCCGACCCGCTGGCACTGACGGCCAGCGAAATAATAATTGATTCCCCCCTGCTGCAAGATATCTCCTTAATCGGAAAAGTTTTTGCTTATCTGCCCTTCATGCATGCCGAAGATGAAGCACGTCAGAATCAAAGCGTAAAACTTTTTTCTGAATTAATTCACGAATCCGAACTAAAATCTCCCCACAATACCGCTTACTATCGTTACAATCTCACTTATGCTCAAAAACATCAAGCCATCATCTCGCGCTTTGGCCGATTTCCGCACCGCAACGCCATCTTGGGACGAGCCTCAACTGCGGATGAAGAATTTTTTTTAACGACCCCTGGTTCAAAATTTTACTGGCCTTTTCTCTTCCAACAATTGAAAGGAAGCCAGCATTAGACCTTTCTTCTCTACGAGAAAAGGCGGTATTGACTTCCTTAAATCGATCATTAATAGTAGAAAGGTCAATAACTAAACCAACGCTATTCAAAACCCCCGGCTTTTGCTAAAATGCCGTCACTTAATATATGGAAACAGCCCTTCAACAACTCCCTTTATTTCTCGGTGGCGCCTGGGCGTCGGGTATTAACCTGTACTTAACCATGGCGTTTCTGGGGATCGCCCACAAAGCGCATTGGATTACGCTGCCCGGCTCTCTGGAAAATATTGCCCACCCTTTAGTCATTGCGACTGCGGTAGTCATATGCGTCGTAGAATTAGTCGTAGACAAAATTCCCTATCTGGATAACGCTTGGGACAGTATTCATACGCTGATTCGTCCCGTAGGCGGCTTACTCTTAGGCTACTTAGCCACGACAGACTTAGCCTCCGTACTGCAAGTCCCCATCGCGATGCTCACCGGCAGTGTCGCTTTAAACGCGCATGTGACCAAAGCCACCGCGCGACTGGCCATGAACAGCTCTCCGGCCGTGGTCGCCACCCCGGCGGCCAGTGTCGGAGAAAACATTTCGGTCGCTACCGTGCTGTACTTTATCATTAAGCATCCCATCATCGCCTCGATTATTGTCATCGGATTCATCGCTTTTTCTATTTGGTTTTTACGATTGATGTTTCGCTTTGTGCGCAAACTTTTCCGGCGGGAACCGGCCGACCGCCCCACCGCAGCCCCGGCCTCTTCGGCCCCTAACACCTCATCTTCCTGAAGGAATCCTATGTCCCATTTGCTATTCATTTTAACCCTAACGTTAACCCTCTGCACCGGAACTCCGGCCTTTGCGGGCCTCAATGATTTTCTTAACAAAATCAATGCGGCCTCAGGAGGCAAGCTGGAAGCCATGGCGGCCACCAAACTCAGCGACACCAAAATTGGCGACGGTCTCAAGGAAGCCTTACGCGTCGGCATCGATAACGCGGTCAAACTTACCGGCAAAACTGACGGCTACTTTAAGAATGAAGCCATTAAAATCCTGCTTCCGGAAAGCCTGCAGAAAATGGATAAATTATTACGAACCGCTGGTTTTAGTAAACAGCTCGATGAATTTGTCTTAAGTATGAACCGTTCCGCCGAAGCAGCCGCTCCCTTCGCCAAAGACATTTTCATTAAAGCCATCGCCGACATGTCTTTTAAAGACGTGCAATCAATTCTTAACGGCGGAAATACCGCCGCGACCGATTATCTTAAACAAAAAACTTACGCCAACTTATCGACTGCGTTTAAACCAGCCGTTCAAAAATCCCTCGATCAGTTCGCGGTCACCAAAAAATATAATGACGTCATGAAAGTCGCCAAAGCGCTTCCCTTTGGCAAGAACCTCACTACACCTGAAGCCGACCAGTATGTGGTGGGCAAAGCTTTAGATGGTCTATTCAAAGTACTCTCCTTAGAAGAGACCAAAATTCGCCAAGACCCACAAGCGAGAGTTACGGATTTACTTAAAGAGGTTTTCAAAAACCAAAAATGATAACCTGGCTCCCTGGCTGGGCGGATAGTCATTATCGTCAGTTTTTCTTCCTCGTGGCGATCGCCCTCGCGGCTATCGGAATCCTCTTGAGCTCTTTACGTCTTTTTCCCCAAACGAAATCATTCGCGGATAAAGTGTGGGTTTCGTTCAGCCCTTGGTTTATTATGGCGCCGATCGCGTTTCTGGCTGTCGGCGCGCCTCAAAAAATATTTATCCTTTGCTTAGTAGTCTTGTCCATTTTTGCCAGCAAAGAATTTGCCCGGGCCACCGGACTTTATAAAGACTGGGACTTTATGGGCATCGTCTATTTAAGTATTGCCGGATTCTACTTCTCAGCGTGGACCGGATGGCATGACCTTTTCTGTGCCATGCCGGTGTACGCGCTGACGTTGATCCTCATGGTTCCGATTTTTCGCAATGAATACCAGCACATGCTGCAAAAATCCGCATTGGCCATCATTACCGTGATTTATTTTGGATGGTTTCCGGCACATTTGGCATTTTTAGGAGAACATCCGCAACGTTACGCTTACCTTTTATTTCTCATCATTGGCACAGAGTGGAACGACGCCTCCGCTTACCTCGCTGGAAAGATTTTTGGAAAAACACCTCTCATTGCTAACATCAGTCCTAAAAAAACCGTTGAAGGTTCTCTCGGCGCGCTCGCCTTATCCGCGCTTTTTGTATTTTCCGTTAGAAACTGGTTGCCGGAATTCAATGCCTGGGCCCTGGGATTAAGTTTGATTCTCTTCTGGATTGGAGGAACCATCGGGGACTTGGTCATTAGTTTTATCAAACGGGATATCGGGGTCAAAGACATGGGCAACTTGATTCCCGGCCACGGCGGGCTGCTGGATCGAGTCGACAGCCTGATTTTTGTGGCCCCACTATACTTTCACCTGATCAGCTATTTCATTGGGTTTCCGGGAGGCTTGAATTGAAACCGTGGGTCTATGATCCGTCCCCGGCCGTTCATCAAGACATTGCAGCGCAACTAACAGTTTTTCCACGCGAACCAGACCTAAGCTTTTCTCTACTTAGGAGGTTTTGGACGATTGGCTTACGTTGCTTCCTTAAACTGTATTTCCGTCTCACGATTCACGGCAAAGAAAATTTACCGCTCGACAAAAGCTGTGTTTTGGTGGCCAATCACAGCAGTCATCTTGATGCCGCCGCTCTGAGCGCCGCCTTTCCCTTACGGCTCATTGACAGCACTTTTGCCGTCGCCGCCAAAGATTATTTCTTCGGTTCGTTCTTTAAAAGTTTTTTCGCTGCCATTTTTGTGAACGCGTTACCGTTTGATCGAAAAATCCATCGTCGGGAAAGCCTGGAGTTGTGCGCGGACACGCTAGGCGTTAGCCGCTGCGCTTTGATCATGTTTCCGGAAGGAACTCGCTCAGCGGACGGAAAACTACAAGAATTTAAAAAAGGTCTGGGGATATTAACCGCGGGGACCGATCGCATCGTCGTCCCGGCCTACATTGAAGGGGCGTTTGCGGCCTGGCCCAAAGGAAATGTATTCCCTAAACCTCATCGAGTGACGGTGCACATCGGAACTCCGTTAACGTTCAAAGATGCGCCCCGTAACGAAGAAGGATTTAAGCTGGTAACGCGCCGCGCGCAAGCCGCCGTGGCCGAGCTCAAACCAAAGGAGTCTAGCTCATGTTAAAGAAAATCAAATACGCGTTCTACGGGCTGATGCTGCGCACGCTAGGACAGACCAGCGACGGGATCAAACTCTGTTTCAAAGAGGGTCTCACTTCGGGAAAAATGCTTGATTACGTGTATCGCAACCAACCTTCCGGGTCCTGGGGCATTGGCAAATTATTGGATCGGGCATTTCTAAATAATGCGGGCTGGGAAGCTGTCCGCCAACGTCGCCAAAATCTGGAACTTTTACTTGGTGAAAGCATCGATGACCTACGCCAGCGGGGATCGACGATTTCACTGCTGGACGTAGCGTCTGGGCCGGGAGCGTACATTCTCTCCGTTCTTGAAAAGAAGAATGGTACCGATCTACTCGCCCGCTGCCGGGATTATGACGACCGCTGGGCTCAAGAAGGCCAAGCCGTGGCTCATCAAAAGAAAATGATGAATGTACTCTTTGAACAAGGCGATGCTTTTAATCGCTCCGAAATCCTAGCTTTGAAACCCAAGCCCAACCTGGCCGTTGCCTCAGGATTTTATGACTGGTTTACCGACGATGAGAAAATCAAAGATTCCATGAGAATCATTTATGACGCGCTAGAAACCAACGGCTATTTTGTGGTGTCCAACCAAGCCAGCCATCCGGACTTAGAATTTACTGAAGCTGTTTTTCTCGATTTAAGAAAAGAACCGCTACGAATGACGATGCGTCCCAAAGAAAAAGTCAATCAATGGCTGACGGACATGGGATTCACCGTTGAAAAAACACTACAGGACGCTCAAGGCTATTACTCGGTGACCAAAGCCAGAAAAAATTAAGATTCAGCCATAAGGAGGTTCTATGGAGCTCGGCCTTTATAACGCCAAATACCCTTTCCGCAAATTGATTGGCGGCATGCTCCCTTTCTTTAAAGACATCTCACCCAATGCCATCAGTTATTTATTACTTCCCGTCGGAGCCGGGATCGCACAGTGTTACTATTTTAGTGACGAAGGTATTCCTCAACTATACCTCATCGCCATTCTGCTTATCGGATTAAGAATGTTCTTAGGGACGATGGACGGACTCGTAGCCGAACATTTCAAGAAAGGGTCTCCATCCGGAGAAATCATCAACCGCCTCCTGCCGGAAATCAGTGACGTGTTGTATTTACTGGGCCTAACGCTGGCCAAACCGGAATACCTATTGCCGGGGATATTCGCGATCGTCGCTGCTTGGTTGACTACTTTTTCCGGGCTCGTCGGACTAGCGATTAAAAAGCCTATTCAAAGCGTGGGTCCGGCAGGTCAAACCGACCGGCTGGCGGCGTTGATCCTGTGTTCATTTTTACAATATTTTTCTTTGCGCAGCGGCTGGGACATTGATTTCCTAGAAATATTTCTCTATTGGTGCTCTTTAGGTGGGGTCATCACTGTTACGCTTCGACTAAAAAGAATATTACACAACTAACCATGCCCGCCTCGATTGACTTACGTTCCTTATTACCCGCGACGCAAACGCATTGTTTTCTCAATTACGGGGCGACCGCGCCATTGCTTAAACCCTCGGCAGACCGCATGCAGGAAATCATTTCTCGATACTTACTGCCCATGCCCACGCAGTTTGAACATTTTGTAAAACTGTTAGAACAATCGCGTAAAATAATCGCGGATCTCATCGGAGCCTCGCCCGCAGAAATCGCCTTCTCGTCCAGTACATCGATGGGGCTTTCCTTAATCGCTCACGCCATCCGCTGGCGCCGAGGCGATCGAGTGCTCTATCCGGCAGATGAATACCCTTCAAATCGTTTTGCTTGGCAGAATCTGGAAAGCTTTGGCGTTCAGGCGTGCGCCCTGCACATCGGACCCGACCAAAATATTCTGGAAGCTCTGCGCCAAGCCGATCTGACTAACGTCAAATTATTCTCCTTTTCAGCCGTTTCGTTTATCTCGGGCCGCCGCCAAAACGTCAGAGAGATTTGTGATTACTGCCACGCGCAAGGCATTCTGGTCTGTGTGGATGCCGTGCAGGCGGTTGGCGCGATTCCCGTTAATGTTCAGCAGTGGGACAACGATTTTCTGGCCTGCGGCGGACAAAAATGGCTGTTAGGGCCTATCGGTAGTGGATTTTTCTTTGTCAAAGGATCGCTCCTGGATTCCCTGCATGTTCCGCTCATAGGCTGGGGCAGCGTTAGGAATCCCGCAGATATTGAAGCTCTGCGTCCAGAATTCATTGATGGACTGAGACGATTTGAACCCGGATTTTTAGATATCGCCAATATAGTCGGATTAAGCGAAAGCGTTTCAATTCTTTCACACTATGGCTTTCCTCTCATTTTTGACCGCGTCAGCGCCTTCAATCAGCAGCTACGCCATTCCTTAAAAAGCCAAGGATTTGGTATCGTCCATGACGGTCCTCCCGATACCCAATCCGGCATGGTGAGCGTGTCTTTTGAGGATACCGATCACTTGCGTTCAATATTTAAAAGCTGCCTGGAAGCCCATATCATTCTGACGAAACGCAAAAATTCCCTACGAATTTGCGCGCACGCGACAACTAACGACGCCGATATTCAAAAAGTACTCGACGTTTTTCATCAACAAGCGAAAGCGAGTGTCCGTGCGCCGTTACCCAATCCCTCAGCTGAATTCCCCAAAAAACAACCCTCAACCACCAAATCGGAAAAGCCGCGAGCGCTCATTACCGGCGCCAGTCACGGATTAGGAGAGGCCCTTGCCCAAGAATTAGCCAAAGCTGGGTTTGACCTCTGCCTTTTAGCCAGAAATGAAACTAAATTAAACCAACTCAAATCAACCCTGGAACAGCGCTACGCCACCTCGATCACCATCGCAGCGATTGATCTAAGCCAACAAGCTCTTCTTCAAGAATGGCTTAGCCAACACCAACATGACCTACATTTTGATTTGCTGGTCAACAACGCGGCCGACGCGCGCGCCGGACTATTTCAAGACACTTCATACACCAGTCTCGAACAATCATTTGCCGTTAATTTCTTTGCTCCTTACCTGATTACGCAAAAAATCCTTCCCTTTATGCTTGAGCGCGGGCAAGGAAAAATTCTGAATATCGTCACCACCGGCGCGCGCTGCGCGCTGCCATTATTCAGCGCCTACAATGCCGCCAAGGGCGCCCTTTGGTCTTGGAGTGAAGCCCTAACCTTGGAACTGAAACCCAAGGGCATTTCGGTGACGACGTTCCTGCCCCCGCATATGGAAACCGCAACCCAACAACAGTTAGGCCGCGTCGCTCTGGCGCATTATCAGAATCACACTGCCAAAAGTAACTTTATGACCACGGAAACTGTCGCTGCCCTCGCGGTTCGCGCAGTCTTACGCTCACAAGCCGTCGTTGTGCCATCCCAATCCAAATGGCAAATTGCCGTCAATGCCCTCTTCCCGGAATGGACTCAACAAAAAATTAATCGTCTTTGGAAAAGCTAAATTTACTAAGAGAGGAACTTCAAAAGATCCTGCGGTTTATCCAGCAAGAAATCAGGTTGATGCTTCTTTAAAGCGTTAGAAGAATTGTATCCCCACGTCACAGCGGCCACCCGAACGCCCAGCCTCTTGGCGGCGGTAATGTCTCGAACTTCATCACCCACATACAAAACTTCCTGCGCACTAAAACCGCGCTGTTTCATCAATTTTCTCAACGAAGTATCTTTGCTCCAGACTTTAGTCGTTGTTTGGATAAAATCAAACATATTGATTTGATTATTTTCTAAGAATCTAGCTACATTCTCTAAAGAATTAGAAGATAAAATCCCTAAAGCAATTCCGCTACGCTTCAAATCCCAAAGGATCTCCTTTAATCCCGCAAATGGGCTGAGCGCGTCTACGCCTTTTGAGAATTCCAGTTTGGCTCTGGCCAAAATAGCCGGAATTTTGAGAAAAGGAACGTTCAAGTGCTTGATAATCTCCTGAGTTGTTTTGTCCTTCAGCATTTCCGCTTCTTCCGAAGTCATTTGGGAAAAGTTGTATTCCTTCGCTAACTGATTGCTGATTTGGACAATGAAATGGTGGGTATCGGCTATCGTACCGTCAAAATCAAAAACGAGGATCGGAATTTTCATAAGTTGTCTGAATTATTAACCCTTTCTTAATAGGCTTGAAAGGGGCACTTAAATTAGCCCCTATTCTAGCAAAGAATCCTCAGAAGATAGATTTTCTTTTGCTTGTTTTGATTTTGCTGCTCCCCTAAAATGAGCCCATGAAAAATCTAGAAAGAGTCATCATTATTTTCTCTCTTCTGATTGTGATTGGTAGCTTGACCAATTTATTTAGTCGTACCGTGCCTCTACCCACCCAGGATGAGGCCCCTATCCCCATCGCTCCGCAGACTATCGAAAGATTTAAACAAGCCAGCCTCCCCACCCCCATGTTGGATCCAGAAGCGCCTGCAGATATCCGAGAAGAAAGTCAGGGGAAAGTGATTTTAAAAACCCAAGTCCTTCGCGGCGTGGACGAAGTCATCCATCAGTTTTACAAAGATGGCAAAGAAATCGCACGACAAACCATTGCCAAAGATGGAACCGTGGAAGAGATAGGTAAAATTCCGGATGGACCGGTCGAATTTATTGACGATTTTAATAATATTAAGGGAGAAACTATTTTCCTGGAGGGGAAAAAGAATGGGTTTGAAAAAGGGTATTATGCAGACGGAAAAGTCCAATCTGAAGCCTTTTACCGTAACGGCAAACTTAGAAACTATAAAGAATTCTACCACGATGGCCAAATTCGCTTTGAGCAAAACTGGGAAGACGCTCGACCTTACCCTGGAGACAAGGAAATCGGCATAGGAAAACTATATTATCCTAATGGTAAAATGAAATTTGAATGGAATATGACGCTTTCCACCGATCCTGGATTCAAGAAATCTTATAACACCGATGGCTCGCTGCGAGCGGAATTCTACTATGACCTAGGGGGAAATCTGATTCCTCCCAAAGAAACTAAAGCTCCCCAACTAAAAGTCATAACCCCTTAACTTTCATATTGTTGCATCGGCATAGCTTTTCAAGTCATTACCGCTTATACTTACATTAGTAGTTTGAACGATAAAGGCAAACCCAGGGTAACCTGGGGACCCTGGCAAGGCTTAATAGCTTTCATGTTAAGCTTCGCCAGGCTCAGCGAAGTCAAAGACATCAGTATTTGACGAAGCTGGGGCAAAGCCACAGGGTCCTCATCAATTTAAGGACAGCCTAGCCGCCGAAACAAAAAGGTCGCTTTCTAGAAAATTTATTTAGAAAGCACCACCGTGTCAGCTCACCTGTAGCAGGACAACAATTTTGTTTAGGTGTGAATTTAGGGCCTGGTCCTTAAGATACTTTAAGGACCAGGCCCATTAAATTTACTAGCATCACCTAAGATTTGTAAAAAAATAGAATTTAGCTTAAGCGGCTTAGAAAATAAGGTTAAAATTAACTCTATGAAAATAAATAAAAATCTTATCACTCGTTCACCAATAACCAATCAGTCAGGTTATTCCATTGCCGAAATTCTCATCACGGCAGGAATTCTAGTTATTGTCATTGCCGGCCTAATACAACTGTTTATCTACACTTCCGACCTTTCTGCCATGTCCAAAGACATGTCGGCAGCCATAACCGAAGCGCAAGCGAAAATGGAAGAAATCCGTAGCTCCACGTACGCGAACATTACAACTGATTACGCTTCGGGAGGAACGCCCGGAAACACCTTTACCCCCACGCTAACAACAGGCAAAGGCATTATTTATCTTGATTCAACAAACACCGACTTATTACAAATTGAAATTATGGTAAGCTTTCAAACCCGAAAAGGAAGAATCGTCGGAGAAGATACGGACTTAGATGGTGTTCTGGATGCCGGAGAAGACACCAATGCCAATAGCAAGCTAGATTCACCTGTCAAAATAATGAGTTTATTAGCGGAAAGATAACATGACTAAATTATTTATATCCAAATCTACTGTGTTGAGTAAACGTCCCGTAGCAAGCACGTCCGGGATGACTCTGCCGGAAGTGATGATCACTGTTTTACTTTTTTCTGTCCTTTTAGGAGCTTGTCTGATGCTCTTTTTATCCGGGTCCAATACTTGGATGGACTCCAGCGCCCAAATCGAGACGCAACAAGAAGCCCGCAAAGCCATGGAGTGGATGAAACAGGATCTCCTTGCCGCCGGAGCATCAACCATCACTAATGTTCCCGCGGATGGAACTTGGTATTCCACCATCACTTTTCGAACCCCGGCAGGTGTTTCTAGTGGCTCCGTCAGCTGGTCAGCCGACACGATTACTTTTCAACGAGGAGGCACCGGGTCTTTAGAACTCCGTCGCGTTTCTGGCGGCAACACCCGAACTCTGGCCACCAATATCTCCACACTGCAATTTAGACGGCAATCTGCGAGCTCGTCCACTTTAGAAATAAATATCATCGCAACAAAAAATACTCTTAAAGGTCGCACGATGTCTGCGACCTCAACGTTCAAAATTGCCTTGCGTAATTAATGAGGCACCTATGTATACAAAGAACCCCTTTCCAAACCTAATAAAAAACAA
>CAYXGG010000025.1:0-29252 GCA_964464475.1 uncultured Planctomycetales bacterium | reverse complement strand
CGAAGTTTCTTTTTAATCTGAGTGATCAGGAAAAGATTGAAAGCGTGCTGATTCCTACTAAAACGCGAACTACGGCGTGTATTTCAACACAGGCAGGATGTAAATTTGGTTGCCGTTTCTGCGCGAGCGGGATCGGAGGCTGGTCGCGTAATTTGACATGCGCGGAAATCGTGGCCCAGGTGCTGCACGTACGCGAAGAATCGTTACAGCACGAGCGACCGCTGTCCAACATCGTGTTTATGGGAACCGGAGAGCCGCTGGATAACTACGCTAATTTACTTAAATCCATTCGTTTGATTAATTCGGATAAAGCTATCAATCTTGGCGCCCGGCACATCACGGTGTCTACGGTTGGTCTGGTTCCAAAGATCCGCGAGCTCGCTAAAGAGAATATTCAGATTGAACTGGCGATTTCTCTGCATGGGTTTGATGACGATTCGCGTAACGTCTTGATGCCGGTCAATAAAAAGTATCCCATTGCTGAGCTGATTCAAGCCTGCCGCGACTATGTCGCTCAAACCAACCGCCAAATCACTTTCGAATATATTCTGATTCAGAATGTAACTTGTACGGAGAAGGCGGCCCAAGCTTTAAGCAAATTGTTAAAAGGCCTCATTTGTAAAATGAATTTGATTCCCTACAACCCGGTTACGGAGTTCGATCATAAGCCGCCGGGTAAGCTCGAAATGCTTGCGTTTCAGACGCGTCTTTTGGAACTAGGGATTCACGCGACGGTACGCATGCCTCGAGGGAGAGACGTCGCAGCTGCGTGCGGGCAGTTGAGGCATGAACATAAAGTTGCAAAAAATAAAGATAGTTGAATTCTAAATTTATGTGTTATTATTTCAGCATGAAGTTGTCAATTCTAAGAATTGTTATTGCCGCCCTGCTTTTAATGTCCCTGTTGCCGCTGGACGGCTTCTGCTGTGATCATCCGGATGAATCGGCTCATGATTGCGTCGTTGTTTGTAACGCGGTTTGCCACAGCGCCGTCACCCTTAATCAACCTACGCAGATTATTTTCTCTTCGGTTGTCAATTCTTTCGTAGTTAATGAACCATTCTTTTATCAAAATCCATCCTTGGATACCTTGAAGCGTCCCCCGGTAGTTTCTGCCTAATATTTTTTCTCTTCAACTCATTGAGTCAGTGTCTTTATCAAATATAAAGGGATGAACTATGCGTACGCAAATTTATAGTGGGATTTCGCTCGGCTTGTTGATTCTTTTTAGTCCATTTCGGTTTACTTTTGCTGATCAAAATCAAACCCCTGCAGCGGCCTTAGAAAAATTAACGTTTCGTGAGGCGTTGGAGCAGGCTTATCGAGCTAATCCAAAGATGATGGAAGCTCGGAAATTGATTGAAGGATCAAAGGGAGATTTGATCACGGCCAGGACCCTTCAAAACCCTGAAGCAGAATTTGAATTTGGGGGACTAAAGCAAAATGGGGATGAAGAACGAAAAATTAATCTCGACAGTTTGGAGATTAAACAGCCTTTTGATCCTTTAGGAGTGTGGTTTCTTAATGGCAAGATCGCCTCCGAAGAAGTAAAAATACAAGAGGAGCAGTTAAGGTCTGTATGGATGGAAATATATTTAAACATCCGGCAGTCATACTCAGAAATTATCCTTCATAAAAAGGAAATTGAACTTGCCTCTCAGAGCTTGGAAGCTATGCGTCAATTTTTTAGTCGGGTTCAACTGCGGTACAACTCCGGCCAAGCGCTCAAAAACGACTTTCAGCGCGCTAAAATTGAATTGTTAAAGGCTGAAAATGATTTCTTAACCGTACAGAAGGAATTGCAGGTCGACCAAGCGCGTCTCAATTTATGGTTAGGCCGCCCGATGGAAACTGAGTTTGAAGTGGTGGAGGAGTTGAAAGAAGAGGAGCTTTCCTTGACCTTTGAAGAGATTAAGGGGTTGGGTTTTGCCAACAGACCGGATATCAAAATGGCGGACTTGGAATTAGATGTCAAAAAGAAAACCTTACTTAAAGAACATTTAAATCGTCTACCTTCTTATTATCTGGGGTTTAAACGTATTGATGAAGAAGACAAGGATGATTATGCTGTTTTGGTAGGCATCAGCATTCCAATTTGGAATCTTAATCAAGGTGAAGTCAAAAAGGCCAAAGCCCAGAAAGAAATTCAAGAACAAAAAGTTAAAGCGTTGCGCGAGCAAGCTTCCTTGGAGATTTATGAAGCCTATTTGAAGGCGGATCTTCACTGCAAACAATTGGATATCGCCAAGAGAACCTTAGAAGAGGCGGACGAGTTGTTGCGGTTGGCGAATTTGCGTTACAGCGAGGGGAAAATTGATTTCTTGAATTATTTAGACCAGACCAGGACGGCAACTCAATCCAAAGTAAATTATTATCAGGCCCTGTTTAATTTAAGTCGCAGTATCAGTGAACTCGAAGTGTTTTTGTCGCAGTCATTAAGACAGGAGGATTTTTTAAAATGAAAATATTCAGAACACTTTTAGCTGCCTTAATAACTTTTATATTGTCTTATCAACTTTTGAACGCGCAGGATGATCATCAGGGGTATGATCAAAAAAAAGGTGAGGATCATGAACAAGAGGACTATTCCGGCGTTTCATTGGACATTTCTCCTGAGACGCAGAAATTAATTGAACTGACAACCATGAAAATTGAATCATCTAACCTCACCGAGAAGGTTACTGTGACAGGAAGGATCGCCCAGAATGTCGAGGACACTGTTGAAGTGTTTTCTCCGGAATCCGGGATAGTGAAAGAATGCCCAGCTCCCCTTGGAACAACGGTTGTGAATGGACAAGTGCTTTGCGTTATTGAAAGTAAATTAAGCAAAGAGCGGATTGAAGTTAAATCGCCGATATCTGGGGTTGTGGTCGCGGATTTTGATGAAGTCGGTAAAAATGTCGATACCGTTTCTCCGACTCATATCATTGCCGATTTATCCACGTTGTTTGCCAATTTTGATGTCTATGAGAACGACCTTGGGAAAATTAAAAAGGGTCAACGAGTCTTAGTCTATTCAACTGCCTACCCAAACCAAATTTTTGAAGGGAAGATTGTTTTTATCTCTCCTCAAGTCGATGAGGCCAGTTTTACGATTAAAATTCGGGCTCAAGTTGATAATCAGAAACTTTTGCTTAAACCAGGCATGTTTATTCGGGGCGAGATCGCTCTTGAAGATGATCAAGTCCATTTGATGGTTCCTTCTGATGCGATTCAAAATATTGCCGGGAAAAGCATGGTTTTTATAAAAGATGATCACGAGTCCTTCACCGCAACTGAAGTTCAAGTTAAGTTCGCCAGTAATAAGCAATCCTGGGTCGAAGGAGAAATTAACGCGGGAGATACTGTTGTTGTGGACGGGGCTTACATTATAAAATCAAAAATTTTAGAAAGTGAAATTACCGGTGGCTGCGCCCACGGTCATTAATTTTCAGGAAATTTCCTATGGAGCAGCGACTTCATATTGGAGGAATCTATGCTTGAAAAGCTGATACGATTTTCAATACAACAGAAATGGTTTATTGTTGCAGCTACAGTATCTCTGATTTTCATTGGTGTTTTAAGTTTTAAGCGCCTTCCTATTGACGCTGTTCCTGACATCACCAATGTTCAAGTCCAAATCAATACCCAAGCGCCCGGATTCTCGCTTTTTGAAGTCGAACAGCGAATCACATTCCCTTTAGAAACAGTCCTGGCAGGTTTGCCTAATCTGGAGCAGACAAGATCTCTCTCCCGTTACGGATTGTCTCAAATAACGGTCATTTTTAAGGATGGGACCGATATTTATTTTGCACGACAGTTGGTCAATGAACGGATTCAGGAGGCGAAAGGAAACCTTCCTCCAGAGATTGACCCGATGATGGGGCCTATTTCTACTGGTTTAGGTGAAATCTATATGTGGACGGTTGAAGCTAAATCTGGTGCTAAACGACCCGATGGACAGGAATATACCTCTACTGATCTAAGGACAATTCAGGATTGGGTCATTAAGCCGCAGCTACGCAGTGTACCCGGCGTCACGGAGGTCAATTCGATTGGGGGTTATGAAAGGCAATTGCATGTCACTCCCTATCCTGAACGTTTGATTGCTCATGGTTTGTCGTTTCATGACATTGTCGAGGCCTTGGAAAGAAATAATAAAAATATTGGAGCCGGGTATATTGAGAGTGCCGGTGAACAATATTTGATACGCGCTCCTGGTCAGGTTGGCGCCATTGATGAAATACGGCAAATTATTGTCGGGCAGCAGGAAGGCGTTCCGATCTATATCAAGGATATTGCCCAGGTGATTGAAGGAAAACAGCTGCGGACTGGAGCCGCCACGGTTGATGGACGGGAAGCTGTTGTTGGAACGGTTTTTATGTTAATTGGTCAAAATAGCCGGGTAGTTTCGCAAGCCGTCGATGAGAAAATGAAAGAAATCAACCGGACTCTTCCTCCAGGAGTTGTGGCGAGAACGGTTTATAACCGTACGAATTTGGTTGATGCGACCATCCATACTGTTCAAGAGAATTTGAGTATTGGGGCTCTTCTGGTCATTGTTATTTTGTTTCTTTTCTTAGGAAATATTAGGGCGGCCCTCATAACGGCCATGATCATTCCCTTGTCGATGCTATTTACCATCACGGGGATGGTCCATCGAGGGATCAGTGCCAATCTTATGAGTCTAGGGGCACTTGATTTTGGAATTATCGTTGATGGTGCTGTTATTATTGTTGAAAATTGCATTCGGAGAATATCTCAAGAGCGACGCCGCCTAGGTCGGGCTCTTAGTCTTTTGGAACGACAGCAGATTATTCAATCGGCTTCAAGCGAAGTGAGACGCGTCACTATCTTCGGAGAGCTGATTATCATGATTGTCTATCTGCCGATTCTTACGTTGATGGGTGTTGAAGGAAAAATGTTTATTCCAATGGCTTTAACCGTCATTATGGCACAAGTTGGCGCGATGATCCTTTCTGTTACTTTTATTCCGGCTATGGTTGCTGCTTTTTTAAGGAAAGACATTTCTGAAAAAGAGCTGCCGGTCATGATATTTTCTAAGAAAGTTTATCGTCCTGTTCTTGATTGGGCTTTGGGGCATCAAAAAATCATTGTAATCGCGGCACTTATTCTGACGGGTTTAACGATTATTCTGACAAGCAGAATGGGGCGAGAGTTTATTCCAACTCTAGATGAGGGAGACATTGCCTTACAGGCGGTTCGCCTTCCCGGTATCAGTGTTTCTCAGGCGGTCACCATGCAAAAAAGCGTTGAGAAAAGAATTATGCAGTTTTCTGAGGTCGCAACCGTATTTTCTAAAATCGGGACGGCGGAGATTGCCTCTGATCCTATGCCTCCCAATGTCGCGGATACGTTTATTATTCTAAAACCGCGGTCTCAGTGGCCTGATCCAAAACGTTCTAAAGCAAACATAGTGCAAGCTCTGGAAAAGGCGGTTAAAGAAGTGCCTGGGAATGCCTATGAATTTACTCAACCCATTGAACTGCGTTTTAATGAATTAATTTCCGGGGTAAGAAGTGATGTTGCTGTTAAAGTTTTCGGTGATGATTTAAAGGTGCTGCTTTCTACGGCTCAGGAAATTGGCGGAATATTAAATTCTGTGAAAGGGGCGGCGGATGTGAAAGTCGAACAAGTTTCCGGGCTACCGATGCTGACGATTGACATTAATCGACCAATGTTGGCGCGCTATGGTCTTAATATGGGGGATGTTCAGGAAGCTATTGAAATTGCCATTGGTGGAAAAGAAGCTGGACAGATTTTTGAAGGTGACCGGCGCTTTGAATTGATTGTTCGTCTTCCTGAAGAAATTAGGAGTGATATCGAAGCCCTTAAGAGAATACCGATTCCTCTCCGAAAGGAAGATAGGGAATCAAGCCCTCATCCAGGAATTGTTTCAAAAACTAATTTCATCCAATTAGGTTCAGTTGCTGATTTTAAACTGGCGCCCAGCCCAAATCAAATTAGCCGAGAGAATGGTAAACGTAGAATTTTGGTCTCAGCAAATATTAGGGGACGTGATATTGGTTCCTTTGTCGCACAGGCACAACAAGAGATTGAAAAAGGAGTCAAGGTTCCCCCTGGGTACTGGACGGATTGGGGAGGGCAATTTGAACAGATGATTTCTGCCGCTCAAAGGCTAAGTATTGTTGTTCCATTAGCGTTAACGTTAATTCTTATTCTGCTCTTTATAAGTTTAAGTTCGTTTAAGGATTCCTTAATTGTTTTTAGCGGGGTTCCTTTGGCTTTAACGGGAGGAATTACCGCTCTCTGGTTAAGAGGTATTCCTCTGTCTATCTCTGCGGGAGTCGGTTTTATTGCTCTGTCGGGCGTTGCGGTATTAAATGGATTGGTTATGATCTCATTTATCAAGAAACTTCGGGAAGAAAAATCCTTAGATGAAGCCATTATTCAAGGTGCCCTGGCTCGATTACGGCCGGTTCTTATGACGGCATTGGTTGCGTCCTTGGGTTTTGTTCCGATGGCTTTAGCCACTGGTCGAGGCGCAGAAGTGCAAAGGCCTCTGGCCACTGTTGTCATTGGAGGAATCCTTTCTTCAACAATTTTAACATTGATTGTATTGCCTGTTCTTTACAAGATTTTTCACCAAAAAGATGAAAAAATTTCTATTGCCCAAGAGATATAACCCCGGATTTTGTTTTGTAAAATCTCTGCCTGTCGGTTCTCCTCGGCTCGCCATAAGCGAGACGGGCAGGCACCCGAAGGACTGAATCAGCCCCGCCTTCGACGGGTCGGTTCAGGGTTAATCTTAAGTTTTTTGCCTGAATGATTCTTTGTATCGTATACGCTTACCCGCAAAATTTGGGATAAGGATTAGGGGATAATTTCTAATTAACCATCCAATTAAAACAGGAGGGATACATGAAGTTAAGAGTTATTACACTAGGGCTAGCCGTTTTATTATTCAATTTTGGATATGCTTTGGCCGAAGAGAGTACAAAGGTTAAATCTCCAGAAATAAGCATAACGAAACAAGAAGCAAGTGGTGAAGTCGCTCACAAATATTGTCTTCTCTGTGGGCCGGAAGAAGCAACAGAGGCTCTTTCTTTTTCTTATAAATACAAAGGTAAGAAGTATTTGTTTTGCAGTATGGATTGTTTAAAGGCTTTTAAAAAGAATCCCGAAGAATTTATTAAGTCGGAACAGTCGGGAAAAATCGATAAAGATCGGAATACCCATCAAGAGCACGATCCTAAATAGAACCGCGAGTATTTTTCAAAGCTCGGTATTAGAAGCTACAGCTTTTGCTGACTTTTTTTGACTGGAGACAAAGAGAGAGTCAAGAGTTGCTGAAGGGTCGGGTCGATTATTGCTGGACCCCTAAAGACTGGCCCGTTTCCTGCAGCACTTCCTGCATTTTGGGATGAGACATGAGGGCTTGCACTTTGGGGTTCTTTTGCACAGACTCCATATCGTACGACATGATGGCTTTCATCAGTTCCGGGTCTTGCAGTAATTGCATGAAGCTGGGGTCTTGGGCGAGGTTTTGAATGTTTGCCATCAGGGCCGGATCTTTTAGGATTTGTTGCTGCATTTGCTGGATTTGTTGCTGATTCTCATTGAGGTTTCCTGCTCCTTTCGGAGCGCTGGGAAATCCTACTGCCGCAACCGGTGCCTGGCTGGGCACAGCGGGAGCGCTTAATTGCGGATTGGTGATGCTGGCCACGTTGGTCATTTTAATGAGCAATTGCCCCATCGAACCACTATCTACAATGTAATTATCTCCCTGAACACCTACCAAATGGCCCTTGATTTGTGATCCATCTTGCAGCGTGATGATTTGCAGGGGTGCGGAATTGGGTGAAGCTGTAGCGGTATTCTGAGCGAAAGTTACAGATGCCGACAAAATCAGACTTAAGAAAATTAAAGAAAAACCGGTCATGGGGATAGTCATCGAGGGCTCCTTTGTTGATGAAAGTTTACCAGGTCAGGTCACGAATGGCAATAAGGCACATTCAAGTTCTTATTTCCACTTTGTACAACGTGAATTGATGAGTCCCTAAGTAGATTTCCCCAAAATACCAGTGCTCAACGGTTTTAGTATCCAGGGGAACAATATTAAAATTAACGAACATCATTTCTTGGAATTCTTTTTGGGGATCATAGTTGTACAGCGCCGGAGAAATAATGTAGATCGAATGACCTAATGATAGTTTATTAATAATAATGTTGCGAAAGTCTTCAATGGCTTCTGGGTTGATGTGAATCGAGTTTGCTGGCCGGACCAGAACCTGCCGGTGCGCGTAATATTCAAAGAAGGAGTTGTGGTCTTGGCCGATGATAAAAGCGTTTTCTTCGGTGCGTTCACCGACCCAATGCGCGTAATCAATAAGACTGGAATGCTGGTGCCGGAAATGCAGCGTGGGATAAATTGACATCAGGCTTAAGTAAATTTGTAAACCGAACAAGGCGATGGCCAGGTGACGCACCGGGGCTTTAAATTGGTTTATTTTTTCTAGGCCAGAACCTAGCCAAAGACAAATTGCGGGGATAAAGATGTTCAAAAATCGTGGAGCGGTTGTCTGAATGTTACCATAAAAACTAAGCGGGCAAATGATCCATAGAAGCAAAAATATAAAGAGTGTTTTTGATTTTTTCCAACAATAAAATGCTCCGAGCATCGCCAACAAAAGTCCCAAATAAGTGAAATTAAATTCAAGATGAGCTAAAGGCAGCTTCAAAAAAGGAGATAAGAAGCCTTGAAAATTCTGGGTCATCCCAACGTTGATGAAGGAATTTAGCTGGGCAAAGTAGCCATTGTGATCTTTTCTTAGCAGTATCGGCAGATGAAAGAGAATTACGGTTAATAAGGATAGGCCGCTTGCGATGATGAAACGAGTGAATCGCCAAGAAATTTTGGTTTGATTGAAAAGACCCGTGCTTTTTAATCCGGGAGAATAGAAAAAAAGCATGGCAATCGGGGGTATCATTAAAATAAGGTCTTGTTCTCTGGCCGAACCGAGTCCTCCCCAGCTGACTGCCGCTAGCACTAAATGGCGCCACCGGAGGGTTTCCTGAAATATTAGTGTGTAAAGGATTCCGACAAGCAAAAAGAAAACGGCGATGGGGTGCGTGCTGCCGTAAGTCGAGACGCCTAAATAGATGGGAGTAAAAGCATAAATGATGCTGGCAAAAATGGCTGCCGTTGGGGAAAAGAGCCGTAAAGCTACCTGATAGAAAATGATAATCGACGCGGAACTTATGGTGACGCTCATGAGGTTGACGGCCAGGACCGGATCCGTGTTGCCTAAAAGTTTGGTGGCCTGTTGGAAGATAATGGCACTAATGACCACCAGTGGATACCCGCCTCCCCAGGGGGTGATCAATTCTCCTATTTCAAAGGAACGTTGGGCCCGCAGGGCTAACTCCAGGCAGTCCAGATGATAAGGCCCGAGGCTGATGAGGGAAATTCTAATAAAAAAGCTGATAAAAAATAAGGCCCAAGGTATTAAGTGGGTTGGTCGCCATGGTGTAGTGATAGAATTTGTATTCACGATACAATATTCCTCGGTAGCAGGTAGATTTTCAGCGCCCGCTAATGATCTGTCTAGGAAATGACGTCAGTGGCTGCTTGGCGACATTGACATGAGCCGGAGAAGCAACTGCATAACGATTGAGTGTAACATACAAAGAATAAAGTGGTGATGATTTTGAATACGAGACAAGCAGGTGGTGAGTTTAAGAGACAAGCTGATTAATTAATCAATGGCCGAGTTTTAGAATTATGACGGTGTCCTTAACCCAGTGATTTGAAGTAGTTCGTAGGGGCCGATGCGTTCATAGATTTCTCCCAGGTACCAATCTTCTACTATTTTCTCACCCACGGAACGCAATTTAAAATTAGCTAATATCATTGTAGAGAATTTTTTTTGCGCGTTGTAGGCGTAGAGTCCGGGACTTGTGATATAAACCGGTATGCCGTCGTTAAGCCAGTCTTTTATTTGTTCTCGGAAATCGCGTATGTTTTTTTCATTTAAGGTGAAGTCGTTGGCTGGACGCCGCGGTGAGCGACGCTGACTATAGAATTCTAAGAAATGATTATGGTCTACCGTGATGATCACCGCATTGGGTTCGGTGTTGGCCGCAACCCAGTGGGCAAAGTCAACCATCAATGCGTGCTGATGGCGAAACGTGACCAAGGGAAGAATGCTTTGTAAGGATAAGCAAGCGATCAGAGTAAATCCCCCTAGCGTAGCCCAACTCCCTACTCGTCCTTGATTCAGCAAGCGAGACAGAGCATAGCTACCAGCGATAATAAATGGCGGTTGAAGGATCGTTAAGTATCTAGGTGCGAGAGAAATCATATTTCCGTAAAGAGCTAAGGGGCAAATAATCCATAACAAAAGAAAGATGGCTAGTCGGTGGTTAAGTTTTACTATAAATATTAATCCTACTATGCTGAGCAAAAATCCGATGGGAGTCAAAGCTATGAATAAGTGATTAACGGAAGCTTGTAAGGGTAAAAGAGAAAAAAGCTGGTAATTGTTTCCGGTTAAAGAAAAAGAATCTTTAAGAGTTGTGAGCGTTTGATTCAACTGGTTCGGGAAAAAGAAAGGTATGTAAAATAACAGAGTTGTGAACAGAAGGATCGCGAGGAAAGCCAGGAATTTTTTTGTGCGATTAGGCGATGCGGTTGTAGTTGTAAAGAATAGATAAGTAAAAGGAACCAACAGTATGACCATGTCTTGTATTCGCACCGCACCGCATAGTCCTAAGATTAAGCCACAAAGCATGAGCGCTTGGGGTCGATGAGCATGCTGAATCAATAAGTAGATGCCGACTAAGACCAGCAACAAAACCACGCTATGACTGATGCCGTAGGTAGATATCCCTAGGAAGATAGGATTGATATTAAGCAACAGCGAGCTAAATAAAGCGGTTTTTTGATCGGTTAGTTTGCGCGTGACTAAATAAATCATCGGTACGCATAAAGAGCCACAAATGACGCTGAGGAGGTTGAGCGCAAAGACGGGGTCGGTCATGCCGCCTATTTTCAACATGGCTAACATCAGAGCGCCCAACAAAATCATCAGCGGATACCCGGTGCCAAAATAGAAGGTAAGTTGATGTGTATTTAAGAATTCTTTTGCTGCCATGGCCAAGAAAAGGCAGTCGCCATGGTAGGGCCCTTTGCTCATGAGAAAAAGGCGTAGTGTTAAACTAAATGCGAATAATAACAATGGAATAGTGTGGGATCGCATTATTGATTTAGCGTCCTGTTTGTGCAGAATTTCAGATGGTTTTTAAATAAATTTTAGTTTTCTAGACGGGGTATAGCGCAGGAAAGTATTTTAGGAAGGGTCTTATTTATTGAAGCGTTTTTCTCGTTCGTTTTGACGGTTACGAGTTCCATAAATAAAGGCCCCTACAATGCTACCAATTCCTAATGCCCCTAAAAATCCACCAGCAACTGTTTGTCCCAATGTTATTGCATAAGCTGCTAGTAGAAGAGTTCCAAGTGTTATTATTAACGCAGAGATGATACCTAATTGTTGAGTTCCTGGTATCAGTGGAAATTACTTGGGATTCTAGTTTGATTCTATGGGCGGATTGGTGCTCAGCCATTTTAAGTATTCTTTCTGCCGAGCCAGGAATAATTTTCTCGTATTGATCCAACATGGCTGGCGGTGGGATAGGGCCAGAATGATGCTGAGCTTCAATGAAAACTGGGTAATTTTTATTTTGAGGGGGTTGCTGTGCAGACAATCTATGAAATCTCCGAAGAAATTTTATTTATTGCAAATTCTATGCTATCTCCTACAGCCTGCCAATCGCTTCGAATTGCTGCAGCATCAGCTTCTTCGGGAGTATTATTCTTATTGTATTCATTTAGAGTTGCGCCAATATCAATAGCTCTAGCATAACCTTCTAAGAATGAAGGCCTGGCAAATAACCTGCCCGATCTGGTAAGTAATATATCACCCATAAGTTTTTCCTTTTGAAATGAGTATATCTTATAGATAGATTTGATAACAAGCTTAAATTAATGATGATTTTTGTGAAGCTGAGATTTAACGAACCTATGCTAACATCAGTTATTATTTTTGGCTATATGCTTATTTTTATTAGTTATTTAATCGGGACACAATTTATGCACGTTAAAAATAAATGCTGGAGGAGGGAGTTGAACCCTCACGAGTGTAACCTCAACGGTTTTTGAGACCGCCGCGTATGCCATTCCGCCACTCCAGCAAAATTTAGGCGAGATTAGAAAATTTTAGGTCAGTCGGGAAATTGTTTCTTAATTTCCGGTAAACAGAGGTAATAAATGACCCATGCGTGATAAATGATCGAGATCCAGCTTTTAAAAGGTGACGGGAACCAAGCGGTTAAAGCGCCGTGCAGCTGGATGATGTCCGCGAACAATAAGAACTTAGTTAAAATAATGACGGAAGAAAAATAAATCAATAAATCGTAAGCGGCGCGATTTAACTTTAACATCCCGAGGCCTAGAAGCGTCGAAATTGTTCCGGTGATCGCGACGAACATAAAAACGTTGGGGCTCTTGGCATTATTGCCAAACGCCGAGGAAATCAAGAGGGACAACAACGTTACCCCGCCTATCAGGATTTCCAGGATGCCAATAATTTTTATGCCGCCGAGTGTGCGAACTCGATCGGTAATCTCAATGAGCTGTTGATGGCGCGGGTTTGTCACCGGCTGTTGAAAGTAATTATTCTGCTTTAGAGTGAACTGTTTTCGTTTGACTACTCTAAATTATTTTTGGTGGAGCTGAGGGGGGTCGAACCCCTGACCTCCTGCATGCCATGCAGGCGCTCTCCCAAACTGAGCTACAGCCCCAGAAATTACGAATAATATAAAGAACCGTTACCGAGCGGGACAACAGCGCTCTCCTCCCGCCGTTTCTAAATAATAATTAAAGGAGGCGGGATCCCGCCTACCGTCTACCGTAAAAAATAATAACAATGGCGGGGCAAACTGAGCTACAGCCCCAAACAACAATAATTTTTAAAGAAATTTTGGAAAAGTTTGGGGCAGTCCTCGTTACCTTAGATTAATTTAGAATAACGAGGGCAGCCCTGATCTTCTCAATTGCAAAGAAATTCAGAAATTTGTAATGGGGGCTTCAAGTACCGCGCCCCATGCTCCATAAGATTGCTTAACTATTTATGAATGAACTGCTAAAAAGCTGTGCCAATATATCATCGACCATTTTCTTTGTCAACCCATTCGGCGACCTTTGGCTTATAGAAGGAGCGGTACTGAATGATGATTTTGCCGTTATTGGGGAAGGAAATGGCAGTATGCTATTCGGTAATTGTTCGCCAACTATTTCTTAATTTTTGGGCGGAGTTTGTTGATCTAGGGAAGTGTTAACTCTTCCCTGAAACCAGGTTGACAATAAAAATAAAAAAAGTTACCATGGGGCGCAAAAATAACTGAGCATTAGTGTCCAAAGTAAAAAAAATGAATCAAAATTACAAAAGACGATTTTTTGATTACGCGTCGACTTCACCGACGGATCCCCGGGTGATTGAGGCCATGCAGCCTTGGTTTTTCGATCAGTATGCGAATCCTTCGAGCCCCCATACGCCCGGACGTGAAGCCAGTCAGGCGGTTGAGCAGTCCCGGGAAACTTTGGCCAAACTTCTAAACGTCAAGCCTAGCGAAATCATATTTACCTCAAGCGGGACGGAAGCCAATAATCACGCCCTACTCGGTGTGGCCCGGGCGTTAAAGTCAAAAGGTAACCATATCGCGGTTTGCGCATTGGAGCACAGTTCTGTTTTAAAACCGTTGGCTTATTTGGAAGCGGAAGGATTTCAGATACAGAAGGTTCGAGTTAATCGTCAGGGGTTGCTTGACCGGGAGCATTTGTTATCGGTACTTAACTCCCAGACGATTATGGTCGTGGTGTTACACGCCAGTAACGAGATTGGAACCATTCAGGACTTGGCGCCAATCGGTGAGCTGGCTCAAGAACGGGGAATTCATTTTCATGTGGATGCGGTCCAGACCGTCGGACATATCCCCGTGGATGTGCAGCGTTTGAATTGTCACAGTCTGTCGCTATCGGCGCATAAGTTTTGCGGGCCCAAAGGGGTGGGGGCGTTGTTTTTACGCAAAGGATCTCGAGTGGTCCATTATATGTTGGGCGGTGATCAAGAATCCGGGCGACGCGCTTCCACGCACAACGTTCCCGGTATTGTTGGCTTAGGGAAAGCGGTTGAATTGAGCCAAGAATTGATGACCGAAGAAGCTAAAATGCAAATTCAATTGCGTGATCGAATTCTAAAAGCTATTCCCGCGTCTATTGACGGAGTGATCGTTAATGGTGATTTAACTCAACGGCTTCCCAACAACGCTCATTTTTCGTTTGAAGGCGTGTCGAGTGAGTCGCTGCTTATGAGTTTGGACATGGTGGGTGTTGCTGCCTCGATGGGTTCTGCCTGTACATCCGGAGCGATGAAACCGTCCCACGTGCTACTGGCAATCGGTCTCAACGAAGCCCAAGCTTTTGGTTCGCTGCGTTTAAGTATCGGCCGCTGGACAACAGGGGACGATGTTGATTTCTTGCTTACTGAACTTCCACCGATGATTCGCCGATTGCGCGCTATTTAAATACCCTTACTTTTAATTCCACGAGTGGCTTATGTACGCTGACATTGTTAATGCATTAAAAGTCTCTCCGGGTTATTTATCTGGAGAAGAATTAAGTTCGTCGCTAAAAATAAGTCGGACGGCTGTTTGGAAATATATTCAGGAATTGCGTCGCCTCGGGTATGACATTGCGGCGGTTCCGCATTTGGGTTATCAGCTTTTAACAACGCCCGATCGCCTGTTCCCGTGGGAAATCCAGTACCAGCTTGGCACCCGCACGATGGGTCGGAAAATTATTTATGAAGAAGTCGTTTCTTCGACGATGGATGAAGCATTTCGTCATGGATTGGAGGGGGCTGCCGCCGGGACATTGATTTGCGCGGAGACGCAGCTCAAGGGCCGTGGCCGCTTAGGCCGTTCGTGGGTTTCTCCTAAGGGGAAGGGAATCTATGGGTCGCTGATACTAAGACCTTCCTTGGGTCCTAACGACGTGGCGAAATTGACGCTATTGGCCGGAGTGGCGCTGTGCGAGGCCGTGCGGAGTTCGACTAAAGTTGCGGCGCAAATAAAATGGCCGAACGATTTGCTCGTTGGAAAAAAGAAACTGGCGGGCATTCTGACTGAACTTAACGCTGAAATGGAACGTGTTAAATTTGTGGTGATTGGCTTTGGCGTCAACGTGAATACCCCGGAGTCGCAATTGCCGCAAGGCTCGACGTCGCTTAAGATTGAATCTGGGCAGGCGTTGTCGCGGGTTGAGTTTTTGAAGGAAGTGTTGCGTAGTTTTGAACGCTGGAACGGCATTTTGGGGCAGGAAGGATTTTCTTCAGTCTTAAAACGCTGGAAGGAATTGTCAATCACACTGGGCCGACGGGTGCGCATTACGGATCCTAGCAGTGTTGTAGAAGGTGAAGCTCAGGACATTGATGACGATGGAGGATTGCTGATTCGTCAGGACACCGGGTTGATCGTCAAGAAAATGGCGGGCGAGGTGGCGTGGGCGCATTGATGATGATTCCGCTCAACAGTGGGCATATTGTTTTTTAAACTGAGTTATTCATGAATAATATTTATTGGGAACAACAGTTATTAGAGCTTGAAGCCAAAGGTTTACGTCGTCATTTGCGGACAGCTAAAGGGCCGGCTGGCCGTGAGATGGTGATTGATGGTCGTCGGGTCGTGAATTTCTGCTCGAACAATTATTTAGGCCTCGCGCATGATCATCGTTTAGTGGAAGCCGCGCGGCAGTCTTTGGCTGCGGATGGATTCGGCACTGGTGCTTCACGGTTAGTTAGTGGTAACGCGAATGAATTTCAGCGGCTGGAAACAGAATTGGCGGATTTTAAGGGAACCGAAGCCGCGCTTTTTTTTACTTCGGGGTATATGGCCAACGTCGGGGTGATCGCGGGGCTTTATGGTCCGCGGGACTTTATATTTAGCGATAAATTAAACCACGCGTCTTTGCTTGACGGTATTTTATTAAGTCGGGCTGAGCTTAAACGTTATCCGCATGGAGACATGGAGGCGTTGGCGGCCATGTTAGCCCAAGCTCCCGTGGCCGCGAGAAAACTGATTGTGACCGACAGTGTGTTCAGCATGGAAGGTGATATTGCGCCCTTGGACACAATCGTGGATTTAGCGAACCGGTACGAAGCCGATGTTCTGGTTGATGAGGCGCACGCGTTGGGCGTTTTGGGAAAAAAGGGCCGGGGAGCCGTGGAGCATTTTGGTCTTGAGGGAAAGATAGCCATCCAGATGGGAACGCTGAGTAAAGCCGCGGGTGCTTTTGGCGCGTATGTTTGTGGGTCGCGTCCATTGATCGATTGTTTAATTAATAACGCCCGAAGTTTTATTTACACGACCGGGTTACCGCCCTCGGTTGTAGCGGCGGCACGTGCAGGATTAAAAATCATTCAAGAAGAACCCTTATTGCGGACTAAGCTTTGGGAAAATGTTGTGGCTGTACGCCAAGACATTCAGTCATTAGGGTTTGATTTATTGAATACTCAAACGCCGATCATGCCCATTCTTCTGAAGGATCCCGCGGTGACGGTGGAGTTTTCCCGAAGGTTGCTGGAGCGAGGTATTTTTGTTCAGGCGATTCGACCACCTACGGTGCCAGTTAATTCAGCTCGCTTACGGATTACGGTGATGGCCACGCATACAGCACAGGATCAAGAGCGTTTAGTTGCGTCTTTACAAGAGGTTGGACGAGCCCTATGCCTTATTTAAAAATTTCAGGGGGAGAATGGTTTGTCGACGTGCGCGGTCAAGGCGAAGCCATTATCTTTTTACATGGATGGGGTGTTAACGGTCGCGTGTGGTCGCAGCAGGTTGAATATTTTAGCCGGCATTATCAAACCGTTGCTGTAGATTTTCCCGGGCATGGGCGCAGTGCTTTTCATTCGCCTACGCCGGAAACCAAGGCTTTAGCCGTGGGGCTTCATGCGCTGGATGTGGGGTCGCTGGCGAAGGATTTGCAGGAAATTATTCAGCAACTGGGAATTAAACAGGCGCATATCGTGGCCAGTTCGATGGGCGGGTTAACGGCGATAAAAATGCTTTCGTTGTTTAAGGGCAGCGCGCGCTCATTGACGTTGGTGGGCGCGCTACCCAACTTTATTTTGCCGCCCGATTCTCCCTATGGTTTAACACCGGCGCGGCTGGCCAAATTAGCGGCGCAACTACGTTCGGATTATCCAAATATCGTTCGTATCTTTTTTCGTTCGCTATTTACGCGTCAGGAGCGAGAGAGTGAACGGTATAAATGGCTTGAATCGTTTCGTTCTCAAGACGCTGTTCCGGATCGACGCGCTGCCGAGGAATTTTTGCGCATGATCGAAACCACGGATGTAACGTCTGAGTGGCAAGCGCTACAATTGCCGGTATTGTTGGTCAATGGTGAAGAAGATGAAATTTGTGCTTTGCCCTCCGCGCGGCAGTTGCAGGCGACGAAACCTGCGGCACGACTTAAACTTTTTGCGCGGTGCGGCCACTTTCCGTTTTTAAGTCAACCTCAGGAATTTAATCAGGTTTTGGAGGATTTTTGGAAAGAAGTTTCTCTGCTTTCCAGTCTAGAGTCTTCGCTGTTGGCCAAAGATTTTAAGGGAGTCCGTCATGTCGACTAATTTTATCACCCGACGAATCAAACGCGCTTTTTCGGGTGCCGCCATGCAATACGACATGCTGGCCTCGTTACATAAAGAAATTGGCCGCGATCTGGCAAAACAGATCGTGTCTCCAGTGCCTGAACCTACGGTTTTGGAAATCGGGATGGGCACTGGATATTTTACTGCAAAGTTAAATCATCTCTTTCCGGGAAGTTTGGTGGTGGGTATTGATTTTGCCGAAGGGATGCTGGATAAAGCCCGAGAGCGAGAAGCGGAATTCAAAATGGTTCAGGCTGACGCGGTCGCACTTCCTTTTAAAGCCGAAAGCTTTGATCTGATTACGTCCAACCTATGCCTGCAATGGGCCGAAGATTTGGAGTTGATTTGGCAGCGCTGTTTTGATTTGGCCAAACCCGGAGGCGCGCTTTTCGTGACGCTATTTGGTTATGCGACATTTCAGGAGCTTTTTGAGTCGGTTGCTCGCTGCCTACCTGATTCTCCTCAACGAACCGATGTGGCCTGGCGTCGATTACCATCGCAGGAATTAGTCGCGGCGTCTTTAATGAAGGTGGGCTTTAACAACACGCAGTTACGAGCCGAACGCATTACAGTGCACTTTGCCGACCTATATGCGTTAGTGAAATGGACCAAAGACATCGGGGCGAATGCCCTGGCTCGGGATTTTTACGTGGGAAGGGATTTGCTCGCTCGCGCTGCGGCGTATTATGATGCACGTTTTCGTGATGACTTTGGAATTATCGCGACCTTTGAAGTCTTGTGGGTTAGCGCGCAAAAGACTTAATTCTTAAAAAATCGTTTTTCACATATTCATTCCTGCTCGCTTACACTATAATCCTGACGAGTCTTGCGGTAGTCGTTTTTGAGGTTGGCGCGCGTTGACGGTCGCGTAAAGGCGGCACGTCAGAACTGTTAGTTTTGTGGAGACTTACGTGTCAAAGCAAGCTTTCTATCATTTCTTTGTTGAGTCCGAAAAAATTTGTTTCAGAATTGAATGCTATGAGTAAAGACGGCAAAATCCTTATGGTGGTTGATGATAAAAACTTTCTGGTTACGATCTGTGATGTTTTGCTGGAACAGGGATATCGGAATGTCATTACGGTCAGCGATGGTCTGGTCGGACTGGAATTGGCGCGAAAAGAAAAACCCGCGCTCATCATTTTAGACGTGCTGTTGCCCAAACTCGATGGTTATCACATTTGTGGCCTTTTGAAATACGATGAGAATTATAAATCCATTCCGATTATTTTGTTGACGGGAAAAGGTCGGGATGCGGAAATGCAGCTTGGGGAAAAAGTGAAGGCTGATTTGTGTTTGCCTAAGCCCGTCAATTCGGTCACTTTGGTAGAAAAGGTCAAATTTTTTTTAAAAGCGTAGGTTAAGGGCCTTAAAGGAGCCTAACTATGGAGAAGAAAACGTTTGTCCGACGAGAGCGGGAAATTATTGAGCTGTTACTGAAAGAAGGCACGATCACTCAGGACATGCTGCAGCGGGCCCGCGATGAATCTAAAAGAACCGGATTGAATATTAAAGTCGCGTTGGAAAAATTGGGTTACATTCAGTCGGAGGAAGTGGTTAAACTCCAAGCCAAGGCCTTAGGCATTCCTTATATGGATTTGAGCAATTATTTAGTTGATGAAGAAATTCTTAAAATTATTCCCCGAAATCTTGCGCAGCAATATCAGGTGGTTCCGTTGTTTCGTGTCGGGCAAAGTTTGACGATCGGGATGGTTGATCCGCAAGACATCGTCACCATGGATCAGGTGCGCCGGATTTGCAAGGTGGAAATTTTAGAACCAATCTTGGTATCGGAAAAAAGTATTGCTAAAGTTTTGGATACGCACACGGAAGTCACTTCATCCATTGAGGAAACAATTCGCTCGGTGAATGAAGAAAAAATTTCTAAAGCGGAAGGCAAAGGCCTCAATGAGGCCGCTGAGGAAGCCCCGATCATTAAATTGGTCAACTTGATTATTTCTCAGGCAGCTAGCGCTCGCGCATCAGATATTCATGTGGAACCCGAAGAAAACGATATTCGCGTTCGTTTGCGCGTGGACGGGGTGTTGGAAGAGATGTGCCTGTTGCCCAAAAAGCTGCAAACCGCAGTCATTTCCAGAATTAAAATTCTTTCCGGTCTCGACATTGCGGAATCACGCAAGCCTCAGGACGGACGTATTCGCATGAAAATGGAACAGAAGAATCTCGATATCCGCGTTTCTACGTTCCCGACTGTCAACGGTGAAAACGTAGTTATGCGTTTGCTGGATAAAACGGCGGTTGTTTTAGGATTAAAAGAAATGGGTTTGATGGAACAGGATTTGAAGATTTTTTCTAAGCTCATTCTGCATCCGCACGGCATTATTTTTATTACCGGTCCTACGGGTAGCGGTAAAACTTCAACGCTGTACGCAGCTCTCACCGCAATCAGTAATATGGAAAAGAATATCGTCACGATTGAAGATCCCGTTGAATATGAATTTCCTTTGATTCGGCAAACTCAGGTCAACCCGAAAGCAGATATTACGTTCTCATCTGGGCTGCGCAGTATTTTGCGTCAGGATCCGGATGTGATCATGGTCGGGGAAATTCGTGACAAAGAAACTTCTGAGGTGGCGGTTCAGGCGGCGTTGACGGGTCACTTGGTTTTCTCGACGTTGCACACCAATGACGCGCCTTCGGCGTTGACTCGTTTGGTGGATATGGGTGTTGAACCATTTTTGATTTCGAGTGCTACCATCGGCATCGTGGCCCAGCGTTTAGTTCGGGTGATCTGCGAAAAATGTAAGGAAAAATACGAGCCGATCAGTCCGGTTATTTTAAAGCTGGGACAGCAATACGGTCTGGAGTTCTGGCGCGGCGCTGGTTGCAAACATTGTAAAAATACTGGCTATGCAGGACGTCGAGGGATTTTTGAAATTTTGGTGATGGATGAGCAAGTCCGAAAGCAGGTTGATGCCGGAGTGTCTTCCGAAGAAATTAAACGCGTGGCGGTCAGCGCGGGAATGCGCACACTTTTTCAGTGTGGAATTGAACAGGTTCGTTTAGGAGTCACCACCATAGATGAAGTGTTGCGGGTAACGGCGTTGGAGGGGTAATGTTAAATTTTCATTACAAAGCACGCAATAAGGCCGGAATCTTAGAAGAAAGTTTTATGGAGGCGGACAATGAAAACGCCGTGGCCAACCGTCTTCGGCAGTTGGGACTACTGCCGGTGGAAATTTTGGAAGTGCGCGGCGCTTTGGATAATAGTCAGTTGCAAAAATTGGCGGGTATTTTTAAAAACGTCAAGCCGGCAGAAATCAATATTTTTACGCGACAGTTGTTCGCGTTGCAAAAAGCCGGGATCCCCTTGATTGCCAGCTTACGGGCCTTACGAGCGCAGTTAACTAATAAAACCATTAAGCAAGTCATCGAGAGTATTTGTCGGGATATTGAAGGTGGGATGACTTTTTCTGGGGCGCTGAGTCGGCACCCGCGTATTTTTAGTAAGATTTATGTCAGCATGGTGCGCGCGGGGGAAGTTTCCGGGCGCTTGCCGGAAATTTTAGACCGTTTGGCCATTTTGGGAGAGAATGACGAAAAAGTCAGGATGAAGATGAATAACGCCATGCGTTATCCTCTAATTGTGGTGTCATCGCTCATTTTGGCTTTTATCGGATTAGTTACTTTTATCGTTCCCCGTTTTGAAAAACTGTATGATCAGTTTACGGTGGAATTGCCGTTAGCGACCAAAGCGTTACTTTTTATTAGTTATACGGTGACTAAGTTTTGGTGGACCATGCCGCTTATCGTGGTGGCGTTATATATTTTATTTCAGAAGATCGTGTCGATGCCGCAAGGAAGGTACGCGTGGGATTTATTCCGTCTGAAGGTTCCGGTTTTTGGGCCGTTGCTGCATAAGCTGGTCATGTCGCGTTTTGCCCGACTGACCGGATCTTTGACCAAAAGCGGCATTCCCATTTTGCAAGTGATGGATTTGGTTGCCGAAAGTGTCGACCACGCTGTCATGACGAAGGTTCTCAAAGATATCAAAGTCAGCGTCAATGAAGGCAAGGGGATGGCCGAACCCATGCGCCAAAGCAAGATGTTTACGCCGATTGTTGTCCAGATGGTCGAAACTGGCGAAGAGACCGGAAAGTTGGATGAGCTGTTGTTGTATATTTCTGATTATTTGGACGCCGAAGTGGATTACGCGGTTTCCAATTTATTGGTGCTGGTTGAGCCGTTGCTGTTGGTTTTTATGGGTGGGGGAATCTTGTTCTTGGCGTTAGGAATTTTTACTCCTATGTGGGGAATGATGAAACTGTTTAGACATTAAGGGTTTAGGTGAAATAAAAATATTCGGAAGTTGGCTTGACAGCTAGGGTAAGCAAAGATATTCTTTAAGAAAAGAATTTGGACTGAGCGGTTTCATTATGGATGCCTACAATTCAACAGGAGGGGGCTAATGTTAAAAAGTAAGGGCTTTACGTTAATCGAATTAATCATGATCATCATCATTTTAGCGATCCTGGCGATCGTGGCGATTCCGCAGTATTATAACTTGACCACGGATGCTAACCAGTCTTCAGAAGCCGGAGTTCTCGGTGGTGTCCGCGCCGCGGTTTCAACCTACTTTGCTAAATATCGCGTGTTCCCTTCAGTTCTAGATGGTGCTTCCTCAGCCGCTTGTACCTCAGCTAACGTTTGCTTCGGCGCGGTTTTGGCTCAGGGAGGAGTTACCTCGCAATGGACTAAAGCTTCTGCCACCCAGTATACCGGGCCGGCGGGAACATCATATGTGTATACTTCTTCGGCCGGTTCTTTTCAATAAACGGCGAAGATCAGTTAGCTGTTAAGATAGGTTAATTATTGTGGGGAGGCAGGGGTGACCAAAACGCTTCCTGCCTCCTTTTAATCCGGAACGCTTCTGACAAAATTATGCCTAATCAAAAAAATAGAATCATGAGCGGATCAACAAATTCTAAAGGCTTTACTTTAATTGAGTTGATTATGATTATCATTATTCTGGCCATTTTGGCGGTCGTGGCGATCCCTCAGTATTACAACCTAACCACTGATGCGAACTCAGCCGCGGAAGCTGGGGTTGTCGGGGGGGTTCGAACGGGCGTTTTCACTTATTTTGCCAAATATAGGATCTATCCTTCTATCCTCGATTCCGCCGCAAACGCCGCCTGCACGAGTGCGAACGCTTGTTTCACGGCTATTCTCTCTCAAGGAGCAGTGCGAACGTCGTGGACTAAAGTCAGCGCTACGCAATATACCGGCCCTACCGCGACCAACTACGTCTATACTTCTTCCGCGGGTTCTTTTCAATAATCCGGTAGTGTTTGGATCCCGAGTCATTCTCAAAATTTATCACCAGCTTAAATCTTCCCAGATTCTTCGTAAATCACCAACCGCCTCCAGTGGTGGCATCGTCCTGTTGGCTGTTTTGATGCTGATTGTTTTTGGTACGATCGCGATCTTTGGGTTAACTCGCTTTGTGATTCAGCGGGAAGGCCAGAGCTTGGAACGCCGCTATAATATCAGTTCATTTAATCATTCTCAGGCGGGTATTCATTACAGTATTTTTAATTATCGTAACCGTGATTTGACCACTCAAGGGTCATTTGTCCGGGGAACGTTTTCTTTCGTTACCGGATTTTCGTTTTCAGTGGGTGGGAATATGGCTAATTTTTTGATGGTGAACACCAACGCCGCCGCAGCCGGAGGGGCTGGTAACGTGGACTTACTCAATTTGCGTATTCAAAACGCGCAACGTTCTAACGCCGTCGTCATCGCCTCCATGAACGTGACCTGGACCGGAGGAACGAATTTGACGATCATTCGCATTAATGCGACCAACGTCTGGACGGGTTCAAGTGCCTCGCCCGCCACCTGTGACATTACTGATTTTACCCTGAATACAACTCCCACTGAATACGCCGTTAACTATTTGCGTTTTAGTGGATCCATGGTGGGGCAAACGGTTACGATCACGTTTAACATGACGGATGGCACGTCGCGGACCGTGACCGCGCTGCCGGCCTCGACAAGTTATCCGTTTACCGTCAAAGTGACGGGAAAAAACGCGCGTAGCTCTTCGTATCGGACTTTAGAAGCGGATTATAACGCGCTGACCGGACGAATTACGCGTATGATAGAAATCAATGAAATCATTCCTTAAAGGTGGGTTCACTCTAGTGGAGTTGATTATGACCATCGTGATTGCGGCCGTTGTCAGCTATGGGCTCGCCATCGGTTCGCGCAACCAGATTTATAGTCTGAACGATTCCCGGGATAACACCATGGCGATTGCGCTGGCGCAGTACGAGATGGATCGGGTCAAAAATATGAGCTATGCCAGCATTGTCAGTGCCACGACCAATAGTTACCAGGGTTATAATTATGACGTGGTCAGGACCGTGACGTACTCGTTTAATACTTCGGCCACGGCCGAAAGTTTAAAAAGGGTGCAGATTGACGTTCGTCGCTCCGGCAGTGCGGTTAATATTTATTCTCTGTATACCTATATTTCGCGCAATGTTACCACGGGTACTTAAACATAAGACCGCCTTAACGCTGGTGGAGCTGATGGTGGTTTTGGTTGTGGTGGCGATTTTGGGCCGCGCTAGCTCGGCCCTCTTAGTGCATTTTACCCAAAATAGTGTTTTTCAGGCCAACCACCTGAACACCGACATGATCGCCCATGATATTATGGAAAGGATCCTTGATGGAGACACCCAAGCGGAAGGTTTAAGAACCAGTTTACAAATCACCAGTATTGCTGATAATGATATCACGTATGTTGACGAGGATAGCAATTCGGTACGCTTTAGGCTGGATACAGGAACGGATATTCTCTATCGTTCTATCAACGCGGGCGCGGAAGAAAAAGTCCCTTATTATTTGCCTTCGGGTATAACCATTCAGGGCACAAGTGATGTGATGTTTACTTATTATGATTCCGCGGAGGCCGTGACCGCGGTTGCTGCTAACGTGAGGTTAATTAGGATAAGCATTATCGCTCGGATGGGGACGGGGTCTTTTGATAATCTGGAAGGTGAGTCAGACTTAAAAACCGCAGTCAGGGTTAATAAATTTCAATAAGTGATTTATGGATATTGATCTTAAGAAATATCAGGAACTTTTTCGTTCCAAATTTAATTCCAGGAAGAAAGTCAAACAGCGTCCGTTAGTACTGTTTAACTTCAAAGATTCGGGCGTTGAGATCGCCGCGCTAGCCTGCTTAGATAACGGGGGCTATCGGGTCATGGCCGCGCAGCAGTACCGTTTTGCTGAAGGTCGAGGGGGCGGCCGCAAAGAGTTGGAAGACTTTATTGCTTCATTTCTGGCGCGTTTGGGTATTGAAGATGGAGAAGCCTACATTAATATCCGTGAGGTCAACGCGGTTTTCTTTCGTAATTTGACGATGGCGGTGCTACCGGAAGACGAATTGAAAGGCGCTATTCTTTGGCAGATGAAGGATGACATTCCTTTTGAATCTGGCAACGTATTGATCAAATGGCGGGTGATCGCCACGGTTCCCCAGGAAGATGGGACTAAAAAGAATGAATTATTGGCCGTTGTCATGAATAAAGAAACGGTGGATCATTGCGTGTCGCTGGTGAGTCAATTTGGTTTGGACCCGAGCCGCGTTACGTTTGATTTCTTTTGTCTCGAGACCGTATTAGGAGGACTGGATCAATCGCCTACGACTTGCGGGATTTTGGATGTGAATTCTGAAGAGATTGTTTTGGCGTTCTACCGAAATAAGAAGCTGACTTTCCTCCGGAGATTTCCCTTTACGTGGGATAAACTCCTTAAATCTTTTTCAGATGTGTTGGTCGCGGATGATGGGGAGTTTCGTTTGACCCCAGAACAGATGGATAATATTAAAACGACGGTAGGTATTCCTTTGGATGACCGGGCGGTTTTGCCGGGTGGGGTCAAAGCGGAATATTTGCTTGCTTTGCTGCGTCCGGTGCTGGAAGTTTTTGTGAGGGAGTTACGTTTTTCGATGGATTATTTTGAGGCCAATTTTGAGGCCGAACGCCCGCGTAAAATTTATTTAACCGGAGAAGCCGCTAATTGGAAGAACTTTGATTTAATTTTAAAGCGGGAATTAGGGCAGGACGTGAGCCGTCTGACGGTCGCTCAGCTAAAAGAGCTGGCGGTGGTGAAGGAAAGGATGTTAGACCTTGAGCCGCTCCAGTGGTCCGTAGGGCTTTTGGCTTCTGTTTTGCCGGGTGGGGAGGTCGTCAATTTTGTGCCTCCTGAAGTTAAACAAAATAAACGCAGTGCCATTCAAAAAGTTTCTTTGCGTTACGTGTTTGCGTTTTTCTTGGTCGTTGTTCTTTTCTCGGCGGGAAGAATGTTGATGCAATTGAAAGACTCTCAGAAAGAGCTAGCCGGGTTGCGCAGCGAAACCGCGCAGTTTTCAGAGATTGTGCAGCTGACTGAAAAGACCCTCTCGCGCGAGCGGGTTATTAATCTGATTTTAAATCAGCGGGTTCCTTCCTTAGGTATCTTAAAAGTCATCAGCACCTTGATTCCCAATGAGATCATGCTTGAGTCGTTAACGTACGACAAGGACGCTCATGCGGTGGGGGTGACGGGGATAGTGAACGCTTCCGAACAGGAATCGGGAAAACTATTGACGGGTTTTATGGAGCGGTTAAAAGCTTCTAGCTTTTTTGATGATATTGAATTTGTGTCTGCCAAGGGACGGGGAACGGTTCAAGAATTTGAATTACGTTGCCGACTGGTAACGCTCCAGTGAGTCTAAACGATGTTTTATAAACTGCATAATTATCGGTTTCAGGTTAAAGTGACTTGGGAGGCTATTATCCTGGTGGCCTCGCTGATCGCGTTGACGTTGTTTTTGCAAATGCCTTTACGTAATCGTCTTAACGCCTTGAAGCTCGAGATTTCCACGCATCGCACGCAGGTCGGCCAGATCCGCGAGATGATGGGCAATGCGGCGACGGTTGAGGAAGGCAAACAGAATATGATGGAAAAGGTGCAGTATTTTGAGAAAAAATTTCCCGATGAGGAATTTGATTCGTTAAATATGATTACTGAATTGGCTCGAGCTCAGCGCTTGACCGTCGTTTTGGTTAATTCGACCCCGCGTCGACCGCTCACCGATCAGTCGCTGCAGGCTGTCGTCGTTGAGGGGCGGACCTTGGATGAGATTCTCGTCAGCATTCAGCTAAAGGGGTACTTTAAGGATTTCTTGAAATACCTCGAAGTGTTGCGCGAGGAGATGCCGGCGTTCGTCACGACAGAACGCTTTCGAATCACTCGTGATAATCCCTCGACGTATTTGTTGAATTTTAACGTGGACATTAAATTATATCTTTTGCACTAATATGAAACCCAAAGAACAACAGCAATTAATTATTGTTTTAGGGCTGGTCGCTGTGTTAATCATGCTGAGTTTAAAAGCGGCTCAGGACATCAAGAAAACCAAAAGTAAGGTAGCGTCTAAAACCGCGGCATTGATTCCGGCGATGGCTTTCTCATCAGCGTCACCGGCACCGAGCGGCAGTAAAGGCAGCGGCCCTTCCAAAGAACTTTATATGTCGCTTAGCGATGAAATGAAGACGCTGCGGGTCACTCGAGATCCTTTTGGGGTTCCGGCTAAAGAGGATGAAGAGAAGGGCATCGGATTAAGCGGAATTTTTTGGGACGCGCATGAACCCAAAGCCATCATCAATGGAGATGTAGTCTGGGTGGGCGACCGAGTTCAGAATTTTACCGTCCAGCAAATCTTTAAGGACAGAGTGATTTTGGTGGATGGAACTACCAAAATGGAATTAAGTATTGGCCCATAATCAAATCTTGAAAGATTTCTCCCTCCTGAATTATTGAACCAACAATATGATTAAGCCCAGGGGTTATTTTATTACAGGTACTGATACCGGCATCGGTAAGACAACGGTAACGTTGGCCCTAGCGCACCTGTTGCGTCGTCGGGGCGTTAATGTGGGTGTCATGAAGCCGGTCCAGTGCGCGGGAAATGACGCGGCATTCTTGAAAGCATCGTTGCGCCTGCCCGATCCTTTAGAAATCATTAATCCTTGTTTTGCGCCGGAGCCGTTGTCGCCGCATTTGGCTTTTGAGCGCCTGGGGCGTCCCATTGATTTATTTGCTATTCGACGTTCATTTCAAGCGTTGACGCAGCGACATGAGATGATCCTGGTGGAAGGGGCCGGTGGACTCATGGTACCGTTAAAAGAGAATTATCTCGTCTTGGATTTGTGTCGAGCTCTGGGGTTAGAGCTAATTATTGTTTCGGCGTTGCGATTAGGCACGATTAATCACACTTTATTAACCCTAGAACAAGCACGCACGAAAGGCTTAGCGGTTAAAGGGATCATTTTTAACACGCTGTCATCGAAAAAAAAGGGTGTTCCGGAGCTCACCAATCCGCAAGCCATCGCCACCTTAGCGCGCGTTCCGGTGTTGGGGGTTGTTCCTTATCTGAGGTCCTTTAAACCTGAGGTTGTTATTAAGGCTTGCGATAAGGTCATTAACGTATCCGTTTTGGGACAAACAAAACCCTCGGTGACGCGCAAGCTTTCGCAGATGGATCAAAAATATTTATGGCATCCGTTTACACAGATGAAAGATTGGGAACAGCAATCCCCGCTTATTATTGAATCGGCCGAGGGAAACTATCTTACGGATACTGAGGGAAAGAAATATTTGGACGGTGTTTCCAGCCTGTGGGTCTCGGTGCATGGTCACCGCAAACGCGAAATCAATGACGCGCTGCATCAACAGTTAGAAAGATTAGAGCATTCAACGTTATTAGGATTGTCCAACGCCCCGGCGATTGAATTGGCCCAAAAGCTTGTTGAAATCGCGCCTCGCGGATTAGACAAAGTTTTTTACTCGGACAGCGGTTCGACGGCAGTCGAGATTGCGATCAAGATGGCGTATCAATATTGGCAGAATATTGGAGAACATCGCAAGACCGAGATCGCGCATTTGGCTCATGCGTATCATGGAGATACGCTGGGGTCTGTCAGTGTGGGGGGGATTGATTTATTTCATAAAGTTTATCGACGGTTGATGTTTAAGACTGTGGCTGTTGAATTTCCCGATTTTTATCGAGCGCCGCGTGGCAAAAAGTATCCCCATTATGGGGAAGAATGTTTGCGTGGATTGGAGAATCTGTTGCGACGTAAACGTCAGACTTTGGCCGCGCTCGTGGTTGAACCTTTGGTTCAGGGGGCGGCCGGAATGATTGTCTGGCCGAAGGGTATTCTTAAGCGAATGGCTCAAGTTTGTCGGAAATATGATGTCTTGCTCATTGCCGATGAGGTGGCGACGGGGTTCGGGCGGACAGGCAAGATGTTTGCTTGTGACCACGAAGGCGTCACGCCGGATATTCTTTGTCTTGCGAAGGGTTTGACTGGCGGGTATCTGCCGCTTGCCGCTACACTGACGACCCGCCGCGTTTATGAAGGATTTAAATTTGATTATAAGGACCAAAAAACTTTTTTTCATGGCCATACTTTTACAGCGAACCCGCTTGGCTGCAAGGCG
>CAYXGG010000024.1:0-31960 GCA_964464475.1 uncultured Planctomycetales bacterium | reverse complement strand
TCATAAAATCCATGACGCACTGTTTAACTTTAACATCATAATTACTATCCATAATGCGATGGATGCGTTCCGGCTTAGAATAATACTCCCGCATACACCAAGCTCCCAACCGACCGACCTCTTCAATTGTCAAATAATCGGTAGGGACAACCGGGTGCTGAAAATCCCACTGACGCATATCGATCTTGTCCGGATCAAACCAGCCCTTTTTAATCCCATAACGCCAATCAGGAGAGTTAGGAACCGGCGTTAAGTAATCCAAAGCAAAAATATCCGGGTCAATTTCATCGGCAATGCGTAATCGTTCTTTAATCTTGGCTTCCGTATCTTCCTTGAGTCCAATCAAAACGGTGCCGACGCTACCGATGTCATTATCACGAAACAGTTGGACCGTTTTCTTGATCTGATCAATCGTGACGCCTTTGCCGGTTTTAGACAACGTCATGTCGTCCTCGACTTCAACCCCCGTTAACGCCATGAATAACCCGGCTTTTTTCATTAAAGGAATGATTTCCTGCTGGCTGACCCATTGATCCGCACGCCCTAAGCAGACCCAATCGATTTTGTTGCCGCGACTTATTTTCTCATTACAAAATTCAATCATCGCTTGGGTGTCCGTATTAAAAGCATCGTCCTGGAAAACGACACAGGTAACTCCATATTTCTTTTCCAAAATTTCAAGTTCATCAACAATGCGCTTTCCTTTGAGTCCTCTCCACGACGTAAAATCTTGAGTCGCAGTTCGAGAATCATACAGAGCCCATTCATAACAGAAATGGCACTTCCCCGGACAGCCGCGGGAGGTCATGAGTTCAGCGAACGGCTTCCAATAGGTATGCCCGACATACTTATCCATGGGAAACAAATCATAAGCTGGCATGGGTAACGTGTTTAAATCAGGAATTAAGTCGCGATGCGGCCCAACGACAATGGCGCCATCCTTACGCGACACCAATCCTGGAATATCTCGATCGGCCTTAGCTTTAGATTTCATATTAAGGATCAACTCTTCAATCGTGACTTCGCCTTCTCCGATCATGATGTAATCAATCCAGGGATGCAGACGCATCTGGCGTTCATAATCTCCGGAATACCATAAACCACCCGCAACGGCCTTCACGTTGGGAAATTCTGCCTTGATCAAACGAAGTCCTTCATTAAAGTACCAGATGACCGCGGCTCCACAGGTGGAATGAAGAAGTTCTCCGACAAAGACAATATCGGGTTTGATCTCCCGGACGGCTTTCATCATGCCCTCCCAGTCCATATCGAGCGCCCGGCAATCCAGAGCTGCTACATCAGCCAATTTCTTTTCTCTCAGATACGCAGCCATTTGCGCGTGCATCTGGTTGGCCGCGCGGTGGAACCCGTGCGAGTCCCAAGCTTTTAAAGGCGGTGTTAAAAATAATACTTTCATTTCATATCCTCCGTTTTCGTTTATAAATATCTTATTCCCATTCAACGCCATCTACTTTTTTCATGGCGACCAAAATAACATCCACTAACCACCAAACTCCAAATCCTCCCGCCGTAATTAATTTGAGAATGCCTAAACCAACCTGGCCGCGCACAAATCGATCCACACCCAAACAGCCAAAAATAATGGTAATCAGCAGCATGAACATCCAATTCAATTTCTTTTTTTCCATAGAATAATCCTCAACTAAACCACGCGGTGACCAAAGGCTTACCTCCTGGCGTGGCGTCACGACAAACATGTTTAATTTGGGTATATTCCTTTAGACCTTCCCAGCCTAACTCTCGACCAAAACCACTTTGCTTATATCCGCCATAAGGCGCTTCATTGTAGAATCCACCATAGGTATTAATCCAAACCGTGCCGCAACGCAGCTGCCCAGCGACTTGGTCAGCCTTCGCCAAATCCTTGGTCCAAACACACGCGGCCAGACCGAAAGGTGAATCATTGGCTATTTTGATGGCTTCAGTTTCAGAAGAGAATTTTAATACGCACAGCACCGGACCAAAAATCTCTTCGCGTGCGATCGGCATGTCATTGTGCACCTCAACCAAAATGGTTGGTTCAAGGAAGAATCCTTGGGCGCCACTCTCTACAACGGCGGGGCGCCCACCGGCCACAACCCTAGCTCCTTGCGCCTTACCCTGTTCAATGAAAGCCAATACTTGTTCACGTTGTTTAGCACTGACCAGCGGACCAAAATCCGTATCATAGCGATGCGCTTCGCCGATTTTCAAAGCTTGCGTTCTTTGAATCAAAGCTTCAACAAAACGATCATAAATTTTATCTTCCACGAGCAAACGCGACCCTGCCGTACACATCTGACCTTGATTCATAAAAATCGCTGACAGCGTGCCGCCAACCGCCGCGTCCCAATCAGCATCCGCGAAAACAATATTAGGCGACTTACCACCCAGCTCCATCGTCATCTTTTTGACCGTACCGGCGGCGAGTCGACCCAAGTGTTTCCCTGTTTGCGTTCCACCGGTAAAACTGAGCATATCAACCGATTCACTCTTGGCCAACTCTTCGCCCACGGCATGTTCCGAACTGGCCACAATGTTAACAACACCCTCCGGAAAACCCGCCTGCAGCATAAGTTCTCCCAAGCGTAACACCGACACACTGGCCGTTGACGATGGTTTGAAAACAATCGTATTACCGGCCAAAAGCGCTGGCGCCATTTTCCAAGCCGCCATAATTAATGGATAATTCCACGGGATGATTCCTGCGACCACACCCACCGGGTCAAAACGCAATTCGCTTTTGACCGGAGCTGGAATATGAATCTGGCTCGCAGCCAAGGCGTCCGCTTGATTGCCATAATAATCAAACGTATCCGCGCAAGTCGGTACATCAATAAACGTAGTTTGTTTTATCGTCTTGCCTGAATCCGCGCATTCAATGTCCGCCAATTCTTTGGCGTTGTCCCGAATGAGTTTAGCTAACTTCTTCAAATAGATGGCCCGCTCAGCCACCGACATCTGCGGCCAAGGTCCCTGATCAAACGCGACCCGAGCGGCCTGGATGGCCACGCGCATATCCGCGAGCGTAGCATCCGTAACTTTAGCCCAAGCCTCACCTGTCGAAGGATTAATGCTCTCAAAAAACCGTTGACCTCCGGCCTGAACAAGTTTTCCACCGATAACATTAAAATATATTTTCTGTTCCGTCACCACAGCACTCATATTCAATATTCCCACCCGACGAAAACCATCCAGGCGCTTAAAAACTTTTAACCCCAGCTTTTTTAAATGTGTCTCCAGGGCAAAATTCATTCCACCGGGACCTGGCTCCAGATTTCAAAAATTCGACTACAAGGCGCGTACCATTTGGATATTTTGGCAAAATCTCCACGTAAATTCATTTTCTTCTGCGTTGTCGCGACAAACGGATCAATTTCTCGATTGAAGACCGCGCGCCAAATATTTTCCGGAGCGGTGATTAAAAATTCCGCATTAGAATCCTGACCAACATTGGCGATCCGGCCATTCTGAAAATTAAAACTAAAAGTTTGCCCGGTTTCATTAAGTTGCACCGCTAAATCCATGGTCATTTTGGTTTTCTCGCCCATTTCTTTAAGCTGTGCGTCAGCGTTTACCAGCTTAACAATCTGTTCAATTTGCTCGGGTGAAAACAATTTATATTTCTTACCATTGTTTAAGGAACTAAACAGAGTGTTCATCCCAGGTGACTGGCTACTCGACGGTGACTTGTGACTTGTGACTTGTGTCTGTGAGTACAACCGACTGATCGCATCAACTTTGATCGATTCTTCCAACTGCTGAATCAGCAAAAAACAATCAAACAAACTTTTCCCCATCGCCACAACACCATGATTTTTTAAAACGACAATGCTATTTTTTCTCAGAGCCGCCATGACCGGTTCAGCTTCCGTCACCGAAGGTGTCGCTTGTGGAATGCCTTGCACTTGGCCAACATAAAATCGGGCCTCATACGTGGCGGGCGTAAACTCATCATGGACCGTAAAGTAAGCGTTGGTGAATGTCGTATGCGAATGCACCACGGCTGTCACTTCCGGAAAATTCTTATAAATTTCGGTATGCAATAGTTTTTCCGTAGACACTTTTCCTTCTTCTAACAAGGTTCCGTCCGTCTTCATTAAAATAATCTGGTTATCTTTCAATAACCCTAAGCACGTTTGGGTCGCGGTCAAAAGCATCACCTCGCCATCTACCCGCACACTGATATTGCCATTAAGCCCACTGGCCAAATCCTTATCCCATAGAACTCGGCCAATCGCGATAATGTCAGTTTTTAATTTTGGAATCAATTCAGTCATCGGTTTTATCTGGTACTTAACGTTTCTCTCTCTAACTTCACGGGAGTCATCGCGACGGGCAAATAAACGGCCGGCACCCACTCCACCAATGGCACAAAAGCATTGACGCCGGCTGGGGCAATACGTTTACCTTTAAAACTCAATAAGTCTTTGGAATTTCCCAAAAACCGCAATTTCTTTGCCGCGGGAAACAGTTTGATGGGGATCCCGTGCCGCTTTGCCAGTACCGCAAGAATAAGAGCACCAATCTCGCAGAGCGCTCCCGATTGATCTTGATACTGACTTGCCAACCAAACTTCTTTAACAAAGTTTTTGTAAAACAGCAATCCTGCCATGTTATCGGAGATCACCGTTGGGGTTATGTTACGAAGCCGCAACGCCTTGGCGTTATTTTCCACAGCAGAAAGCGATGGACGCCCTTCCAATAAAAAATAATCGCTCCCTGCCTGCGATTTAAGCGTTTTAAAAACCTCTTTGGCAAATTGCCCCTGCAATAACGTGACCGACAAATCAAGCTTTGGCATCAATGGCCACCGTATCCTGGATTAATTCGCGAGGCGTGACATCAAAGCCCGGATAAAAGGCCTTCATCTTTCCCGCCACCATTTTCTTACCTTCAAAATAAAGCAGTTCTTTTTCTTCCCGAATTTCAATAGGAATATCCTGCCCTTGGGCTACCTTGTTGGAAGGCTGAGTGAGGGCAAACATCGGAACATTAAATTCTTTAGCGAGGACCGCGATTTGATACGTTCCAATTTTATTAGCGAAATCACCATTCGCGCAGGAGCGGTCCGAACCCACGATAACTTTCGTGATCAATCCATCCGCCATTAATGTACCGATCGCATTATCCGCAACCAACGTGACGGGAATGCCTGCTTGCTGTAGTTCCCAGCAGGTCAGTTTAGCTCCCTGAAAATACGGACGGGTCTCCGTTGCAAAAAAAGAAACCTGTTTTTTGTTTTCCCGAGCGATCGCCGCGGCCATGGCCAGCTCACCACTCACGTTACAATGCGTCAACACCCGATCCCCGTCGACCAGCAAAGCAGCGACTTTTTGAACACGCTCCAGTCGGCGATAGCGAATTCCCTGCAAATACCCCTGACAATTTTTGGTAACGACCTGACGAATATCCTGCCCCTCTTTAAGCGCGGCCTGAGCCCAATGCACCACAAACCCCGTCACTTCGGCAAAAGGGAACGTCGGACGACTGTTATTTAACGCGTCGGCCGTCTCTTGGATCTCCCGGACCAAATCTTCATCTTGAATCGATTCAGAAGTTTTAAGTAACAGCAAGAAGGTATTCAGAACGACCAAAAACTGCCCAAACGCGCGGGTCTTCATATCGCGAATGACCTTAACCGATTGCGCCACGTTACGGACTTTAATGGTCTGTAATTTTCGAGGAATCAGCGTCTCATCCAAAACATGCAACACCTCGCCTCTAAACTCTGCCGGCCAAAATAAAGGGGATTCTTTCAAAATTGAGCCTCAGGTGACATAAGACGATGGACGACCGCTCGTATTACTCGCTAGGACGATAGACGATTATTTTCGTCCCCGTCTCTCGTCTTTCGTATATTAAAACTACTTCCCTTCTAATTTCTTAACCAAATTCAACGCGATTGAAATCAACGAACTCTCGGCCATATAATAATTCGGCGACAGGAAACCCATCTCCCCCGTGATAATATTATCGCTCACCGCTAAGATGACCGTTGCTGGAATTTCATGAAGCTGGCACAGCGTTAAGAATACAGATGAAACCATGTCCACCGCGATCGCACCCTGATCTATCGCACCGTTCACATGTTCACTAGTCTCTCGCAAAATAGCGTCAGTGGACCAGACCTTACCACGATGCACTTTTAATCCCGATTTAGAAGCAATCTGATAAATATCTTCGGTGAGAGATTTGTCCGTTACCGTCTTGAAATCCTTACTGACATAGTAGGGGGTCACTCCTTCGCCGCGCACCGCGCCATCCACAACAATTAAATCGCCAATCCCGATTTCATCACTAAGAGCCCCGCAGCTACCGATGCGAATCATGTTCTGGGCTTTAGCGCTACACAAAAGCTCGGTCGTAATCGCCGTATCAGCGGAAAATCGTCCCCCATTGACCGCCGTAATCTTCGTTCCCTGATAATTTCCCGTGAACATGTTGTATTCCATAAAAGTGAAATTCTTGACCGGATTTTCCATTTTCTTGACGACCGCGTCCAAACGTTCTTTAGGACCAGGGACAATCGCGTATTTACCGATATCGGACGGACGCAACTGAACCATGTTCATCAAATCATTCCCGGTCATGTGAATGTCTCGGGTCATTTTCTGTGTTTTTCCTGGCATAACAATTTCCTTTCTTAATAAGAGGGAGAATTTTTTCCCTTAGCTTGAAGAGATTGGTGCTGTTTCCTGTTTTAATGCTTCTTTATCCACTTTACCAGTACGATTCTTAGGTAAACTTTCCCGAATCTCAACCGTTTGCGGAACTTTAAAGTGCGCTAAATGTTCACGACAGTAGTAACGCAGTTCATCGGCGGATAAAGAATTCTTTTCCTTAAGGACCACAAAAGCTTTCACGGATTCACCTCGCAGAGCATCCGCAACCCCAATCACCGCGGCTTCGGCTACGGCCTCATGTTTATGCAGCGCGGCTTCCACTTCGGGCGCGTACACAATCTGCCCTCCCACTTTAATCATTTCTTTTTTGCGTCCCATGATGTACAAAAAACCTTCGGCATCAAACCGCCCCAAATCTCCCGTGTACAACCATCCATTTTTCTTCATGGCAGCCGTCGCTTCTGGATCAAGATAATATTCCACCATCACCACCCAACCGCTAATGATAATCTCACCAATCTCTCCCGTCTTAACTTCTTGACCGTCGTCATCCACGATTTTAATTTGACAGTTAGGAGCGGGTTTGCCAATACTGGCAATATTGGTGCTCCCCAGCGGCGTCACCGTATTCGGGGGGCAGGTTTCGGTCATTCCCCAACCGTTGAGCAGTTTGGCATTCGGACAATACTTGTGAAAACGCTCCATAACTTCCGGCGAACTGGGCGCTCCAAAAACAACCACCCAACGCAACGAAGTGAGATCAAATTTCTCGATATGTTTAAGAGTAAGAATCGCCATATACATGGCCGGGACAATGTGAAAGCAAGTGACCTGGTGCTGCTGAATCAATTCTAGAAATTCCAACGGTTGAAATCGTTCCATAAGGACCAGTGTAATCCCAAAAATGATAGAATTTTGAATATAAATAAAACCACCGATATGACTTAACGGAATCGCACATAACTTCACGTCCCTAGCCGATAAATCAACAAAATGCTCCATCGCTTTCGGCGATCCCTCCAAATGTTTGTAATTAAGCAAAATACCTTTGGGTTTTCCCGTCGTCCCGGAAGTGTACATGATCAGAGCGGGATCCATTTCTAAGATAGGCGCGAATTGAGCCTGATTGCTGGACTGAACTACAATATCCCGGTAAGACGCCAAGCCAAGGACGGGTTCCCCAACCACCACAATCTGCTCAAGCTGCGGCAAAGATTTTTTTAATTCCATTAAATCAACATCATGATTAGGGCGAGCAATCAAGAGTTTGGTATTAGAATGCGACAGACAAGAAATAAGCTCTTCTCGCTTCAGCATAAAATCCAAGGGAACCCCCACGGCACGACAACAAAAGATAGCTAAATAACTGTATATATATTCCGGGCAGTTCGGTAGAAAAATGGCAACCTTATCTCCCCGTTTGATATTCAATTTCTTAAGCGCATTCGCCAATTGATATACTTCATCGCGCAGTTGACCAAAGGAAACAGTCGTTCCTTTAAATATCAAGGCTGGCTTGCGCGTGTACGTCTCTGCGGCTTTATGAACAACTGTTTGGATATCCATAGTAAATGAGTTATTGATTTTATCTACTTATGTCACAACCCTATGCAAAACAATCAATTTTTGATGAAAAAATAAAATTAGTAAAATTTTACTAGTAAGATTTTATTGAGCAGCCAAGTAAAGTCAAGGAATATATTTATATAACTTATAAGGGATTAGAGGGTCCGGATGAGGCTTTCGGTAGATTTAATTTCAGCGTCAACCAAAGCCAAGTCATGCGCCAAAATGATCTGCAAATGCTGCGCGGATGAAGCATTATTTTTCTTCAAAGATTCCAAATCTCGCTGGATACGCTTCAAGAAAATGACCCTGGCTTTCAAGCGCCGCCTGGCGATACTTTGATCAACGTAAGGCAGAAAATACAAGGATAGATCAATATTAAAGTACGGACGTTCAATGGAAAGAAAACTTTCATTAATCAAGTGCTCGAAAATCTTTTCACCTTTGGGAGTAATGCTATAAACAAACTTCTCAGGCCACTTCCCTTCCCTCCCGACGTCCTTATGAATCAACCCCAGCTTTTCCATCTTCTTTAAAGGATAATAAATAGACTTAATTTTCAATCCGACAAACGGAAAAAGCTCTTGTTCAATCAAGAGCTTAATTTCATATCCGTGTTTCGGGCCATTTTTCAGTAAACCCAAAAATAGCAATTCGTGTTCAATCATGCTAAATCCAGATGGAATTTGAGCGTTCGCGGATTTCTTTCAATTTTTTCTTAAGAATGTGCGGGGCCGGTACGGCGTTGGCGTATTCCATTTTGCCATTGATAAAAATGATGGGTGTCTGAGTAGGGCTAAAACTATGATTTGAAAAAGCCACAAAGTCCGAAGTCTTTTTTACATCAATCTTCATGTTAGACATACGCGCCGCCATTTCCAGGGCCTTCTGAACCTGGGCCACCCTAAATTTTTCTTCGGGTTTATGCAAAATGACGACTTTAAGGATTTCCATATTCATGAGATTAAGGACTCTTGATGACTTTAGCAAGCTCTGGAAACAAAATATCCGCGGCAACCAATTTAGCGTTACTACTTAAGGACGTAATGTCCACCTTAATTTTATCTGCACCGTCAGCGTCAACGAATATCCCGACTTCCGTGGTATCCACCGCACCAGGAATGTCCATGACCACAATCACACCCTCTTGTTTATCTTTAAGAAAGATTTCCCATTTTTGGGTCGCGGCAATCTGTAGAATTTCCTTAAAACCTTCATCATAGGGTATCGCGAAAGACTGTGAAGCGGCATTCATGCGGGCTCTTTCTAGTGTTTGAGTCGAAGAACCCCAAATCTTCTTCACCACTTCCGTTCCCGGCGCGCAACCCACCAGCAGGAGAACACTCAACAGCAGCCAATTTTTTCCCACAGCATTCATGTTAATTTTCACTTTCTTAAATAAATATTAAGTATGTTCAGTATAGCAAAACCTTTTTGAACCACATCTTTTTCTTTTGTTCAACTCACTGTAGTCTCTAAAGAACCTGATAAAAATTGCCGCTCAGCTAATAGTCGCTCATCAATACGATCCAGCAACTGACGCAAACGAACAAAAAACATTCCCCGGACCTTTAGTGATGCGGCCAAAGGGTACTTCCCAAAAAAATCGCCTAATTCATCCAAAATCAGCAACCGGTCAACTTCCAAATATTCTCGAACCCGCGCATTGACCACCGTCACTGCGGGTGGAATCGGACTAGAAAAATACTCCTCAACGATTTCCTGATAAGGCCGAAGCTTTTTTACTTGGCGTAAGACATCTCGCGGGCTCGCCTTTAATTCCTGAGTCTGCGCGGCCAACGCGTCCAATCGCCTTAGTCTTACAGAGTAACTCTTTGCCGACTCCGGCACAGCAAGTCCTATTTTTTCTTATTTTTTAACTGCAAATACAAATCTAAGCCCTTTTTGGCGGAATTACCTTCGTGTACGATGGAGCGAACCGCCTGGATCATCGCCACCGGGGCTTCCGCCTGAAAAATGTTGCGTCCCATGTCAACCCCCGCAGCACCTGATTGCACCGCATGATACGTCAATTCCAAAGCTTCCTTTTCTGGAATTTTTTTGCCACCGGCCACGATGACAGGGATCGGGACTTTCTTAACTAATTTATCAAACCCTTCGCAATAATACGTTTTGACTAAATGCGCTCCCGTTTCGGCTGCAATCCGGCAAGCCAAACTCAAGTAACGCTCGTCGCGCACCATGTCTTTGCCAACGGCCGTGACCGCCAAAACCGGAATACCATATTTTTCTCCCCAGTCGATAGTTCGCGCCAAATTAAGAATAGTTTGATGTTGATGCGGGCTGCCGACATAAATAGACATGGTGATGGCCGTCGCGTTAAGACGAATGGCATCTTCAATGTCTACGGTTAAGCCCTCATGGGATAAATCCTCTTCTAATACGGAATTTCCTCCCGAGACGCGCAAAACTATCGGAACCGGAATCGCGGGATCAATACACTGCCGCAACGCTCCCCGCGTCAGCATTAATGAATCGGTATAAGCCAACAGAGGCTTAACCGTTTTACCCAAATCTTCCAATCCCGAAGTCGGTCCCAAAAAATAACCGTGATCCACGGCAAGCATCAACGCTCTTCCCGTATCCGGTTTAATGATTTTGGCCAAACGATTTTTTATTCCCCAACCCATAATAATCCCTCCTCAATTAAAGACATGCGTGTTCATAACGCCAGTTTGATTAATTCTTCGTTCAAATAACTGCCACTCCGGCAAACCTCAGTCGGATCAGAGGCTTTTAACGCATAATAGATGTCCACGTTTAAAGAACCAGTTCGGTCAACGCGCTGAAATTTGACCACCAACACCTTAGCGATTTTAAGAATCTTGGCGACAAATTCTTTTAATTGCGTCTGTTTAGGCAACGATAATCCTTCCGGATTTAAACCACGCAAACCCACCGTCACATCCAGTGTCGCGCCAAACCCAAGTTCAATCGTCAAGTGAATATCTTGTAGTGACGTGAACTCATGACAACGAGCAACGTACGTAAACCGACCCAACTGAGCGACTGTTGATTTTATTTTGCGAAGCACGGGAATTTTACCCATTGTTACCTGGATATAATCTCCCGGCTTAAAATTAGACGGTTTGAGGCACGGAATAAATCGTTCCACGCCAAAACCACATTCGACTAGCAAAGTTTTTTCCTTTAAAAATGGTTTGGGGGCTTTCAGCACGCGAAAAATGTTAAGCTCTCCCCGGACTGATTTTAATTCAACAACGATCTTACGAGACACTTTCTTCTGTTTGACCAAACCGGTTAATTCTTTCCCGATCGCTTTACCTGCTTTTTTTCTGGCTGCGGCAGGCGCGTCCGAGACGAAAAGCTCCATTTGCGGAAAAGACGAATCTTGCCCATTAGGGATTGTCTGTGCTTCCGAAGGATCAGAAAAGGGTGGTTCGGTCGAGAGCTCCGAAGTTACGGTCGGTGCCGTCATAGCTCTTTGCAAAACCGGCAAGGGGATGTCCAAATCTTTGGCCAGCTTTTCCATAACCAACGCCATAGTCTCGCCTCGAGACCCATTACTGACGCAATAATCATTGACGAGACGAGCCACCTGTCGCCAAAAATCCCCATCGCTGGATACTCTTCCCTCGGCTTCAACGGGAAATTGCTTTCGAACACTACGAACTAATTCCGCGTAGCGGACATCCGTTAACCATCCCATGTTCACCTCTGTGGGTTAATGATGACCTTAAGTGAACGTTGTGGCTTGACCACAAGGTCAAAGCCCCGGTGAATTTCTGCCAACGGTAAACGATGCGTAATCATATCGGCAACTTTAATTTTACCCGTAGCAATCATATTAAGAGCCAACTTCAAATCTTTCGGACCGGCAGCGTAAGAACTTAATATGTTCACCTCACTGCGCCAGAAAATATCATTGGTAGAGACGGGAAGAAACGCGTCTTTAGGCGCGGCGGTGAAGATCAGCACGCAGCCGCCGCGCTCCACCGATCTCAATCCCTGTTCAAAAGCGGATTGAGCGCCAGCGCAAATGATGACGATATCAGCCAGTTTTCCTTTGTTGATTTCTTTAACTCTTGTGGGAACATCCTCGGACGCCTTAACCGGAACAGCGCCATTTTTCCGAGCCAGATTCAGACGAAATTCATCCAAATCAGTCACCACGATGCTTTTGGCTTTAGCGGCTGCGGCCGCCTTCACGTGCAATAATCCCGCCATCCCCGCACCAATAATTAATACCCGCTGACCTCTCTTGATTCCGACTAAGCTTTGTCCTCGAAGGACACACCCTAATGGCTCAACAAATGTAGCCTCTTCAAAACTAACCTTGAAGGGAATCTTGAAAGTTCCCTTGCGGACATTAATGGCTGGCAAACGTACCAATTCGCTAAAGCCACCGGGATCAAAATGAGTTTTACGCAACGTTTCACAAACGGTTTCATGACCGGCTAAACAATACGCGCACTCTTCGCAAGGCACATGGTGCGTGGCCACAATACGATCCCCTTTTTTATACTTCTTAACTCTTCCTCCAACAGCCGCCACCGTACCCGCCACTTCATGCCCCAATACCAAAGGAACTTTATCACGGCGGTACCACTCCATTACATCAGAACCGCAAATACCGCTCGCTTCAATTTTCATCAAAATCTCCTGGGAACCAATGGGTGGGACCGGCAGGTCAACCAAACGATGATCCGCGTTACTGTAGTAGAGAACTGCGCGCATACAACAAACTTTCAAAAAAATAATTAGGCTGGAGCCGCGCCGCCTAATCGGTTCTTAAAATCAGCAAAAAACTTTTCCCAGCCTACGACTTGTTCGCGAGTTTTTTGCAATTCACTTTTGAGTGATTGCTCCCGCTTAGCGTATTGTTCATTAAGTTGTTTGACTTCGACCAGACGTTTTTCAATTTCCGACTGAGAAACCGATAAGGATCGATTTTGCACTTTTAATTCTTCCAGCTGTTTATGAGTAGATTCCATTTGCAGTTTAAAATCACCGGAAATTTTTTCAAGGCCCGTTGACTGGGCCCGGCTCTTGGCCAATTCATATTGAAAAAATTTCTCCTTCTCCGCCGCCATTTTCTGCGCGTCTTGCAATTTCTTGAGTTGCTCATCCAATTGGGTTTTGGCCCGCAACCAAGACTCCTTTTCTTGCTGTAACACGCGTTCTTTTTCCTGACCGCGCAACATATAATCTTCACTTTCCTTCTGAGCACGGATCAAATCTCGTTCTAAGTCTAAAAGGCGCTGTGACTTTTCTTCTAATTGTGATTTCAACGCCGCAATAGAAAACTTTTGTTTCTCAGCGAATGAGTTAATCTCTCCAATTTTAAGATCCCTTTCGCGATGCGCCGTCTCCACCTCTAACTCTAGCTGATGAACTTTAGCAAGGCTTTCTTCCAGTTGCGAACGTACGCTTTTCTTCTCAGCATTCAGTTGTTCAGCCGAAGCCTGAATTTGAGAGATCTGTCGCTTGTTCTCTGATTGCGTTTGAGCGGCAAATTCTTCCATTTGTCGAATACGCGTTAAACTTTCCCGCAATTGATCCTGTAGAGTCTGCTGCGAAAATTTTAAACTATCCAGAGATCCATTCGCCAAGGCTAGCTGCCGCTCATAGTCACGACGTAACGAATTAAGCATATCCTCGGATTGACGCAACGCTGTGTCTTTCTGATCGAGCTGTAAAAGCAAATTCTGATTTTCTGTTCGGAATTTCTCGAGCTGAGATTGCCCTTGAACAACAATTTTGTCCTTGTCCATCTTGGCATCAACGATGGATTCTTCCAGCTGTCTAGCCCTGGTTTTTTGTTGTTCCAATTCATTCTTCAGCTGCTGGAATTCTTCTTTCATGCGCTGCTGATCTTGAGGAGATCCGAACATCGCCAACAAATTGTCTTTCTCTTTTCTCAAAGCCTGAATCTCGTCTTCCAAATCGCGAATTTTAGCAGCCTGATCTTTGATTTCTTTATGTAAATGTTCATTCTCAGCCGTATAGGTTTGCACCGTGTTTGAAACTGATTGCAATTTTGAATCCTGCTCAGCGCGAATTTGAGTCAACTGGGCTTCTAAAGAACTAATCCGCGCCACCTTATCTTCCAACTGCATATACACGGACTGATTTTCATTCTTTAAATCACCCAAAATACCATTAAGCTTAACAACTTCCTCATTAACCTGAGCAGACTGCTCGTCCCGAATACGCACCAGTTCAACTTCCAATTCCTGAACCCGCTGATTTTTCTTCTCCATAAGACTTTTTAAATTCAAGTTCTCGGATTTAATCTGGTCGTTAGCCAGCGCCATCGCGCTTTCCATATCTTTGACACGCATCAAATCTTCTTGAGTTCTTTTGAGAATTTCTTTTTCAGCATTTAATGAATTAATGAGCCCCAAAGCTTCTTTAGCCTGAGACTCAGCCTTTTCATTGACCCGCCGGTTATCTTCTTCAAGTTTGGCAATTTGAGCGTGCAAGGTCTGATCGTCCTGTTGAAATTTCTCCTGTACATTCCTTAGGGAAGCCAACTCCTGATTGGCCGCTTCCAATTCTTTACGCAACTTCCTTTCGGAATCTGCGGTCTGCGACCAGTCATCTTTTAATTTATTATAATCTTTAACAGGGACGACCTGATTGGGGTTCGGCGTCCCCATCAGACCACGCAGCAAAAACCATAACCCGCCCCCCAGAAATCCCATTCCCAACACTAGTACCATCATTAAAGGCATACGATATTCCTTACGTTACCAGCGACGGTTAGCCTGCAAATAGCCGACATAATCCTTAACAGCGGCCTCCAAAGAATGAAACGGCTTTTGATAACCCGCCTGTCTTAATTTAGTGACGTTAGCTTCGGTAAAGTACTGATATTTTTCTCTTAAACTATCAGGCATGTCGAAATATTCAATTTGAACCGGCTTGCCTACAGCGGCAAAAATCGCCCGCGCCAAATCATTCCAACTACGTGCCTTACCCGTCCCAACGTTAAAAATGCCTGTCACCGAAGGATTCTGCCAGAAAAAAATCACCACGTCCACCGCGTCTTTAACATAAATAAAATCTCGACGTTGCTCACCGTCCGCGTATTCCTTCTTGTAAGATTTAAATAATTTCAATCTACCTTCTGCCTGGACTAATCCGAAAGACTTAGCAACAACACTACGCATATCCGCTTTATGATATTCGTTAGGACCAAAAACATTAAAAAACTTTAACCCCACCACTTGTCCAATATGGTTATTTTTCAAAACCCAAACGTCGAATTTCTGCTTCGACCAGCCATACAGGTTCAGCGGTTGCAACGCGGGCGTCACAGCATCGGTGTCATCGTAGCCCAACGAACCATCACCATAGGTGGCCGCCGAACTGGCATAAATAAACCGCACACGATGCTTAAAAGCCCATTCCGCCAAAGATTGAGAATATAAGAAATTATTTTCCTCGTAATACTGGGCATCGGTTAGCGTGGTCGAGCTGCAAGCACCCATATGGATCAAACATTCAACCGGTTCAGTCAAAGTATTAGACTTGATTCGCGAAAGAAACTCCGCCTTGTCCATGTAGGCGGCCGTCTTTTTGCTCTGCAAATTAACTTTTTTTAAATCATCATCAAGATGATCAACAGCGAGAATATCCTGGCGTCCCAGTTCATTTAACCGCGCCACAACGCAACTACCAATAAATCCCGCTGCTCCAGTAACCACAATCACGTCTGTAGCCTAAGCCTTCCTTAAAAAATCAAATCACTTAATTTCTTGCGCCATTGATCACGGCGCCCAGTTCCTGACCGAGCAAATAACCCTGCTGTTTGAAATCAATATTTTTATCCCGACGCTCCTTATCAAAAACCAACAGCACCGCTTGAGTATCGCGTTCAACTAGCTGAGCCGAAATTCGTAATGTTTGAGTTTGAGAAAACGTAACCAGTTTTTTTATTTTTCCAGTTCGCGATTTCTGTTCAATGCGTCCCTTGAGTAAAACATCCGCCGACATCGCGTCCTCCGGAGAAATAATTTCCAGCAGCCCTCCCTCACCCAGAGACTCTGCGATGCCCTTCACAATCATTAAAGCGACTTGATCCGTTTCAGCGCCAGCCTCAGCGCCTTCTCCTGCAAGGAAAGGCAGAATGGCTATCTTGCGAGCCTCAACCAAAGCAGCCGCAGCAACCACTCGATTCTCTCGACCATCCACAAAAGTCACTTGGCGCGCAGACGAAGCCGCGCATCCCGAAGAAAACACAGCCATCACGAACACCAACATCCAAATTCTGATTAACGCAAAAAATTCTAACATAGCCCCTAACCTGCCTCAAGCACTTTCCCTAAATTACCGAGCAAAAATTGACCAGAAACCACAATGCCATGAGTCTAACCGCGACCATCTCTCTTCGCATAAACTGTCTCATTAAATAATTTCTCTTTAACATGCTGCGTCAAATCATCCGCTCGTAGGCGCCAGCGCCAATTACCTTCCGCGGTCCCGGGTTTGTTCATACGGGCGTCCGCCCCCAAGCTTAAAATGTCCTGCAACGGAATAATAGCGGTGTTCGCGACTGAAGCAAACGCCAGCTTGATAAGAATCCAAGATAATTCGGCCGCGACGACTTCTCGACCTAAGTAGCGAAACAGATTCTGTTTCTCTTCTGCGGAAGCGTCCTGATCGAACCAGCCCCGGGCCGTATTATTATCATGCGTTCCCGAATAAACCACGCAATTCGACGCATAATTTTTGGGGATGTAGGGATGAGTATCCGTGTTGCCGCCAAACGCGAACAATAAAATCTTCATGCCGGGAAAATTAAACTGATTCATTAACGCCGTCACTTCGGGCGTAATAACGCCAAGATCTTCCGCGATAAACGGGAGTCCATTAAAATCTTTTTTAACACTTTCAAAAAATTCCTGCCCCGGAGCTTTAACCCATTGCCCCTTAACGGCAGTGCGCTCGCTGGCCGGAATTTCCCAAAAGGCCTCAAACCCGCGAAAGTGATCAATACGGATCACATCAAACAATTTCAGATTATGCCGTAAGCGCCCCTTCCACCAGGCAAAATTGCTTTCCTGCATTTTATCCCAATCAAAAACCGGATTTCCCCAACGTTGACCTGTTTCGCTAAAATAATCCGGGGGCACGCCCGCCACCACCGCAGGTTTTTTCTCATCAGTCAATTTAAAAATCTGCGGATTGGCCCAAACATCGGCCGAATCATCATTTACATAAATGGGAATGTCCCCAATCATCACCACTTTTTTCTTACGGCAATAATCCCGCAGCTGCTGCCACTGCCGATAAAGCAAAAACTGAGTGAACTTCACCCGCCGCAAATTTTCGCTCTGCTCTTCTTTAAAAGTTCGTAGGGCTTCTTTATTGCGGTCACGTAGCTCAGCCGGCCATTTAGAAAATTCCTGACTCTGGCAATAATCCTTTAGCACCGAGAATAACGCATAATCATCAACCCAAGACTTTTGTTCTTCACAAAATTTCTCAAACTCTGGCTCACGCTGAGGAGAAATAATAAAATTAGCGAAAGTTTTCTGAATGACGCGACGTTTTAAAACAACCGCATCCCAGTAATCCACGTGGCTTGACAAAAATCGCGGACGAGGCTCCAAATCGGATTCAGAAATCCAGCCCTCTTTCAGGAGCAAATCGGGGCTTAAGAATAGCGGATTAATGGCAAAAGCAGACGGACTGCTATACGGCGAATGCCCGTAAACGCCGTCTGTGGGATTAATGGGTAACAGCTGCCAATACGTTTGGCGAGTTTCAGCCAGGAAATCCACCCAAGCATAAGCTTGGGGCCCAAAATCCCCCACGCCGTAGGGACCGGGCAACGAAGAAATGTGCAGCAAAATACCACTCGCTCGTTTCTTTAACATATTACACCTCAAGATACGCGCCCAAAGCGTTGAAACTCGCGACCCACTGCGTCGCATTTGCATCCCCTTGAGCGGATTTGTCCTGCATATTTTTTAGAAATCTTTTACCAATGGAAAAATAAATATTTTGAGACTTCCACCGGTCCCACGCCAAAGAAAGAACCTTTAAAGTTTTTAAAATATTCTCAATATTCTTAAGCACTTCAACATTTTCCGGGTCTTTTTCCAAAGTCTGAATCAGGCCATTAATTTTCTCTGTGGCGGCAAAGCTTAACGAGGCATTATCTAATTCAAACGACCATCTTTTGACCTCATCCACCAACTTCTTAAGGTCTTCCAAATCCAAATACTCCCGTTGCAGCATTTCACGTAAATCTCGGTTTAAGACAAATTCAACCGTCGCAGCCAAGGCTTTAGGCAAAGAGATGCGCATATCTTTTTTAGCCTGCACCAGGGGAAAATGATGTTCATAAATATGCCGAAACAGTCGCCGCATCTCACCCATCGTCGGCTCTAAAATTTTATTCAACACTTTCTCTTGGGTATTTTTGAAAAGATGCCAAAGTGAATAAATTTGATCCTGAAATTCCTGACGCAACAAATCAACCAAATGCAAGTCTTCACCCGCTTCAAACATTTTCTCTAACCCGTCGCGAAGTTTTAAAAATCGCTCATCGTCTAAATTTGCGGAAACACCCGCCCGCAATTCACTTTTTCCCATGTAAACGGAAGCAAAGTAAATCGTTTGGGTTTCCAACGTAATATAGGAACGGATCGTGGCCTTGCCGGTGACTAAGTGCTTCCCTTCCCGCGTATGATGCTTAAAGAATTCACGCTTAATGGAATAACAAAAAATTTCCGCCTCATCTGGAAATCCTTCAAAAACGGTGGCAAGCGCATAATGGACGCCGACCCTAAAAATGTTAACGATCTTCGGGCGCACAAAAATATCGTACACTTGCGTACCGTCTTTTAGCTCGGGAACATTACTGGGCGCGGATTTAAGTCGCGTTCGAAATTCCGGCTCCAGATCGACCTCCGTCAACTCTTTGACTAATTGCAAACAACGGGCCGCGTATTGCAAAATTTGCGTCGTTTCAATTCCAGACAGTTCATCAAAAAACCAGCCACAGCTGGTATACATGAGCATGGCGTGCCGTTGAATTTCCAAAAGCTTTAAACAACGACTGCGATCTTCGTCCGAAACCACCTTAACAAAATTTTTCTGAAAAAACTGCCGGATATTATCTTCCGACCGATCTAACACAACATCAATATATTGGTCCCTCAGCGCCCAAGGATCTGCACAAAATGACCGCATTTCTTGCTCATATACAGGCGCCAATTGGTCACGCAACCAGTCTAAAGTATCTCGCAGCGGCCCTCGCCAGGCTTGAGACCATCCCGGCCTACCACCCGAATTACATCCACAATTGGCTCGCCACCGTTCCACCCCGTGAGAACAACTCCACGAGGAATTCTCAAAAATTTGGACTTCAGACAGCGGAGGATGTTTTTGCAAAAATTCTCCGTAAATCGTTAATTCCGCTAAGTGATTTTTTTCCAAGTAGTGGAAACAATAAGCAAGCGCCATGTCTCCAAAACGATGATGATGGCCATAACTTTCTCCATCAGTAGCAATGTGCTCAAGGAGGGGTTCACTCGGATCCGCCGGGATAGCGCCCAACAATCGTTGCGCGAAACCCTCACCATTGTTAAGTAAGCCACGAAAAGCAACATCCTGAGAAACAACGCCATCGTAAAAAAAGATAACCATACTTTTACCATGCGGCAGCTGACAGATATACGGCCTCTTGGGATCAACACGCTGCTGGCTAACATCTACCCAATCTGCACTTCCTATGGCACGAACTTGTTTGGCTTGATGAGGGGCCAATAGGGTAAAACGGATTCCCGCGTCCGCCAAGAGCTCCAAACTCTCTAAGTCAACCGCGGTTTCCGGCAACCACATCCCTTCCGGCTTACGTCCATAGCGGAATTCAAAATCCTTAACACCCCAAACTATCTGCGTCCATTTATCTCTCCGATTGGACAACGGCATAATCATATGGTTGTAACATTGAGCCAAGGCCGAACCATGTCCGGAAAAACGCTCCTGACTGATCCGATCAGAAGTTAAAATCGCCTGATAAACCCCCGGCGCGTGCTTTTCCATCCAGGACAACAACGTAGGGCCAAAATTAAAACTCATTTTGGCATAATTGTTAACAACGTCAGTAATCTTCTTTTGGCTCGTTAAAATACGGGAAGCGGTATTGGGAGCGTAGCACTCCGTCGTGATGCGTTCGTTCCAATCGTGGTAAGGATACGCAGAATCCTGAATCTCAATTTCCTCAAGCCAGGGATTCTCTCGCGGAGGCTGATAAAAATGTCCGTGAACACAAACGTACGGTTTCAAAAAATCCTCCTCAAAAAAACAAACAGTAAAGATACCGGACCAAGCGCCGGATTAACGGGAAGGATTAAGACCAACTAAAAACTAAACTCCCCAGCGGGAGGATGCGCTTGCGGCCTTTTCCTTAATTCTTGAAGTAGTAGGCTGAGCTGCAGAGGCTTGGATCAATCTTGAAAATTGCTCCATTTCCGAAGCAACTAAAGAAACCAATGTTTTATTACTCTTGGTTGCATAATTAATTTTGTCTTCTCGAGCCAGCCAGCCGATGGCTTGACAAACAATATCTTCTTTCTCATCCAACAGCTTCGCTAATTGGGGGATCGATATTTCCCCTTGCGCACCCAACGTTTTCCAGGTTTTACCTGCGGTTTCAATTATTTTTTCTTTCATAATCGCCTCCATTTTTTAACGTGATGAGGTTATCTTAACATTCAAGTCATGAGCGTCAAGAATTTCTACAAAAGTTTTCTCAGACTTAACCCTTAGGGAGTAATTAATTTGTAGTAAATCACACTTAACGAAGGCAGGGTGAGCGAAACTGAAAACGGACGACCGTGCAAAGGATGACTCTTGGGGGACAATTTTTCGGGGAGGGTTAACTGACTCCCCCCATAAGAGGAGGCATCAGTACTCAAAATTAACTGCCAAACCCCCTTGTCGGGAACACCCAACTGATAATTTTCCCTGACCTGGGGGGTTAAATTACAGACAACGAAAATTTTCTGTTTGCTTCCCTTACTTTTACGAACAAAACTAATAACCCCTTGCTGCCAATCACTGCAATCAATCCATTCAAAACCGTCTGAAGAAAAATCCAAATTATTTAAAGCCGGCTCAGTGCGGTACAGCTTATTTAAGTCCCGGACTAAATTCTGAATTCCGGCATGTTGAGGATTCTGTAACAAATGCCAATCAAGACTCTTTTCATGGTACCACTCGTGACGCTGCCCGAATTCTCCCCCCATAAACAATAATTTTTTTCCCGGGTGTCCATACATATAACCGAATAACAACCGCAAATTAGCAAATTTCTGCCAGTCATCATTGGGCATCCGGTTAAGCAACGATCCCTTTCCATGAACGACCTCATCATGAGAAAGCGCCAACACAAAGTTTTCAGTAAAGCAATACAGCATGCTAAAAGTAAGTTCATTATGGTGATACTTTCGGTATAAGGGATCTTTACTAAAATACTCCAGAGTGTCATGCATCCAACCCATGTTCCACTTCATCCCAAAGCCAAGACCACCGGAGAAAACTGGGCGGGATACCATCGGCCAGGAAGTCGATTCTTCCGCAATCATCTGCACGTCGGGAAAATTCTGATAGACAACTTCGTTTAACTTCTTGATCAAACTAATTGCTTGCAGGTTGTCCCTTCCCCCATTCTCATTGGGGGTCCACTCCCCTTGTTTTCGTGAATAATCCAAATAAAGCAAAGAAGCCACGGCATCCACGCGTAACGCATCCACGTGATAATATTCAAGCCAAAAAAGAGCGCTGCTGATTAAGAATTCCCGTATTTCATTGCGGCCATAATTAAAAATCGAACTACTCCAGTCAGGATGATAACCTTTTTGAGGATCGGAATGTTCATATAAATGGGTGCCGTCGAAAAATACTAGACCATGCTCATCCATCGGAAAATGCGAAGGAACCCAATCCAGAATCACCCCAATGCCGTTCTGGTGCAACAAATCAATCAAATACATCAATTCCTGAGGGGTCCCATAGCGACTAGTCGCGGCGAAATATCCTAACACCTGGTATCCCCAAGAACCATAAAACGGATGCTCCATCACGGGCAAGAGCTCAACATGCGTGAATCCCATGTCCAAAACGTATTCAACCAGCGGCGCGGCCAACTCACGATACGTGAGTAACCGCCCAGGATTATTCGGATCGCGACGCCAAGATCCCAAATGAACTTCATAAATCGACCACGGCGCATCTAAGGAGTTCTTTTTGTTTCTCCCCTTCATCCAACTCTGATCACCCCATTCGTACGCTAAATCACAGACAACCGCCGCGTTTTTGGGAGCAACCTCTCCGGCAAAAGCCAGAGGGTCCTTTTTATCAACGGTATAATTTCGATAATGCGAGACTATATGAAATTTGTAACTATGCCCCACTTCCGCTCCGGGTACAAATCCTTCCCAGATTCCCGAGCTGTCCCAACGGGAAAACAAAGGATGTGCATGTGCGTCCCAACGATTAAAGTCCCCGATGACAGAGACAAACTTTGCGTTAGGCGCCCAAACCGCAAACTGGACCCCATTAACGCCTTCTTTTTGAACGGGATGAGCACCTAAAATTTCATACAGTTTGTAATGCGTTCCTTCTTTAAACAGATAAATATCTTCTTCATTAATAGGACGAAATTGAAGCGCGTGGGAATGGCCGGAAGGTTTAGTCATATAATTAATTTACTTACGAATGAATGATTATACAAACGGTTCATTCGTATTGCAAAAGCTTACCTAATTATTATGATTCTTATTTTAAACTGGCAGGACTTTTTTTCATCAGCTTCAGATCAAACTGCGGAGCCGGTCGATATAGATAGTACCCTTGCCCCAAATCTACTCCCAAATCGGTTACCGTTTGTAAATCTTCTTGAGTTTCTATCCCTTCGGCGACTGAAATAATCCCATTTTCTTTACAAAACGCGGCGATAAACTTGACAATACTCTTCTTAAAAGGATCCCGTTTCAATTCGCCCACGATGTGCCTGTCAATCTTAACGACTTCGGGATGCGTCTCCACAATCGCTTCCAGACTGGCGTAACCCCCCCCCACATCATCAACGGCAATCCTAAAACCGCACTCCTTGTAATGTTTTAAGCATTCATAAAAAGCTTTGAAATCGCTAATGGCGGACCGCTCCGTTAATTCTAAGACCACGTTATTAGGAGACAATAAGCATTCTTCAAAAATAGATTTAACCTTTAAGAATTTAGGGCCTTCAACTAAATAAGGATTACAATTTAAGAAAACCTTGACCCCCTTTAATTCAGAAGCGATCGGAGATAACGCCTTTCGCCATGATAGCATTTCTAAATCGGGGTATAACCCGAACTTTAACGCAGCTCTAAAAAGCAACTCGGGATTAGCCAAAATGCTTTGCGTACGCGGTCGGGTCAAAACTTCCACCCCAAAAAGACTCATATCCTTTAACGAATAAATCGGCTGATAAAAAGGAACCACCTGCTCCTCATCAATAATCCTTCGCAGCTCAACAATTATTTTCTCAGTACCCGACCCCTCTTCTTCAAAGTTACTGAGTAAATGCCGACGCATCACCGCTTCCATGCGGGCAAATAATTCTTCGTAATCAAAAGGTTTGGTTAAATAATCATCCGCCCCAAGATATAGTCCTTCGACTTTATCTTCATACATTAATTTCTGACTCAAAATGATAATAGGAATGTCGTGGGTTGATTTCTCTTCTTTAAGGCGACGGCAAACTTCAAAACCTTCCAGGTCAGGCAGGACCAAATCCAACAAGATTAAATCAAGGTTATTTCCTGAGGCTTTTTCGATGGCTTCTTTTCCCGTACCAGCGATATTAACTTCATATCCCCGGGTTTCCAGTAATAAGGAAAGCATTTGGGTGATGCTTTTCTCATCGTCCACAACTAAAATCTGCTTTTTATGGCTGATTTTATTGGGCATGATCATAGGCAGAATGATGGGTTTTCACTAATTATCAGGCTCCCTCTTCAAAGAAGCTATTGATCGCAAGATAAGAGAAGTATAGAAGCTTACGCAAAAAATGAACCATAGAAATTTCAGGGATTTTTCTGAACCAACGCCACTATCTTAAAACAAACAATTGAAAACAAACAAGTTACAATAAAGCCATCAGCGCCTGAAACCGCTTTCAAATTTTGTACTGAAATTTTGCTAAATTGATTCGAAAACAAGAAATGAAAGCGATGCGAGGTCAGTAGATTTAAGCGCGCTGATATTCGCAAAACATAAAATCAATATCGAGTTCTCGAAAGTTTTCCGAACGAAAAACTTCCTTGAAATCACTAGGCAGCGCTGGGAAAAATCGATCACAATGATAATCGCCCTTCAGGCAAGTCAAGAAAATCCGCCGACAAGCCGGATGCCCTACGGCTTGAACAAAGACATCCGCCCCACCGATAACAAAAACATCTCCTCGCTCTGGCGGCTGATACCTGGCAGAAACCTTTTTAAGAGCTGCATCCAAATCCTCCGCCAGCAGCACATCCGCTGGCAAGGCTAAGGAAGACTGGCGAGATAACACAACGTTAACGCGCTTGGGCAAAGGTCGGACATTTAGGGGTAAAGATTCCCACGTTTTTCGTCCCATAATAACGACGTTTTTCTTGCCCTCACGGGCACCGCGAGTAGTGATCTCTTTAAAATGTTTTAAATCGGAAGGTAAATGCCAAGGGAGCTGGCCTGCACGGCCAATTCCGTTTCGCGCATCAACCGCAACAATAATGTTAAACGCCAACATATCAGTACGATCTAAACAGCAATAGGGAATTTGATAAAGTCGTCGTGGTGATAATTCAGCAATTCAATATCATCGAATTTCATGGAGAGAATCGGTTTGGAAGCAAGTTTTAGCGTCGGCAAAGGCTTAGGTTTACGTTGTAGCTGTAACTTAAGACCATCGATATGATTTAAATAAACGTGGGCGTCCCCTAGCGTATGGACAAAGAATCCCGGCATCAGTTGGCACTCCTGGGCGACCATACTTAACAACAACGCATAACTCGCAATATTAAAAGGAACCCCCAACGCCACATCCGCCGAGCGCTGATACAATTGACAATCCAATCGTCCATTCACTACATAGAATTGAAAAAAAGAATGACACGGCGGCAAGGCCATTCGTTCGATGTCAGCGACATTCCAGGCGCTGACAATAATCCGGCGGGAATCGGGGTTACGCTTAATCATATCAATCGCTTGCGTGATTTGGTCGATGTGTGTTTTTTGATAAGCTTGAATTTTTTCATCCCAATAAAATCGCTCCCAGCGTCGCCATTGGTAGCCATAAATCGGACCCAGCTCGCCTTGAGCATCGGCCCAAGCATTCCAAATGGGCGTATGCTGCTTTAAATCGTCGTTAATATTCGTGGCTCCTCGTAAAAACCAAAGCAACTCCCAGACCACAGCAGAGAAAAGCACCTTTTTGGTCGTCAGTATAGGAAAACCTTTACGCAAATCATACCGGGACTGATACCCAAAAACTGACAGAGTTCCAGTGCCCGTCCGGTCTTCCTTACGTTCACCATGAGTCAAAATATGTTCAACTAGTTCTAAATATTGCTGCATAGGAAATATCTAAAAACTGCGGACAAGCTGGCTAAAATCAACTGTCCTTCCACATTTTTTGCGCATACTCCTGCATCATGCGGTGGGTATTAAAAAAACTGCTGCGGGCGACGCAATTCATCATCTTGTCAATCCACTCACTTTGCCAATTCAATTCACCTTTTTTGTTCGTCGCGTAATATAGCTGTGCCGCGGCTTCTAATGTTTGATACAGGGCGGCAGAATCTTCTTCCAGTCGGACATTACTCTCATTACCGATTTCCTGCCCCTGATGACGATAACCAAAAATCCAACCGAGGTTGTCATTCTCCGCTTCCACCACCCAACCATCCAGCGTCGTTAGCTGCAACACACCGTTTAGGATAGCCTTCATCCCACTGGTACCGGAGGCCTCAAAAGGCGGCAAAGGATTATTAAGCCAGACATCCACGGAATTCGTCAAAAGCTTACCAAAATACGTATCATAATTTTCCAGAACCAAAATTTTGAAAAACTTGCGATATTCATTCATCCGGTCGATATTCTCCAGAATATTCTGAATGTAAGCACCGCCAATATTATCGTTGGGATGGGCTTTCCCGGCGAAAATAACCTGCAAAGGACCGATTTTTTGGGCGATCTCGACCAAGCGTTCCATATGATGAAAAATGAGGGCCGGACGCTTGTATCCCGCGATGCGCCTGGCCCAACAGATAGTAAAAACATTCTCTTCCACTCCCCAAGGCTTTAACACCGACATCAGCTGCCGTTTATTGATCTGGTGCGCGCCAAACAAATCCCGACGAAACTGCTCGTGCCCGTGCAACTCCTTGATCTTACTCAAATTATCTGGATTTCGTCGCCAATCTCCAAACGTTTGCCCATATTGATCAAACAATTGCCGAAAGCTCTCCGAAAGCCAGGTATGAACATGAATACCATTAGTAATCGACGTCACTTTTCCGGCAAAATTAGGAAACTGCATTCGCATGATCTCGCCGTGTTTAAGGGCGACGGCGTTCGTCCGCGGGCAATTATTCAGCGCCATATACGTCAAATTGATCTGATCCGCCTCCGGAGACTCTTTGCCAAATTTATGGACAGCATCGCTGTACTCAGCTCCCAAAATTCGAGAAAAATCTTCAATTCGAAAACGATCATGCCCGGCCGCGACCGGCGTATGACACGTATAAACAAATTTCTTCTTTAATTGGTCCATCTCATTTTTGTCGGTCAACGAAACATATTTCTCTAATAAGGCAAACGCGGCGTGACCTTCATTTAAATGATAGCAATCCACCGCATATCCCAGTGAGACCAGGGCCTTCATCCCACCAATTCCTAAGATAATTCGCTGAAAAATTTTCCACCAGGCGCTGTCTGAGCGATAAAGTTGGTCGGTGAGCTTCCGAAAAACCTCAGAATTCTGCTCTAAATTTGAATCCAACAATAAAATAGGACAGACACTTTTTAAATCGTAACTATACACATAATATTTCCAAACCCGTAGGTGTAGTTGTCCTTCATTGGTGGGAATGGTAACAATATTTTTTAAAGGGATCAGCCCTGGGTAACTATGCGGATTCCAAGGAAGTTCTTCAGGCATTTGGCCATGCTTATACCAAAAATTCTGTTTAAAATACCCTTTGTTCCATAAAACTCCCACCCCCACTACAGAATGGCCCAAATCGGCGGAACTTTTGATCGCGTCGCCGGCCAAAACACCCAACCCTCCCCCATAAATCGGAATATCCAACATCTTGTCGATATTGACATTGAACAAATAATCGCAAAGCCAGTAGTTGGAAAAGATTTGATGACGAAAGAATTTGTTGCGTTCATCCATCGGGCGGCTCAATTTGAAGGAATTATAAATGCTGGGGGCAATACCGAATTCCATGGAAAAATAGGCGACCGAACGAACCTCAGGAGACAGTAGCGCGCGTTCGGCATTAAGAATCACTTCGGAAGGAAAACCAAAATAAGCCTGCTCATTAATATCACGAGCGTAATTTGCGTCAAAATTCTCAATCGCGGATTTAAACGTGGCGAAGGAATAATCGTGAGCGGTCGGAGTTGCGATAGTCGTCATAAGAATCCTTTGGTTACAAAAAAGAATGAGGTCTTATTATAACAAAACCTTTTTTTTAGCCAACCTTGATTTCTGATTTTATTGACCTTTCTACCACTAATGATGAATTTAAGGAAGTCACCCCGCCTGCCCGTCTCGCTGATAGCAAGCCGGGCAGACAGGCTTGCTTCCTTAACAATTACTGAAAAGAAAAGGCCAGGATGAATCAATCGCGTTTCAACGACTTAGCAAGCCAGGATTTTGAATAACGCTTACCCGCCACCCGATTGAATGAGCCATTATCATTTGCCTCGAATACAGCCGAACTCCAAGCACCCGGAAGAGTCTCAATAAAGGATACTCCCACTCGAGAATCCATAAGGGAAACAGCCGCGGCAAGAGCTTGAGCAAATTCAGCGTCAGGACCAAGGACTACCACGCTAGAAAAATTAAAGGGTGGTTTTCCGGTTAAAGGACTTACTCGGCGCGGATATCTTATTCCCGCCACTTCACTGGCAGCTCCCTGCCCAAGTACGATGGCCACTACGGCATTGCTGACTTCGACCTCCTCCAGTGTTTGCATCGCATCTTGAGGTGCAGGGATTCGCAGTCGCCACTTTGTTCCTGAACAATCATGACCTTCTGCCGAATAAACGTAAGCCGATTGGATTAAGAAGTTCCTAAACTTGTGCTCACGCAGTGCCTGCGCCAGCGCCTCAACAATGAATCCATCCAATAAATTATCAACCGTCACTTTCATGCCCGGAATGCCAAATTTAATTTTTCCATTTTCTCCAAACTCTAGCTGAGAATAAGCCACGCGCGACAGAACCTTTTGAATCTCGACATGACTCGGAGCGCTATTAGAAGCAAGCTTCTTTTGCCAAAGGTCTTGCAATGGTGCCGCCGTCACGTCGAACATTCCTCCGGTCATATCGCCGTACGCCCAGGCTCGTTGCAATAATCCATAGACATCGGGACCGACAGTCGCTTCACCCGAGCTAGCACCATTGAGCAGGTCTAAATCACGGCGGATTTGATCAATACGTTCACCTACCTTAACCATAATTTTTTCCACCACAACTTTCACGGTAGATTCCTGTTGAGGCGAGTAACAAATATCTAAAGCAACATCCGTTCCCCAAATTTGCCGCGACTCCTTGAAACGCTCCATCGGGACAATGGCAAACCTTTCACACCCGCCCCCCATAATCACAACGATTAAACCAACAAAAAATAAAGACACCGGACGCATATTATTTTTTGAGTAACAAATCAAAACGCCAGCCTACCACTTCCGGCTGGCCTGCGCGGTAGAAAGGATTAAAGGAAGGAAGAAATCGGTGCGAAATTTTCTGACTAGTTAGAAACTGACTCAATTTATTTTTATCAAAAAGCCTTAAAGGAGTTAAAAAAGTATCGCGATTATTCTTACCTAAGCGATAATTCTCCTGACAATAACGCAAATGGTCGGCCTTAGCCGACTCATACTGCACGGATCCCAAATGATCTGGGAGTTGCCCAATCAGCGCTCTCCCCCCCGACTTCAAAATACGTATTACTTCCAGCAGGCATTTTTCCACAAAATCATCCTGAGAAAAATTCAAGAAAACATAATACGCTAAAGCAGCATCAACGCTCTCCTTTTTCAAAGGCAATTGGCTAATATCCCCGCACACTAAAGGCAATTGACTATCTAAACGATGGGCAAAGCCAAGCATATTCTGCGAGAAATCCAATCCAACGACCTTACCCGTGACAGCTCGCAGCGACGAAGCAATCCACCCACCTCCGCAGCCCAAATCCACGAGCGTCTCGTCCGCTCTTAACTGCAACCCGCCGGCAATCGTCTTGAGCATCAAATTTCTTTTGGCCGGAGGCCACTCGACCCCCTCAAAGAGTTCCCATTTACTGAGCAGCCATTGCTGTTGGGTATACCGCGGATCCGCAGTGTTCCCCCAGGACTCAAATAATTCGCGCAATTCAGACATACGATCAACTCCTTACGCCAAATAGGGATAAATGATATCACTGCCCACTTTGGAAACCCACGTCGGCATCCAAGGCAAATTACAAGTTTTGGTAAAGATTTTTAGAATTCGTTTTTGACTATACTTGTAGTTTTCCGGCGAAAAACCCATATGCGTGATGTATTGCTTTTGGGCACCCGCATGGCTTTTAAAAGAGATCAGCCCCTCCTGCTCCAGCCCGCTGGAACCTAAATCCATAAAATCCATGCCTCGCTCTTTAGCCAATTTGATCCCTTCCCAGAATAACAAATTATTCGGACGCAAATGAATAGATTTCAACCGCGAAGTGCTGAACTTATAATAAAAAGTACGCCCGCATTGCAAATAAATATTAGCCGCGATCATTCGGCCCGCCTCATCAAAAGCCCCCAGCAATACACCCTTATTTTGGGCCATGTATTCTTCCCAAACAACGTCAAAAAAACGATACGGCTGGGCAAAAATACCAAACTTCTGTTTACGCAATAAGACATGTAGATTATAGAATTCCTTTAAATGTTTTTTATCACCCACACGGACCGTAATCTTATTGCGCTGGCCAATTTTAACTTTATTCCGCCAGGCTCCATCGATGCGCTGCCACAAAACATCCAAATCATCTTTCAGATTCAACAGATGAAACCATTCCTGGCTTAAAACCTTAAAATTTGGATTTTGCCGAAGATGGTCATCCCGCAAATTTCGGATAGCGATGCGGTAACGCGGGAACTCTTGGCGGAAAGCCTCAAAAAAAGTCTGCCAGTCTTCCGGACGTTCAACAAAACCGTCGCAATAATCGCAATAAGACGCGACGCAAATCTTCCATTCCAGGAAGTTATTCACCACCGTATAAAAAATGTAGCTAGCGACTTTCCCTTCACGCTCAATGTATTTCAGAAAAATACTTGTGCCATAGGTACGATAAATCACCCGCATCCACTCCGGGGAGGAAAAAAGATTTCGGCCCGGATCAGGAAGCTTTGGTAAAACCGTTTCGTCGCCTTTAAAAGCAACAGTCTTGACTAGCTCACTCACGACGGAGATCTCCTCCCATTTTCTCTTTTAAAGCGTTAAGTCCTACGGCTAAATCATAAACTCTAATTCGGCCTTCAGTCTTCCCATATTGACTAAGAAAGGCCAACGATGTCAGCAAATTCTCATTATGTTCAAACACAAATCGCTTAAGTAACGCAGGAGAAAAATTATCAAATTCTTGCAGCGGTTGAACCTGGGCCGCAAAAAATCCCAAATAATCGCCCAAAGGAAAAGAGAATCTTTTTTTGACCGCCGTAAAAGAAACATACGCTTGCGGGTCCACAATCAAATAACGATAACCCAATGAATACAGTTTAACCAAGGTACCAATATCCTTAGGGGCCTCCAGCACGCGATTTTTTTCTTTAACAAAAACTTTGTGCACCCAGGGCTGCGTTGACAAAATTCCGGCAGTGGGGTCTCGCTTGAGACAGAACGCCAAGGCCGCTTCATAATCAGTTCGAGACGACACCAACGCCCAAGACTGGCGCGCCATGCCCCCCAACATCATCACCAACAACAAAGCCAACCCGATTCTGGCATAAGTCGCTTTACACTGTTCCCCCCATTGGGCCAACACCTGCGCGACGAAAATAGCCAACAGCGGCAATACCGCGCATAGATAGCGAGGCGCTTTATCCCAAGCCAGAGAAAAAATCGCCATTTGAGTTAAGACCATTAAAGCCGGCATAAGGGCTAACCAGTCTCTTCGATACAGGCACCAACCCACGCCCCCCAAAAATACCACGCCAATCGTCCAATGCTCCAAGAAAAATAAATAGTAAGGGTAAGACCAAAAATTCCAGAATTCCACCTGAGCCGCGCCTTCGTGCGCCTGATGTCCCAACCAAGGAAAGGTAGTGCGGATATTCTGCCCCTGATCTAGATTCCCAATAAATAACAAAAAAATACCAAAAGCAACCGTATGTATCGCATATTTTAACCACTGTGGCCGACTCTTCATTGTCCATGATTGGCCCAATTCAGCGACCACCATTAAGAGCGGAATAATGATCAATCGATAATTAGCATAATAGGCCCCAACACAAAACAACGCGGATAACAGCGTT
>CAYXGG010000023.1:31144-34219 GCA_964464475.1 uncultured Planctomycetales bacterium | reverse complement strand
CTTGGATCATGAATAATATTCTGGTTATTAATGTGAATTGGCTGGGAGATGTTATTTTTTCCGCGCCGGTGTTTACCAATTTACGTAAGCATTTTCCGAAAGCAAAGATTACGTGTTTAGCTGTCCCGAGAGTTCAGGAAATATTACGTCATGTGCCGAATTGCGATGAGCTGATGGTTTTTGATGAACGGGGAACGCATCGTAGTGTTTTAGGGAAATTACGATTGATCGGTGAATTACGTTCGCGAAAATTTGATGGGGTTTTTGTTTTGCATCGTTCTTTAACCCGGGCGCTGCTGCCGTTTTTAGCGGGGATTCCGGTGCGCGTGGGTTATGACGAAAAGAATCGGGGAATTTTTCTGACCCATCCTGTTGCGCCGGTTCCCTGTGTTATTCATCGGTCAGATTATTATTTGCGGGTCTTAGAAGGGTTTGGTCTTAAGGTTGAAGATCGTGCCTGCTTGCTGAATCCACCGGTTCCTGAGATTGTTGCCAACGTCGAGACTTTGCTCGCCAGTCATGGAGTCGGCTCTCAGGACCATTATGTGGTTATCCATCCCGGCGGGAATTGGCATTTAAAGCGTTGGCCTTTGGGGCATTACGCGACGTTGATTAATAAGTTGACTGCCAGCGACCCTAATTTAAAAGTGGTGGTTACGGGAGCGGCGAACGAAGCAGCTTTAGCCCAAGATTTGCAATCGCTAGCTGGAAAATCGGTAATCGTTTTGACAGGGAAAATTTCGTTGCCTCAATTCTTGGCCGTCTTAGGGCGCGCGCGGTTGCTGGTCTCCGGAGATTCTGGTCCGTTGCACTTGGCCAGCGCGTTGGGAACCAAGGCCATTGCGCTCTTTGGTCCGACTCGACCGGAAATCACAGGGCCCCGGGGAAAATCACCGGTGATTATTTTGCAAAAAGACGTCGGTTGTAATCGCGAGGCTTGCTATAACCTCGCGTGTCCAGACAATGTCTGTTTGTGGTGGCTCTATCCTCAGGAAGTGTTGGATGCAATTAGACAAATCCAAAGTACATAATATTTTATTGGTGACGCTGAGCAATTTAGGGGACATTGTTTTGACATTTCCCGTTTTGGATGCATTGCTTGAGCAGTTTCCCCAGGCGCGGCTGTCAGTGGTGGTGGGAGAGAAGGGGAATGAATTGTTGGCCGGTAACCCGTTAGTTGCGCGCGTTTTTGTTTATCGGAAGCGAACCAGTTTGGGGGAAAAGTTTTCCTGGTTTCGTGAATTAGCCAGCGAGCGATTTGATTTGATCGTGGATTTGCGCAACACGGCGTTACCTTTTTTTCTTTTTCCACAATGGCGAACGTCTTTTAGTGAACAGAAAATCGTTGGCGAGCATCGTCGCGAAAAACATTGGCGCAGGCTTACTCAGGTTCTGGGAGATGTTCCTACCGTCACGCATCGTCGGGCGCTATATGTCACCGCGGAGGACAAACAAGCCGTCGCCCAGAAGCTTAAACCGCTAATTCTTTCGGGTGAAATTTACGCTGTCGTGGCGCCGGGGGCCGCCAATGAATTTAAACGCTGGTGGCCCGAGGGCTTTGCGGAGGTGATTCAATATTTGATGTTGGAAAAGAAAATGCCGGTTGTTTTGGTCGGCGATCACAACGATCGAGAGGTTGTGCAGCGCGTTTTGGGCAAATATCCTTCAGATCGATTGTTGAATTTGGCCGGACAAACCAACTTGCGCCAGCTGGCAGAAGTATTGCATCGTTCGAGGCTTCTGGTGGCTAACGATAGCGGCATTATGCATTTGGCGAGCTATCTGGATGTTCCGGTCCTCGCGTTGTTTGGGCCCACCGATGAAAAAAAATATGGACCTTGGAGCGCGCGATCGATAGTCGTCAGGAAGCAGATTTTTTGCGCGCCGTGCGAAAAATCCGGCTGCGCATTTCACCATGAATGTATGATGCAGATTAGTGCTTCAGAAGTCATTGCTAAATTAGAGACAATGTTAACCGCCCCATGAAACCGGATTTTAAGAAAATATTGGTAGTTCGTTCTGATCGGGTAGGGGATTTAATCCTTACGACTCCGGTGTTCCAGGCACTACGAGAAGCGTACCCAGAGGCCCGGATCGTAGCGCTCATCGCCGCGGGAAATGAAGAGCTTTTGGAAGGGAACCCTTATCTTGACCATGTTTTGGTTGATGATAAAAAGGTTGCGCATCGTGGCATTAAGGGGTTTAAGAAGTTATTGCGCTCCATTAAAGATGAGTGCTTTGACGTGGCTTTCATTTTGCATACCAAAAACCGAACGAATTTGCTGTGTTCTACGGCGGGGATTCCTCGACGGGTTGGTTATCGAAATGATAAATTAGGGTTTTTGCTCACGGACCCGGTTTTAGATGATCGTCCGCAAGGGAACAAGCATGAAGCGGAATATTGTTTGGATGTGTTGCGTGCTGTGGGGGTTCCAGTACGCGCGCCGGGCTTGCACGTGATGGTCCAACCGCGGCAGGCGGATTGGGTACAGGATTTATTAGTTCAGAAAGGGATTTCTGAATCAGATCGTTTGGTCGCGATCCATCCTGGAGCGAGTTGTATTTCCAAGCGTTGGATGCCCGAGGGGTTTGCGCGTGTTGCTAGTGAATTAGCGCAACGACCTGGAGTCAAAATTGTTGTTGTGGGAGGGAAAGAAAATACGCCGATCGTACAGGCTATGGCCAAACATCTTTCGTATCCATTCTTGGACGCGACAGGGCAGACTTCCTTGGGTCAGTTAGCGGCAATTTTGGCGCGATGCCGAGTGCTTATTTCGAATGATTCCGGGCCCGTTCATCTGGCTGCGGGGTTAAAAATCCCCGTCGTGGCGATTTTTGGACGCAACCAAGCGGGGCTTAGCCCGACTCGCTGGGGGCCTTGGGGTACTCCTAATCGTATTCTTCATAAGGAGGTTGGATGCGATGTTTGCCTGGCACACCGTTGTCAGATTCAATTTAAATGTTTAACGGAAATTTCTCCGGCGGAAGTCGTTGCAGCTGTTGACGCCCTGGGGGCCGTATGATACAATCAGCCCTTGTTTTTTACACGCCTTTTCCCTTCCAACATTAGTAAGG
>CAYXGG010000023.1:24002-31044 GCA_964464475.1 uncultured Planctomycetales bacterium | reverse complement strand
ATTCAACAACCTCTTGTCTCTCAAAGGGTTTGCAATGAATAACTATCAAACTATTATCGCTCGCTTCTCTCGCAAACGGATACTCGTGGTGGGCGATATCTTGCTCGATCAGTACATCCATGGGACCGTTTCCAGGGTTTCGCCCGAAGCCCCGGTACCCATTGTCTTACAGCAAGGTGAGCCCTTATACACGCCTGGCGGTTCGGCCAATGTCGCTTACAATTTACGTTCTTTAGGAGCTCGCGTCACAGTTATTGGAAAAGTCGGAGATGACAAAGAAGGGCAATATTTGACCAAGGCGATCAAATCCCGCGGGATTGATGCTGGAGCAATTCTGGTAGACCCAAAAGTCCCAACGTCTCTCAAAACGCGCATTGTGGCTCAGCACCAGCAGGTCTTGCGTTTGGACCGTGAAAAAATCGAACCGTCTTCGTCGGTCATCGAACAAAAAATTTTAAATTACGTGGGTAAAAATTTAAAGAATTTTGACGCGGTTATTCTTTCGGATTACGGCAAGGGATTGATGACGTCCCGTTTGGTTTCGGAAATTTGTGCGCTGTCGTTGCGGTTAAAAAAAACCATTACCGTGGATCCCAAAGTAGAAAATTTTTATCTTTATCGCGGAGTGACCTGCATTACCCCCAATCGTAAAGAAGCTGAAAACGCGATTCGTGATATTAAAATAAAGCACGAAGTGGGTGAGCCCTTAGCTATTAACCGCGATCGTTTGGAAACCGACGAGGATATTGATCAGGCCGGAATGGCTTTGTTAAATTATTTAAATCTATCCAGCTTATTAATTACTTTAAGTGAACAAGGCATGCGTTTGTTTGAGCGAGGCAAAAAACCGGTGCACATTGATACTCGAGCGCAGGAAGTCTATGACGTGACGGGAGCTGGCGACACCGTGATCGCTGTTTTTACGCTGGCGTTAGCGGCCGGGGCCAGCAAGAAGGCTGCCGCAGAAATTGCCAATTTTGCCGCGGGGGTCGTGGTTGGGCGCCGCGGTGCGGTCGCCATTAATCGGTCGGAATTGGTAGCGGCTTTGACGCGATGAGTCGGGGGGCCCATATTATCGGGGTGATCCCGGCGCGTTACGGATCGACGCGTTTGAAAGGCAAAGTTCTTTTGCCAATACTCGGAAAGCCGATGTTGCAACATGTTTGGGAACGGGCCAAGCAATCCAGATTATTGAACGATGTCCTGGTGGCTTGTGATGACGAACGAGTGGCAAAGGTGGTCAAGGCCTTTGGTGGACGGGCGGTGATGACATCACCGCATCACCCTTCAGGAACTGATCGCATCGCCGAGGCCGTCAAGTCGTTGGCCGTTGATATCGTGATTAATGTCCAGGGAGATGAACCGTTGATTGAACCCAAAGTTATTGATGATTTGGCCCAGGCGCTTTTGGACAACCCGGACTGCCCCATGGCCACGGTCGTTAAAAAAGAAATGCTTTCGCCCTCTTTGGAAAGTCCGAATGTCGTTAAAGTCGTTTTAGATCAGGAGCGCAACGCGCTGTATTTTTCTCGTTCACTCATCCCGTTTAATCGTTCGAAGGCGGGCGCCGCCAAAATTAATTACTTTAAACATTTGGGTATTTACGCCTATCGAAAAGATTTTTTGATGACTTATCACGATTTACCCTCATCCTCGCTTGAGGCGGCGGAGCAACTGGAGCAGTTGCGGGTGCTGGAAGCCGGCTATCGGATTAAAACGGTTGAAACCAATTTTCAATCCATTGGGGTTGACGTGGAAGAGGACATCAAAAAAGTTGAAAACTATTTACGGCAAAATGGTTATGGACAAAATAATTAAAGTTGGCAACGTTTCGTTAGGCAATCGCCGTCCTTTTGTTTTAATCGCAGGGCCGTGTGTGATTGAGTCGCGGGACCTTATTTTGCGTGAGGCGGAGACGTTGGTGAAATTGACCAAGAGCTTAAAAGTGCCATTCATTTTTAAAGCCAGCTATGATAAAGCCAACCGAACCTCTATTAAATCCTTCCGTGGCCCGGGCCTTGAGGAGGGATTAAAAACATTGGCTGAAGTGAAAGCGACTTTTGGTTGTCCGGTTTTAAGCGATGTGCATACTCCTCAAGAAATTCCTGAGGTTTCTAGCGTGATTGATATTTTGCAGATTCCGGCTTTTCTTTGTCGGCAGACAGATTTGTTAATCGCCGCGGCTAAATCTGGTCGAGTGGTTAATGTTAAAAAGGGACAGTTTTTGGCACCGTGGGACATGAAGGAAGTGGTGACGAAAATTGAGCACGCCGGTAATCATCGAATTTGTTTGACTGAAAGAGGATCTAGTTTTGGCTATAACACGTTGGTCACGGATTTTCGGTCTCTTTCCATTCTGGCTCAAACCGGATACCCCGTCATCTTAGATGCCTCGCATAGCGTGCAGCAGCCTGGGGGAATGGGGTCGGCTTCTGGAGGGAAAAGTGAATTTATTCCGTTGTTGGCGCGCTGTGGGGTAGCCGCCGGAGTCGCCGGTGTTTTTATGGAAGTCCATCCTGATCCGAGTAAAGCACTTTCTGATGGACCCAATATGCTAAAACTAGCCCATTTGCCGAAACTATTAAAAACATTGGTTCAGATTGACACCATTACCAAGCGGCGTGATTCATAACGATATGTCGAAGAACCTTGCCAAAGAAGTTTTACGTATTGAAGCCGAAGCGATTCGAGCGCTGAATCGATCGTTGAATAAGAATTTTGATCGGGCAGTAGAATTAATCGCGCGGTGTTCTGGTCGAGTCATCGTGACCGGCATGGGGAAGACCGGTATTATCGGTCATAAAATTGCCGCTACGTTTTCTTCTACCGGTACGCCGAGTATTTGGATGCATAGCGCTGAAGCGGTTCATGGTGATTTAGGGCAGGTGACAAAAAATGATATTGTGCTAGTGTTATCAACCAGTGGCGAGACTGAAGAGACGAAACGGCTTTTGCCTATTTTGAAAAAAATTGGGGCTAAAATTATTGCTTTGACCGGCAATGTTAAATCTTCCTTGGCTAAGCATAGTGACGTGGTGTTGGATGTTGGTGTTGCTAAAGAAGGTTGTCCTCTCGGGTTGGCGCCGATGGCGTCAACGACCGCGGCGCTGGTCATGGGGGATTGTTTGGCGGCTTGCTTGATTGAGCGTCGTGGTTTTAAGAAGGAAGATTTTGCGTTGTATCATCCCGCTGGCACGCTGGGCCGAAAGTTGCTGTTGAGGGTGGAAGATATTATGCGCACTGGATCTACCTTGGCCAAGGTCCGCGGTAAAATGAAGGTCAAGGATGTTTTGCTCGCGATCACGAAGGCGCGCTGCGGTTCGGCTTGTATTGTTGATGCGCAAGGGCGTTTGGTCGGGATTTTTACAGATGGGGATTTGCGTCGACATTTGAAGGAAGATCAGTACATAACGGAAAAAGAAGTTCAGTCCGTGATGACGCGTCATCCGATTACGATTGATAAAGATCATTTAGCCGCTGAAGCTTTGAGGATTCTTAAAGAGCGCAAGATTGACGAAATTCCGGTGGTGGTTGGTGATAGATTAGTAGGATTGCTTGACCTTCAGGATTTGTTAAGAAGCGGAATAGTTTAGGCGGGTTGACGATGAAAGCGCGATTGAAGCGGATAAAGCTGCTGATCATGGACGTGGATGGCGTCATGACGGACGGTAAGATTATTATGGATTCTGAGGGTAAGGAGACAAAATTCTTTGATGTCCAAGATGGTTATGGCATCGTCCTTGCTCAGCGGCAGGGATTGTTAACCGCGATTTTAAGTGCGCGGGCTTCCGGTGTGGTCAAACATCGCGCCAAAGATTTGGGGATTGAACATGTGTATGTGGATGCTTATCCCAAAATTAAGGCATATGACGAGCTGATCCAGAAATTAAGAATAAAAGACGAGGAAGTTTGCTTTATAGGCGATGATTTGCCGGATGTGGAAGTGTTGGCGAGGGTTGGTTTCGCTGTTTCCGTTCCCAACGGTACCACCGAAGCCCGCCAACAGGCGGATTATGTGACCTGCCAGCGTGGCGGTCAGGGGGCGATCCGGGAAGTCGTCGAGATGATTCTAAAAGCGCAAAACCGGTGGCCCTTTACGTCCATGGGAATGAGGAAGCCATGAAGCAAATTTTTAGATTGTTGCCGGTAATTTTTCTGTTATTATGGAGCCTTTCCTGGGCCGAGGAACAGCCGCAGCAGTTTGAAGGTTTTACGCTGGATGGGTATTCCAAGGGGGGCACCAAATCCTGGGATGTGACGGGAGATACTGCCAACATCGAGGGCAATAACATTTCTTTGACAAATATCAACGCAAATTCCTATGGGAAGGAAACGGTTAATCTGAAAGCTAAACAGGGCACGATTAACAAGGAAAGCGGTCAGATGAATTTGGAGAATGATGTCGTCATCACCACGGAAACCGGGACGCAACTCAAAACTGACGCACTGCAGTGGGAACGCGAAAAAGATTTGGTTACGACGGACAAGAAAGTCACCTTGACCCGAGATGAAATTATCGCTGAGGCCATGGGCGCGGTCGCGCATCCAAATCTGCAGGTCGCGCAAATGAACGAGGATGTTAAGGTTAAGGTCAAGCCGGAACCCGGAACTCCCGACAGCCAGATCATCACGATTACCTGCGATGGTCCGATGGAGGTTGACCAGCTAAAACAGAAAGCCATTTTTTATAATAACGTCGTAGCGGTACAACAGGATCGACAGCTGAAAGCCGATAAAATCGAGCTTTTTATCGATTCTAAAACCAATCAAATTAAAGAGATGGTCTGCTCCGGTAACGTGGCCATTACTCAGGGGCAGAACATTACTTACGCAGAACAGGCGACGTATCGTGCTGGGGATCAGAAATTAACGTTATCCGGCCGCCCTAAATTAATTTTGCAGATCCAAGGAGAGAATAGCTTTGCACCTCTTGGAAACTAAAGGTTTAATCAAAGCCTATGGCGGCCGACGGGTCGTTGATGGTTTGAGTATTTCCGTCGGTCGATCGGAAATTGTGGGGTTATTGGGTCCTAACGGCGCCGGGAAAACCACCACGTTTTATATGGCCGTTGGCATCGTGTCGCCAGACGAAGGCAAGGTCTTATTTGATCAGGCGGACATTACACGCCAGCCTATTCACGAACGTTGCCGTTTAGGCATGGGATATTTGGCACAAGAATCATCCATTTTTCGCAAGTTGACGGTTGAAGAAAATATTTTGGCGATTTTGGAAACGCTCAAGATTAGTCCCCGGGAAAGGCGACGCCGCCTTAAAAGTCTTTTGGAAGAATTAAAGATTGCTCATTTGGCCAAAAGCAAAGCTTTTACGCTTTCCGGTGGCGAACGTCGTCGTCTGGAAATTACTCGTGCGCTCGTGACCAATCCGTCTTTTCTTTTGTTAGATGAGCCATTTTCGGGTATTGATCCCATTGTGGTGGCCGAAGCCCAGGAAATCATTCGCGAGTTGAAAGGGCGGGGGTTGGGAATTTTGTTGACGGATCATAACGTTCGGGAAACGTTGGCGATCACTGACCGTGCCTATCTTATTGCGGATGGTCGGGTATTAATTTCCGGAACGGCTAAAGATTTGATTAATGATCCTAAGGCAAGAAAAATTTATTTGGGAGAGAAATTTAGCATGTAGGAGGAAGACTGTAGAAATTTAAGAATGAAGGCCGTATTCTTTAATTCTATTTTTTTGTTCCTGCTTTTATTCAACGGTGTTTAATAAAAAGGAGTCGATGGTTATCATGAAACTAGAAGTTAAAAAGGTTGATCCAACCAAACGCGAGTTAAAGTTTGAAATCCCTAAAGATAGAGTTTCTCAGAAGCTGGAAGAAGTCTACGTTGAAATCAGCAAGGTGGCCAAGATACGTGGTTTTCGTCCGGGAAAGGCCCCGAAAGAACTCATTGTGAAAGAGCATGGTGCTCTGGCCCATGAAGAAATGCTCAAGAAATTGATTCCGGAAGTGTATGCTGAAGCCTTGGAACAGGAAAAAATTGCTCCGATGGATTATCCGGAAATTAATGATGTGAATTTCAAAGATGGGAAAGTGTCTTTTACGGCTGTTTTGGACATCCGTCCAGAAGTTAAGTTGAAAAATTATAAGGGGCTAAAGATCCAGAGAAAGTCGTCTCAAGTCACTGATGAGGAGTTGAATAAAACGTTGGAATTTTTCAAAAAAGGCCAGGGACAAGACAAGGAAATCACTCTCGATGATAATTTTGCCAAAGGGTTAGGTTATCCTTCTCTAGAAGATTTTAAGAATTTTATGCGTCGCCAAATGGAGATGGAAAAGGATCGTCAAAATCGGGCCGACTTGGAGAATCAAGTCATTGACCAGCTTCTGAAAGATGCGACGTTGCATGTACCGGCATCGACTCTGAATAAACAATGGGAACACTTGGTTCAGGAAAATCTCAAACATTTGCGGTCGCGGGGAATGAAGCCGGAAGAAATTAGCAAACGAGAAGAAGATATCCGTAAGGAATTAAAACCCATTGCCGAACGCGATGTGAAAATTTACCTGATTTTTGAGAAAATCGCGGAAGACGAGAAGATCACCACGGGGCCTAACGAGAACCTGCCGCACAAGGTTTTGGAATTCTTAATGAAAAACGCTGTTTGGGAGGGCTAAACCAAAATGAAAACCGTACAGAATCAAATTCTTGTTCCGATGGTCATTGAGAAAACCGGTCATGCCGAACGGGCGTATGATATTTATTCCCGTTTATTAAAAGATCGCATTTTGTTTATTGGAACGGCCATTGATGATAATGTTGCGAATATTATTATCGCGCAGCTGTTGTTCTTGCAGTCCGAGGATGCCGCTAAAGATATTCACGTGTATATTAACAGCCCGGGTGGTTCGGTCACGGCGGGGTTGGCGATTTATGACACCATGCAATTTCTGAAACCTGATGTCTGCACCTATTGCGTTGGTCAGGCGGCGAGCATGGGATCCATTTTGTTGACGGCGGGGGCCAAGGGAAAGCGCTTCGCGTTACCTTACGCTCGGATTATGATTCACCAGCCTTGGGG
>CAYXGG010000023.1:5059-23902 GCA_964464475.1 uncultured Planctomycetales bacterium | reverse complement strand
GATGGCGGGAAGTTCGGCGAGCGTTGGACCGATTTGTGCCAAGTTTATGGCGTGGACGTGAGAGTCTTGAAGGTGGCTTGGGGAAAAGCCGCTAATCCGGCTGATATTAAGAAATTATTGGATGCGGATAAAGACATTAAAGCTGTGTTCGTCACCTTAGTCGAAACTTCCACGGGAATTACCACGGACATTAAAGCCATTGGCGACGTGGTTAAGAATTCCGGAGCGGTTTTAGTCGTGGACGCGATTAGTGGGCTTGGAGCAACGGAATTAAAAACTGATGAGTGGCACGTGGACATGGTCGTTTCGGGGTCTCAAAAAGGATTAATGTTGCCACCGGGTTTGGCTTTCGTGAGTGTTAGTCCGAAAGCTTGGGGTTTGATTGAGAAATCGACTTCTCCCAAATATTATTTTGATTTGAAAGAGGCCAAGAAAGCTGCTGAGAAAGCGGATACGCCGTATACTCCCGCGATTGGCATCGTGTTGGCTTTAAACGAAAGTGTTCGGCTTATTAAAGAACAAGGGTTAGACAAATTGTTAGCTAACTACGCGCGGCTGGCGGTGGCTTTTCGAGAAGCGGCTAAGGCGCTGGGTTTAAGTTTGTTGGCTGACCCGGCGTGTATTTCCAATGTGGTCACGGCGATTAATTTGCCAGCCGGTATCGATGGAGAAAAATTAACGAAAGTGATGCGCGATACCTATGGGGTAACGGTCGCCGGAGGTCAGGACGCTTTAAAAGGGAAGGTTGTCCGTTTTTCGCAAATGGGATGTCTGGATGAATTTGATGTGTTAGTGGGCATCGCCTGTTTTGAGAAAGTATTGCACCAAATGGGATATAAGTTTGCGTTAGGAGCGGGTTTGGCCGCAGCGCAGAAAGTTTTTAACAGTTAACATTTTGGGTTGTGGGGGCGGCCCCTGCGATCAGTCGATCGCAGGGGCCGCCCTGTGTAACTCAAGCGGAGTCGATCATGCATAAAATTCTTATCAGCGATAAGCTCGCGCAAGAAGGTTTGGATATTTTGACCGCGGTCAAAGAATTTCAGGTGGATATGAAAACCGGTATGAAGCCGGAAGAATTAAAAGCGGCGATTAAGGACTATGACGCGTTAATCATCCGTTCGGAGACGACGGTGACGGCGGAGATTATCGAAGCCGCGCAAAAATTGAAAGTCATCGGTCGGGCGGGCGTGGGGTTGGATAATGTGGATTTAAAAGCCGCGACCAAAAAAGGGATCGTCGCGATGAATACCCCAGCGGGGAATACCACCTCCACCGCCGAGCATACGATGAGTATGATCCTGGCCTTGTCCCGTAATATTCCTCAGGCCTATAGTTCGCTCAAAGCGGGTAAATGGGAGCGTTCTAAATTTACAGGTGTTGAGCTTTATGGCAAGACGCTAGGCGTTATCGGTTTGGGTCGCATTGGGTCCACGGTGGCGCGCATGGCCAAAAGTTTTGGTATGAAAATCTTGGCGTTTGATCCGTATCTTTCCGCGGAAGTCGCTGCCAAAATGGGCGTTGAGACCGCGACGTTTGAAACATTACTAAAGAATTCCGATTACATTACGATTCATGTTCCCAAAAGTAATGAAACAAAAAGTTTGATCGGTACGAAAGAATTCGCTTTGATGAAAAAGAGCGTGCGTTTGATCAACTGCGCTCGCGGCGGGATTATTGACGAGTCCGCTTTGGCCACAGCGCTGGCCAATAAAACCATTGCCGGGTGCGCGTTGGATGTTTTTGAGAAAGAACCGCCGGCTCCGGACCATCCTTTGCTGAAATTTGACCATTGTGTGGCGACGCCTCATTTGGGTGCGTCCACTTCGGAAGCGCAAGTCAACGTGGCCATCGAGATTGCGGAATGCGTGCGTAATGCGCTGTTGGGCAAAGGTATTATGAACGCCGCTAATTTTCCTTCTGTTTCAGCTGAAGCGTATAAAGTTTTGGAGCCGTATATAAATTTGGCGGAACGCATGGGACGCTTTGCCGGGCAGCTCATTAATGGCGCGATTAAAGAAATAAAAGTGACTTATAACGGAGCGATGACCGGTCAGAAGCTCGCTCCGGTGACGATGGCTTTGGTTTACGGCGTCTTATCTCGTATTTCTGGAGAAGCCATTAATATGGTTAACGCTTTGGACTATGCCAAAGAGCGCGGGATTGATACCAAAGAAATTATTTCCACCAAAGAAGAAGAGTTTGTTAATCTGGTGAACCTACAAGTCATCTCCGACAAAGACCAGTTTACCTTATGGGGTACTTTGTCTGCCAATCACAAACCGCGTATTGTTAAGGTTAATAATATTTATGTGGAAGCCGTTCCGGAAGGTCCGATGCTCTTCATTAATAACAATGATCGTCCCGGCATCGTTGGTGCGGTGGGGACGGTTCTCGCTGGTGCCCAGGTAAATATCGGGGGTATTAGCTTCGGTCGCGAAGTACAGGGCGGTCTGGTGGTGAGTTTGGTCAATGTGGATAGTGAAGTCCCGGAAAAAGTGATAGACCAGCTGCGCCAAACCAAAGATATTCTGTTTGTTAAATTAATAAAAGTTTAACCAAGAGTTAGTTGATGTTGTTGCTTGTCCCTAATCAAAACGATCAACAGCGATCAAACGTCTTTGCCCTTTTTGGCCCAATGCCATTTTTTCTATCGGGGGTCAACGATGGCGTTAATCCTTACGGGATTGTTGCCGTGGTTTTATTTTCTTTTTTGCTGAATTATTGGGCGGGTTCGTTGAAATCCAAGCTGTTGGGAGGGGTGGGATTTCTGTTGGTTTTTTTGGCGGGAATTTATTGGATCAAATTGGATTACATGGGAAATATTTTCTCCACCCGAGAAAATTTTCAGATGGGTGAATATTTGTCTTACGGGTTAGCGGCGCTTTGCGCTATCTTGGGAATAATGTTGTTGCGAGTCAAACAAAACCACATTGTTACGCGGATTTTTCCAGGGGCATCGGAGCAAAGCTTGTTTCGCGCGCGATGGCCAATTTTGCTTTGTTTTTTTGGCGCGCTAGGAGGCATCTTGGCTTTTTGGCGAACACTCTATCCATCGCCGATGCATTTGGAAGCGATGATCAGCACCCTATGGGTGCAGCGGGAAGTTGACGAATTGAATAATGGTTTGTTCGCGTATGCTCTAGGAGCGATCGTTCCTATTGTGACGGGGCTCGTCCTGGTCGCCTTTATTCCAGAAACGAAATCCCTTCAGGAGCCGTTAATTCAAAAAGCACGACAGTTGCGGGTAGGCTTAGCAGCTATTTTTTTATCACTTTCTGCCGCGATCATTTATTTGATGCAACAACCATTCATAAAATAAAATGAAACCTGTGAGCCGTTTTATCTGGGGAGTGGGGCTGCTTGTTTTATTGGAGTTTTTTGGATTTTCAAGGGGTTGGGCCGCGGATAATCAGGCTGAAATCGTAAGGGCGCAGAAACCGATCGATTTGCTCGTGGTTGTTCCGAGTTCTTGTCGGACCTGTCAGGTAGATCCGGTGGTCGTTTCTTTGGAACAAATCCTAGGTCCGCTAAACGTTAAGCAGGTGGAGGATCATAGTCCGGAAGCAAAACAACTCCTGGCTGATTTTAAGATAGAAATGTTGCCGGCGTATATTTTGACTAAGCCGGTCGCGGATGTGGAAAAGCTTGGCAAGTTGCACCAAGCGTTAACAGAGATGGATCGAGGATTTTATGTGTCACCGGCCATCTCGGGTGTTTCGGTTTTTGCGAATCGAATTCGCCATCCGGGACGCAGGGATTTATTTTTGGTATTAAGCGATGCGAAGTCGTTGCCCTTACTAAAAATGGTCGAGGGTGTTGTTTTGAATCAGCAGGGTGGCAATAGCCTGGGTATTCATTTAGTGGGGGCTTTGGATGCTGTCTCCGGTCGGGTTGCTGCTCCCGGTGGGCAACGAGAAGTTGAGGAAGGCCAATTGTACGCTTGCGTTGAAGCGATTTATCCCAAAGAAGCCTGGCAGTATTTAAATTGCCGTTTAGCTAATGCCGATAGTTTATTTTGGGACAATTGTTTGGCAGGTGGTCGCCGGCAAGCAGAGAAAATTGCGACGTGTGCCCGGGGGAATGAGGGGCGTGAATTTTATTTGCGAAAGATTCGTCTCGCAGAGGAATTGAAAATTGCTTATGGCCCGCTATTTTTGTTGGATAACGTGGAGATTTTTGGGGTGAGTCCTGATTCAACTTTGAATGACATCCTAAAAGTGTTAGGCTCACCATAAAGTCAGAATTTAAAATTGTTAACAAAGGATGTAGTCGCTATGAATTTTGTCGTGGTAGGCGCTCAGTGGGGCGATGAAGGGAAGGGAAAATTAATAGATATTCTTTCCCAACAAGCGGATATTACCGTCCGTTATCAGGGGGGAAATAATGCCGGGCACACCGTAGTGGTTAAGGATGACGTCTATGTGTTCCATCTGATTCCTTCGGCCATATTGCATAAAAATAAAGTGTGCGTCATTGGGAATGGCACGGTCGTGGATCCGAAAGCCTTGCTTGAAGAAATCGCCGGGCTTAAAAAACGTAATATTACGATTTCCGGAAAGAATTTTAAAATTTCTGGTTTGGCGCATGTGGTGATGCCGTATCACCGGATATTGGATGGTTTGCGCGAGTCTCGCCGAAAAAACAAAATTGGAACAACCGGGCGTGGTATCGGCCCTTGCTATGCCGATAAGGTCATCCGTTGCGGTATCCGCATGATTGATTTGCTCAATCCCACGGTATTGAAAGAAAAGTTGGAAGATAATTTACGGGAGAAGAACGAAATTTTTTCTAAGGTCTACGGTCGGGAAGATTTTCAATTTGGTAATATTTACAAAGAATACTTGGGTTATGGCCAGCAATTAAAAGAATTTGTTTGTGATGCGGCGTTGTATTTAAACGAGCAAATCGATCGTCGTAAATCAGTGTTGTTTGAAGGCGCGCAAGGAACGTTTTTGGATATTGATTTTGGGACGTATCCTTTTGTTACATCTTCTAATTCTAATGTCGGCGGTGTTTGTTCCGGGACCGGCGTGCCGCCGACCAGGATCGATAAAGTCATCGCTTGCGTTAAAGCGTACACAACGCGCGTGGGGGAGGGGCCGTTTCCTGCTGAATTTAAAGATCATTTAGAAAATGAAATTCGTCAAAAAGGGCATGAGTTTGGTGCGACAACGGGAAGGCCGCGTCGTTGCGGCTGGTTTGATAGTGTGCTGGTTAAGCATTCTGCGATCGTCAACGGTATTTCTGAACTGGCGATTATGAAATTAGACGTCTTGGATGATTTGCCGCATTTGAAAATTTGTACCGCGTATAAGTATAAGGGAAAGACGTATAAAAATTTTCCCATGGATTTCGAAATGCTAAGCAAGGCGGAACCCGTTTATGAACAAATGCCCGGCTGGCAGGCCGTCACGTGCGGCATTCGCGATTACAAAAAATTACCTTTAAACGCGCGTCGCTATATTGAACGGCTTGAAAAGTTGGTTGGTGTTAAAATTAAATATGTCTCCATTGGGTCCAAAAGAGATCAGATTATTGTGCGCTAAACTATTATATCCGAATGAAATAGGGCGGAAAGTTCCTAGAAAAATCTTGACTTTGCTATACCCCTATGATAGTTTGGGGGCAATTAACCGGGGAGGATTTTTATGAAATTTTTTAAATCATGTCTTTTGCCGACGGCATTTTTGATGATTGCCGTTTTCACTCTGAGTAGCTGTACCTTTATTTATCAACGTGGCCGCCGCACCGATCTTGGTCAAGTCACTAGCCAAGTAGACGAATTATCCAGTCAAGTTAGCAATCTAGAACGCGAAAAATCTGAATTAGAAAAAGCCCAATCTGAACTCGAAGACCGTTTGCGTCGAGAAATAGCCGACAAACAAGTCAAGGTTGAAATGGCGGAACGAGGCTTAGTGATTACTTTTCTGGCGGAAGTTTTATTTGATTCCGGCAAGGCGGATTTAAGAGCTGACGCGTACAGCACGTTGGATCAGTTGGCGAGCGTTTTGCAGACTACGGTGCGAGATCTCAATGTCGGCATTGAAGGCCATACCGATAATGTGCCTATCAAGCATTCGGGTTGGAAGTCTAACTGGGAACTATCTGCAGCTAGGGCGATGAGCGTTCTTCATTACTTAATTGACAAAAATAGTGTTGATCCGGAGCGTCTGGCCGGGACTGGATATGGAGAATTTCATCCGGTGGATTCCAATGACACTACTTCCGGCCGGCAGAAAAATCGCCGGGTGGAAGTCGTTATTTTACCTAAGGCTACAGTTGAAAAATCAGGTCTAAACGAGTAATCCATCGTCATGAAAAATACTAGCCAACGGAGGGAGCCCGTGAACGAGAGCGTAAAAAATGTGATTCTGATTGCTGCAGCCATTTTAACGGTTAGCAGCTGCTTAATGGCCATAAGTTCAAGTCAAACCTCGCGTAAAATTCAACAAAGCCTTGATCAAGAGCGGTACATTCGTATGACCGCGGAAGAAAAATTAAATGATTTGACGGGCCAGAATAATGCCTTAAAAGCGGAACTAGATGTCGCCAATGGCAAAATTCAAAGTATTCAGGCCGTCATGGAGCAGGGGAAATCGGTTAATTCTGATTTGCAAGCGCAGTTGGATAGTATTAGTCAAATTAAGCAATCTCTAGAAAAGAAATTGACCGAAATTCAAAAAATGACTGATGAAGCGGCGCAAGCGGTTAATCAGGCTCAGGATCAGGTTCAGATTCCTGAGGTGATCAACGGGCAGCCTTAACGTGACGTTATTGTCCTGAGGCCGGCACGCGACACGAGGAAGATATCAGCGGCGAATGGGGGATGTATAATCCCCCATTTTGTTTATAGGAGAGATAGGTAGTGAGTAGTAAAGCCGAAGATAGGCAATTAGATCCCCAACGTATTCCTAAGCACGTGGCCATCATTATGGATGGTAATGGGCGCTGGGCGCAACGCCGTAACCAGCCGCGAACGAGTGGCCATCTCGAGGGTGTTAAACGAGTTGAGGAAATAGTTTCGGTGGCTCGCATTTTAGGGATCAAGGCGTTGACGCTTTTTGCTTTCTCTACGGAAAATTGGACTCGCCCTCCCAAAGAAGTGTCCATGCTGATGCGGACGTTCATGACGGTTTTGAATTCTAAAGTGCGTAGTTTAAGCAAACGTAATGTTCGTTTGCAATTTATTGGTCGGCGCGAGGGGATTCCGGATAGTGTTTGGAAAAGTATTTCTGGCGCAGCCGATTTGACGAAGAATAATTCGGGGTTAATTGTCAACCTGGCGTTTAATTATGGCGGCCGCGTTGAGATTTTGGAGGCGGTTAAGAGAGTTTGTTTAGACGCCCAGCAGCAAAAATTTAATATTCAAGATTTGAATGAAGATACTTTTAGTCATTATTTGTATACGGCGGGGCTTCCGGATCCGGACTTGCTGATCCGGACTTCAGGTGAACAGCGGATTAGTAATTTTCTTTTGTGGCAATTGTCTTATGCCGAATTTTATTTTACCGAAACATTCTGGCCGGAATTTAATGAGAAAGAGTTTCGTAAAGCGCTCCTTGATTTTCAAAATCGAAATCGGCGTTATGGCGGGGTTAACGGCTGATGTCCAGACAAAGACTGCTTAGCTCTCTGGTCAGTATTTTGGTGACGATAGCGGGCGTGCTGCTGGACTGGTTTTTTATTGTGGTGGTGATGGCGTTGACGATCGGCGGGCTGTACGAGTTCTTTTACATGATTAAGAAAAAAGGGATCCCGATTTATAGCTATACGGGATTGTTTATCGGTATTCTGATCCCGGCTTCTATTTATACGCGTTTTGAACTGACTAAGAATTGGGAATTATTGTTTATTGTTGTTGGTTTATTGCTCATTCTTTTGCTGCAGTTTGCTCGCAAAGATAACGCCAACGCCATCGTGGGGATTTCCACGACGTTGTTTGGTGTCTTGTATGTTTCCTGGTTTCTTAGTTTTTTAATCAAGATACGCTATCTGATGCCAAATCTTGATGGGACGGCCAGTTGGGCGGGCATAAAACTGCTGGGATTTCTTATTTTGGTGACAAAGGCCGGAGATATCGGCGCGTTGCTAGTGGGAAGTAAATTTGGTAAGCATCCGCTGTTACCGCGGGTAAGCCCTAATAAATCCATTGAAGGCGCGATAGGGAGTTTTATTTTTAGTATCGCGGCGGCTTTGGCCGCGAAAAGCTGGTTGCCGGATTTACCGATTTTCTCGACGTTGCAAGTCGCTCTTTTAGGGGCTTTCTTTGGGGGCATTGGGCAGCTGGGGGATCTTTCCGAATCTTTAATCAAGCGAGATTGCAACGTGAAGGATTCGGGTAAATTGCTCCCGGGTATGGGAGGGGTTTTGGATGTCATTGATAGTTTGCTGTTTTCGGCTCCGGTTTTTTACCTTTATATCAGTTCGGTTTTAAACACAGCTTAAGTGTCAATGCGCTGCCAACGAGTCGCGATTTTAGGATCAACGGGTTCAATCGGAGTTAACACTCTTAAAGTCCTAGATCATTTAGTTCCGGATTATAAGGTCGTTGCTCTTTCGGCGAATAATAGTATTGACGTGCTGTCGCGGCAGGTTCAGCGCTATCAGCCCGAATTTGTTTCAGTCTCCGCCCCTGGCATCGCCCAGTTACGTGTCCATCGTCACGCGCGGAAGATAAAGTTCTTTGACGTAACCGAAGTGGACGACATGGTGAACGCTTGCCGTCCGGACATTGTGGTTTTAGCGATTAGCGGCAGTGCGGCGCTGGCTCCATTCTTGGCGGCGGTTCGTTTAGGAATCAAAATCGCTCCGGCCAATAAGGAAGCCTTGGTCATGGCTGGCGTGTTGTTGCGTCGAGAAGCCCAGGGTTCGGGTGCTACGATTGTCCCGATTGACAGTGAACAGAGCGCGATTTTTCAGTGCTTGCTTAGGGATAAGAAAGAATATTTAAGGAAAGTTATTCTCACGGCGTCCGGCGGGCCGTTGTATAAAGTTCCGCGTCAGCAATTTAGCCGTTTGACGGTAGCGGAAATTCTGCGACACCCGCGCTGGAAAATGGGAAAGAAAATAACGGTCGATTCGGCGACGTTGATGAACAAGGGTTTTGAAGTTATTGAAGCGCAAATGCTCTTTGATTTGTCCATGGATCAGATTGACGTTTTAGTTCATCCGGAAGCGATCATTCATTCGATGGTCGAATGGCATGACGGATCCATCCTGGCGCAGCTAAGTGAGACCGATATGCGTTTGCCTATCCAATACGCCCTAACGTATCCGGAACGAAGAATTTCGCCGCTGAAGGGGTTGGATTTTTCAAAGTGGCCGGTTTTGCATTTTGATCAGGTGGATGGGAAGAAATTTCCGTGTCTGGATTTGGCTTTTCGTTGTGCGCGACAGGGCGGAACATTGCCCTGCGTTTTAAACGCGGCGGACGAAATCGCGGTGCAAGCCTTTTTGGAAGGGAAACTCGCTTTTGTCAAAATTTTTGAATTGGTAGAAAGGGTGATCAGAGATCATAAAAATATTCAGCAGCCTAGCTTAAAAGATATTTTTGCTGCAGATCGTTGGGCTAAAGAACAAACTACAAAATATTTGGGTTAATTGATATGGATATCCTTATTTTTATTCTTGTATTAAGTGTTTTGATTGTTGTTCATGAATACGGTCATTTTATCGTGGCCAAAAAATGCGGCGTGAAAGTAGAAAAGTTTTCTGTCGGGTTCGGGCCTAAGCTGGTTTCTAAAGTCATTGATGATACGGAATTTATGATTTGCGCGATTCCTTTGGGTGGCTATGTCAAGATGGCGGGGGATGACCGTTCTCAATGTAAAGGTGATCCCAAAGAATTTTTCTCCCAGCCGATTGGGCACCGGGCGCTCATTGTGGTCATGGGGCCGGTGGTCAATTACGTGTTAGCGTATCTTTGTTTCGTTGTTGTATTCATGATTGGTTTTCCTATGACACCGCCGAAGGTAGGCGAAGTCATCGCGGGATATCCGGCGGAAGTTGCGGGATTTAAGGCTGGCGACCGGATAGTGCAGATTGATGGACAGAAAGTGGAAGATTGGGAGGACTTGCAACGACTGATCACTAAAACGTCAAAAGACTCTTTGGAAATCAACTTGGAACGTGATGGCAAGCAGTTGACGCAATTGCTGACTCCCCGTGTGGAAGAATTACGTAATATTTTTGGGCAAAAAGAAAATATGAAAATCATCGGTATTCGTCCAGCGGATGAAGTGGTCAACGTGAAATACCCCTTATCCGAATCTTTTACGCGGGCTGGGCAGGAACTTTGGAAAATTACAGAAATTATTTGCCAGGCGCTGTATCGAATGTTTACGGGAGCCATGAACCCCAAAGATGCAATGTCCGGTCCGGTCGGGATCTTCATGGTCGTAAAGAAAGCCGCGGACTTAGGATTTAATTATTTGTTGTTGATCGTGGCGAGCATCTCGGCGAATTTGGCTATTTTTAATTTGCTGCCGTTGCCAATTCTGGATGGCGGGCATTTATTGTTTTTGGCGATTGAGAAAATTCGCGGTCGGGCGCTTTCCGAAAAAGTCGATTTGGTAATCAACCGTATTGGGTTAGTGTTTATTTTGTCATTGGCGTTGTTCGCTTTCTATGTCGATTTGGAAAAGATTCAAGTGTTTAGCAAGATTTCTGAATTCTGGAAAAGTATAAAAGGGTAATCGTCAACCGGAGGGAAAGTTCGTATGGCGCTGGAAGATCTCAAGAAAAAGATTCACCAGTACTTCATTTCTCAGACCGAATTGCTGTCCGTGAAGGACCGCATGACGGAGGACCAGTTACGCAAATATATCAGTGAAAAACTCGAGGAGTTTTGTGATGAACAGGACTTTCATCTCCCTGAGGCTGAAAAGCTTACGGTGGTGCGCGAAATTCTGGGGGCCATGGTCAGCTATGGTCCGTTAAGAACTCTGATGGAGGATCCAGCCATCACAGAAATTATGGTTAATGGTCCTTACAAAATTTATGTCCAGAAACACGGTAAAATCGAATTGACGGGTCTGCGTTTTACGGATTTGCCGCATTTGTCGCATACCGTTCAGAAAATTATGGCCGCTTCTGGCACGAATCGTCGCGTTGATGAATCATCTCCTTACGTTGATTTTTCGCTGCAGGACGGTTCCCGGGCCAATGTCATCCTGCCCCCGGTGTCGATGATCGGGCCGTGCATCACCATTCGTAAATTTTCTCAGGACATCGGCACCGTGGATGATTTATTGCAGCGTGGCATGTTGGATCAAAGAATGGCTACGCTGTTGATTTCCGCTATCAAGGCGAAACTAAATATTGTTTTTTGCGGCGCGACGGGTACCGGTAAAACGACGACCCTCAACGTGCTGTCACGCCATATCCCGGAAGAGGAGCGCGTTATTACGATTGAAGATACCGCGGAATTGCGTCTGATGCAGGAGCACGTGGTGAGCTTGCAGACTAAAGCGGCTAACGTGGAAGGTAAGGGGATTATTGCCATTCGCGATTTGTTCGTGAATTCGTTGCGTATGCGTCCGGACCGGATTATCATCGGGGAAATTCGCGGGGAAGAGGCGCTGGATTTGATTCAGTCCATTGCTTCCGGTCACAGTGGATCGTTGGCCATTGTTCACGCTGACAGTCCTCAGGATTGCTTTGACCGTATGGTCACGATGCTCATGATGACAGGTATCCGTTTGAGTACTGAAGAAATCCGCAAGCAGATCGCCAATGCGATTGATCTTTTGGTGTATACGGAATTATATATGGACGGTAAGCGGCGGATTACGAATATTACCGAAGTTGAGTACGCCCCGGAGCACGGTGACAAAGTTTTTCTGCATGATATTTTTCGTTATGAAGCGGAACGATTTCATGAAGGAAATATTGTTGGCAAATGGATCATGTATAAGCGTCGCCCGACTTTCATGAAGAAATACGTGAAACGCAACGTCATCCTGCCTCCAGGATTTTTTGACGAAGCCTAAAACTAGGAGAATACCGGTGCGCTGGACCAAATTTTTTATTCCAACCTCAAAAGAAGTCCCCTCGGGGACAGAAGCCATTAGTCATCAGCTGTTGTTGCGTGCGGGCTTGGTGCAAATGTTAACGGCGGGCGTGTATTCGTATTTGCCCTTGGGCTTAAAGGCCCTTAAACGAGTTGAAGAGATTATCCGTTCAGAAATGAACGCCGCGGGCGCGGTAGAGTTATTTTTGCCCGTCTTGCAACCCATTGAGCTTTGGCAGCAGACCGGACGCGATAAGACGCTCGCCGAAGTCATGATTCGTTTTAAGGACAAGAAAAATCGTGATATGTGCTTAGGCCCAACTCATGAAGAGGTGATTACTAATCTGGCTAAGAGTTTTGTGCAAAGCTATCGACAGCTCCCAATTAATCTTTACCAGATCCAGACCAAATTTCGAGATGAAGTACGCCCTCGGTATGGGGTAGTGCGTGCTTGCGAATTTATCATGAAGGACGCTTATAGCTTTGACCGCGATTGGGATTCATTAAAGAAAAGCTACGCGCTTATGTACACAGCCTACGTTAATATTTTTAAGCGTTGCGGCTTACCGGTGGTTATTATGGAAGCGGATTCCGGCGCGATGGGGGGAGATGTCTCCCATGAATTCCTAGTGCCCGCTCCCATTGGGGAGGACGCTTTATTGCTTTGTAGCGCTTGTGGGCAAGCGGCCGGACACAAAGACCAAGCTGATGAAGGAGCTCTGTGTTCAAAATGCCAGCAGGGTAAATGGGAAAAAAAGACGGCTATTGAGTTAGGGCATATTTTTCAATTGGGGCTTAAATACAGTTCGGCGATGCAGGCCAATTTTTTAGATGAGAATGGCGAGCAAAAACCGATGGTCATGGGCTGTTATGGAATTGGGGTTAGTCGATTGATCGCGGCCATTATTGAAATTAATTATGATGCGAAAGGTATCATTTGGCCTACAGAAGTCTCGCCTTTTGATGTTGAGATTCTCGTCTTGAAAATGGATGATCCTCAGGTCAAAGAATTAGCTGCTCGATTGGAACAGGAATTGAGCGAGCACCAGTTGGACGTGTTGGTGGATGATCGTGAAGAAACGGCCGGTGTAAAATTTAACGACGCGGATTTAATCGGAATTCCGTGGCGGATCATTTTGGGCAAAAAGACGGTGAGTGACCAGACGGTCGAGATTAAAAATCGCCGAACCGGTGATGTGCGCGTGGTTCCCATTGCGCAGGCGGTTGCTGAAATTCGTTCTTTAGTAGGAAAAAAGTGATTGTTTTATGCAGCTCGAAGAAGACAAACAGGTCAAGGTTCAGGAGCTGGTCAGCGCGGTCTGTCAGCAGGAGCAGTTAGATTTGGTCGAGATTAATTTTCGGCCGCAGGGACCAACGTTACTTATTGAAGTATTGGTTGATTTGCTCGGTGGTGGGATTTCATTAGAGCAATGTACTGTCCTGAACCGTAAAATTGGGACCCTTCTGGAAGAAAAGAATTTTCTTCCGGAACGCTGTGTCTTAGAAGTGTCGTCTCCAGGGTTAGACCGGCAGCTGAAGAATGCCGGGGATTTCCGTAGGATGATAGGGAAACGCGTTCGTTTTTTGCTAAAAGAACCTGTGGCCGCAAAATGGGAATATGTGGGGCAGGTCGTAGAGGTAGCCCCAGAACAAGTGACCATCACCGGAGATAATCTGTCGCGGATTATTCCTTTTAGCGTCATTAACAAAGCAACATTAGAAATCAAAGTATAACAAGGAAGGGATTAGGTATGGATAGCGAATTACTCGTCATATTGGAGCAATTAGAAAGAGACAAAGGGATTAATAAAGAAATCCTTATTCAGGCGGTGGAATCGGCGGTTGCTTCCGCAGCTAAAAAAGTTTGGACGGTTGATAAAGAAGAAGATATCCGGGTGGTGTTAGATCGTAAGACGGGGAAGTTAACCGCCTATGCCGGAGACCAAGAGATTCGTTCCAATGAATTTGGCCGCATTGCCGCTCAGACCGCCAAGCAGGTGGTCATCCAGAAAATCCGCGAAGCGGAAAAGGACGTGGTGTACGCCGAATATCAGGGTCGAGTTGGTCAAATCATCAGCGGTGGGGTTTATCGTTTTGAAAAGGGTACGATCATCGTGGATTTGGGCAAGACGGAAGCGTTAATTCCTCGCGCGGAGCAATCTGGAAAAGAAGAATTTAAACAAGGTGATCGTATTCGCGCTTATGTTTTAGACGTTAAGAAAGATTTGCGGGGTCCGCAGATCATTTTATCGCGAGCGCATTCTAATTTCGTGAGGCGTTTGTTTGAGCTAGAGGTTCCGGAAATCTTTGAAGGTATTGTGGAAATAAAATCTATCGCGCGAGATCCGGGCGAACGCACCAAGATCGCGGTCTATTCCAAAGATGATAAGGTCGATTGCGTGGGCGCCTGTGTGGGCATGCGCGGGTCACGCGTTAAGAATATCGTTTCAGAATTGCATGGAGAAAAGATTGACATTGTGCGCTATTCCTCAGACATGAAGGAATATATTCAAGCCGCGTTATCTCCGGCAGAGATTTCGCAAATCCAGGTCATTTCGCTGGATAAACGGGCGAATATTATCGTGGCGGATGATCAGTTATCGCTGGCGATTGGCAAACATGGTCAGAACGTGAGGTTGGCCAGCCGTCTGTTGGGGTGGGAACTTAATATTTTCTCTCCCGATCAATGGAAGCAGTCGCACGAGGAGTTGTTGAAGATCAGGGATTCCCAAGAATCCAGTGGAGATGAAACCAAATCTGCCCAAGATAAAACTGAATCCGGCTTAGAAAATCTTTCCGGTGTGGGAGAAAAAATGTTGGAACACCTTAAGGAAGCGGGATTTGATACGCTCGCCAAGATCGCTGATGCCTCAGTGGAGGATTTGACGAACGTGAAGGGATTGGGAGAAGTTAAGGCGACGAAGATCATTAAGGACGCCAAGAAGTTATTGAAGGCCTAAACATAGTTTGTCAACGTGGTGAGGTGGAAAGCTTATGAAAGTTTCAGAACTGGCAAAAGAATTAAAGGTCGATAGCCAAGATATCTTGGAAAAATTAAAGACCCTCAAGCTGAAAGCGAAGGACGCAAATCAGGAACTAAGCGCGGCCGTGGCTAACGTGTTGCGGACAGAATTAAAAATTCTGACCGTCAGCCGACAGAAGACTATGCCTAGCTATGATCCGGTCCGTCGTCCTAAATGGGACAAGGAAGAGGTCGTTAAGCCCGTCAAAAAAAAGGTAGAGCCTAAGACAGTCAAAGCGGATAAGAGCGAAAAACCGGAGAAAGTTGATCAAACGGAAAAATTAGAAAAAGAAGAAAAGATTGCTAAGTCTTCTGCTAAAAAGACGGCGGTTAAAGAAGTCAAAACTATCAAAGAAAAAACTCCTGAGCCCAAAGAAGAATCCCCAGTCATCAAAGAAGTCAAGATGACGGCGAATGAAAAGTTGGCTAAAAAATTGGAACAGGAATCGCGGGCGCGTTACGAAGATAAGCCTGGAAAGGCTTTATTGTCGGGGGCGGGCGCTCAGACGCGGCCAGTGCCTCCCGTCAAGCCGCAAGTCAGTAAACCTGTTTCCGATGCCACACGGGATGAAGCGCGAGATAAACCTTCAGTGGCTCCAGTGGTTTTGCCTAAACCTAAAACCACCACTCCGTTAATTGAAGAACCGTTCGTAACGGTCAAGCCGTTAGCCAAAAAGAAAAAATCTTCATTTTCAGATCAGCAACGCGGAAGGCCGTTTGATGCCGGTCGATCTGCGCCGGCTTTGGGGGCTCCCTTGGCCGATAGCGTGTCGGTTCCCGTTTCAACGGAGCCGCAGCAATTGCAGGATTTGGAAGTCAATTTGCCAATCACGGTCAAGGATCTCGCGGTCCGTCTCCAGCAAAAGCCGAGTTTGCTGCTGAAAGAATTAATGATGTTGGGGTTACTTGGGAATATTAACCAGAATTTGGACGAAGAGTTGGTCAAAAAACTTTCCGCTCGTTTTGGTTATAACGTCATTAAAGTTAAAACGCAGGAAGAGCAGCTGGTCGAATTGCATGAAACCGGCAAAGACGCACCGGAAGATTTGGCGCCTCGTCCACCGGTGATTACGTTTATGGGACATGTTGATCATGGTAAAACTTCTTTGCTCGACAGTATTCGTAAGAGTAAAGTCGCGGACTCCGAACACGGCGGTATTACCCAGCACATCGGGGCTTATTCGGTGCGGACCGGTAAGGGGACCATTACTTTTCTGGATACCCCGGGTCACGAAGCGTTTACGTCGATGCGCGCGCGTGGAGCCCATATTACCGACTTAGTTGTCCTGGTTGTTGCCGCGGATGAAGGCATCATGCCTCAAACACAGGAAGCCATTGACCACGCTCGGGCCGCGGAAGTTCCGATCGTCGTGGCTTTAAACAAAATTGATAAACGGAACGCAGACCAAGATAAAGTTAAAAAACAATTAGCGTCCATTGATCTCACCCCCGAAGACTGGGGTGGTAAAACGATCGTTGTGGGTGTTTCCGCGACAACGGGGCAAGGAATTGATCAGCTTTTGGATATGATTCTGTTGGAAGCAGAAATTTTGGAATTAAGAGCCAATAAAAATAAAAGAGCGTCCGGCATTGTGGTTGAAGCGCATATGAGTCAAGGGAAGGGTGCGGTCACGTCCCTAATTGTGCAAAACGGAACGCTCAATGAGGGAGACATTCTGGTCGTCGGTCCTTATTATGGACGGGTGAAGGCGATGTTTGATGACCATGAACGCCCGATAAAATCCGCCGGACCGTCCACTCCCGTTGAGATTCTAGGCATTCCGGAAGTTCCGGAAGCCGGAGAAATGTTTTACGTCATGGAGGATGAGCGGCAAGCGCGGGACATTGCTTACAAGCGTCGCGACCAGATTAAAGAGAAACGCCTCTCGATGAGTTCTAAGATCACGCTGGAAGATCTTTATTCTCAGATTCAGGAAGGCAAACTTAAAGAGCTCAACGTCATCATCAAGGCTGACGTTCAAGGGTCTTTGGAAGCCTTGATTGATTCCTTTAGCAAAATTCCTAATGATCAGGTGAAGTTAAAGATTATTCATACCGGTGTTGGCGACATTAATTCTTCCGACATCCTTTTGGCGTCGGCATCCAGTGCCATTGTTATGGGATTTCATGTGGCGTTGGATAATCGTGCGAAAGAAGAGATGGAACGCAATCCGGTTGACGTACGTACTTACCGGATCATTTATGATGCGGTCAATGACGTGCGTAACGCCTTGGAAGGACTTCTGGAGCCAAAAACGCGTAAGAAATTCCTAGCGCGCATTGAGGTTCGGCAGGTTTTCAAGCTGAGTAAATCCGGAATGGTCGCTGGGTGTTTTGTTCAGAAAGGCCGCGTTAATCGCAAAGCGCATATTGATGTACTGCGTAACGGGGACGTCGTGTTCTCTGGGACAATTTCATCACTCAAACGGTTTAAGGATGATGTGAAGGATGTGAATGAAGGAATGGAGTGCGGTATTTCATTAAATAATTTTACCGATTATCAACCGGGTGATATTTTCGAGGCCAACGAGTTGGAGCGAATCGCCCGTAAATTGGAATAAATTCATGTCGAAGACGGTTTTTAGTGCCATGCGTCCGACGGGACGTTTGCATTTGGGGCATTTGGTCGGCGCCCTGGATAATTGGATCAATTTGCAAAAAAGCTATCGCTGCGTGTTTGGTATTGTGGATTGGCACGCATTGATGGGGGAATATGAATCCCCGGGTCAAGTTCAGGAAAACATTCTGGAGATGGCGATTGATTGGCTGGCGTGCGGGATTGATCCGGACAAATCCATCGTATTCGTGCAATCCGAGGTCAGAGAGCATTTGGAGTTGGCGATGATTCTTGGATGCTTGACGCCGTTAGGGTGGCTGGAGCGTAATCCTACGTATAAGGAGCAATTAAGAGAACTCACGACCCGCGATTTGCAAACGTACGCCTTTTTGGGATATCCCGTTTTGCAGGCCGCGGATATTTTATTGTATAAAGCCAGCGCTGTCCCGATTGGGGAAGACCAGCTGCCACATTTAGAGCTGACTCGCGAGATCGCCCGACGGTTCCATCATCTGTATGGACGGGAAATTTTTCCTGATTGCGAAGCGATTTTGACCAGAACACCCCGCTTGCTGGGGCTTGATAATCGCAAAATGAGTAAAAGCTACCAGAACGCGATTAACCTTTCTGATGAGGAGACTGTTTTAAAAAAGCGCGTTCAAACGATGATCACCGACCCTAAAAGATTACGATTGGCTGATCCGGGGCATCCTCTGGAATGTAATGTTTTTAGTTATTATGAAGTGTTCGCGCCGCACCAGATGGCAGAAGCCAAAGATTGGTGCGAGAACGCCAAAAAAGGCTGCACCGATTGTAAGAAAAATTTGAGTGGTCATCTGTGGGAGAAACTACAACCGATTCGCGAAAAAAGAGAAGAATTAGCTAAACGCAAGGACACGGTTCGTGATATTCTACAAACTGGCGCCGCGAAAGCGCGTGCGTTAGCCCAGCAGACCATGGCGGAAGTGAAAGGCGCGATTTATAAGACATGAGTTATAAACTAAAATTGGAAGCCTTCGAAGGGCCTTTGGATTTATTACTCTATCTGATCAAGAAAGACCAGATCGATATTTATGATATTCCTATTGCCCAGGTGACCGAGCAGTACATGTCTTATATCGAGATGATGAAAATGTTAAATCTCGACGTGATCGGAGATTTCTTGGTCATGGCCGCGACACTCATGCATATTAAGTCCAAAATGCTTTTACCCGCGGATCCGAGTGCCGTTGAAGAGGAAGCGGAAGACCCGCG
>CAYXGG010000023.1:0-4959 GCA_964464475.1 uncultured Planctomycetales bacterium | reverse complement strand
AAAATGGAAGTCATTGTGACCTTCATGGGTATCCTGGAACTCATTCGCTTAAAAGAGTTGGTCGCCATTCAGCGGGACGTGTTTGGTGATATTGAGGTCCAGCGTAATAAAGATAACGTGATTCCGGTGGAAGCAGATGCGCCGACCACGGGTCCCGAAGCTGCCGCTGCTTTTTCTTCTTCGGGAGATGAAATTGCCCTTCCGGAAGCACCCTCCGAGGAGACCTCCGCCGACGAGGAATCATTGCCGAAGGAGGCTTCTTCAGAAGAACGAAATTCCTCCGAACCGTTTTCGCAGAATTAATCATGGGGCTGAGCCATGCTTGAAGAAACCAAAAGACTGTTGGTGAACCAGGAAACCGAAGAAGACCAAGTCGTCGGGTTGTCGCTGCGCCCTAAAAAGCTGGGTGATTTTATTGGTCAACGAGAACTGGTCGCCAATATTCGGGTCTCCATTCAGGCCGCGCAGAAACGCGACGAGCCCCTGGAGCACATTCTTTTCTCTGGGCCGCCGGGTTTAGGGAAAACATCCCTGGCTAATATTGTGGCCAATGAAATGGGTGCGCGGATTACGATTACCTCAGGTCCGGCCATATCGCGCGCGGGTGACTTAATCGGGATTTTAACGAATTTGGAGAAGGGTGATGTGCTCTTTATTGATGAAATCCACCGGCTCTCTAAAACTGTCGAGGAATTTTTGTACCCAGCGATGGAAAATTTTCAGATCGATTTCATCGTGGATAAAGGGCCTTACGCCAAGACTATCAAATTTAATTTAAAGCCTTTTACGCTTATTGGGGCTACCACGCGCAGCGGTTTGCTGGCATCTCCCATGCGCGATCGTTTTGGTATTTCGCACCATTTGGATTTCTATGAACCCGCGGAGCTGGCTGAAATTGTGCTTAGTTCTGCTCGCAAGCTCAATGTGTCCATTGAAGGGGCGGCAGCGGAAGAAATCGCTCGTCGCGCTCGCGGCACGCCGCGCATCGCCAACCGTTTGTTGCGCCGGGTGCGTGATTTCGCTCAGGTAAAAACGGGTGGCAACACCATCACTCTTGATTTGGTGCGAACGTCCATGGCGACGCTCAATATTGATGACGCGGGGCTAGATATGGCGGACCGAAAACTGATTCGCATTATTAAAGATCATTATCAGGGAGGCCCGGTCGGTGTTGAGACTCTCGCCGCGACGCTTAATGAAGAAGTGGACACTCTGGTGGATGTCGTGGAACCGTATTTGCTTAAAATTGGTTTTTTGCGCCGGACTCCGCGGGGCCGGGAATTGACCGAAATGTCTCTCCAGCATCTTGACCGCGCCTCCTTCCAGAAAGCTAGCTCTTAGCTGGCCATCATGCCCCGAAGTCAATCTGTTCGTCGTCAACGAAGTCGGTCGTTGGCGTTAGCTGTTGCATTGTTTGATGCGGCATAATGAAGTTAATGAAATAATTGTTAGGTATATGACTGACTTAGGAAAGACGCTGATCTTGGTGGGGCTTATTGCGGTGGTCGCGGGAGTTTTGTTATTGTTGTTTGGCAAAATTCCTGGTATGGGTAAGCTTCCCGGCGATGTGGTTGTGCGACGGGAGAATTTTACCTTTTATTTTCCTATGGCGACCAGTTTATTGATTAGCATTATTTTAAGCTTGATCATGGTTTGGATAAATAAACGATAGGTTTTCGCATGAGGATAGCTGCTTTACGTCGATCCCTCGGCCGGTCCCAAAGCCTTAGGCACAATGGCTCGGGGTGGAACCATTCCAATAGAGGAACGCAACCTAAAATTTCGAAAAGAACAAGGGACCACGGGTTTGCCCAGGGGGTTCCATTTCGTTGGCTCCTGATGGTGGTGGTTTGCGGCGTGCTGTGGGGTGGGTGGGGCATTTTAAACGCGCAAGCCAAAGAGGTTGATCGTCAAACCATACGGGTTGCGGTTTTGTTAGACGCTCAAGAATTCATGCTTTCGGTCAAAGGTCCTTATAAAATTCTGGAGGGTAAGACTAAAGGAATTCTTTGGTCAGGTAGATCGTTGGGGAACGTGCGTGTGGTTTCGAAGGACAGCGGATTATCGGTCGGCGACTGGATGACGAAGCAGACGAAAATTTATGTGACTTCCCAAAAAGACGCGTCGATTTCTATTGGTAAACGATTGGTGCGTGGCGACCTGGAAATTATCCGCAACGCTAATGGCACGCTGACCGCGATCAATGAAATAGATCTGGAAGACTATGTCAAAGGGGTCTTGTATCACGAAATTTCTCATCGCTGGCCGATCGAGGCCATCAAAGCCCAAGCCGTTGCCACCCGTACTTACGCTTTGTATCGGATGGCCACCAATAAAAGCCAAGCCTACGATGTGACGAGCGACATCTATTCTCAGGTTTACGGAGGCAAAAATTCCGAACGTTACCGCACCACTATGGCGGTCAACCGCACGCGTGGGGAAGTATTGGTTTACGGCAGCCAGATTTTACCTGCTTATTTTCACGCAACTTGCGCTGGTTTTACCGAAGACGCTAAAGAACTGTGGACCCATGACCTGTTACCCCTTAAAGGAGTTCCATGCATTTATTGTCAGGATTCGCCGCATTTTCGCTGGCGTAAGAATTTTCGTTCTAAAACTGTCCAAGACCAGCTTAACGCTAAAGGTCATCAATTAGGATTAATCCAGGATATCAGCGTTGTAGATCGCAATGTCAGCGGACGGATTCGTAAACTGGCTATTATGACGCGGGATGGGAAACAGACCACAATCTCCGGCAAGGATTTTCGTAATATCGTCGGTCCCAATGACATTCGCAGTAACAATTATGTTGTCGAGATGAAGGGATATTATTTTGATTTGGTGGGCCAGGGCTGGGGACATGGGGTGGGCATGTGCCAGTGGGGGGCCAGAGGGTTGGCCGCGCGGGGCAAACGGTATGATGAAATTTTAAAGTATTATTATCCTGGGGTCGACCTGGTCAATGCCCAGCAGGTGTCTTATTAGTCATGCAGCTTAGTGAATTTGACTATGACTTGCCTCCAGAACTTATTGCCCAGCGACCGTTGGCTCAACGAGACCTCGCCCGGCTTTTAGTCGTTGATCGTCGTAAGAAAAATTTTCAGCATGATGTTTTCAAGAATTTGTCTCGGCATCTGCCGCCGCGTAGTCTGCTTGTTTTTAATGACAGTAAGGTGATTCCCGCGCGCTTGCTAGCGCGACGTCAGACCGGCGGGAACGTGGAAGTTTTTCTGCTGAAACAGTATTCGTCGGATGACCCGTGTGTTTATGAAGCGCTCATTAATCCATTGGGTCGGCTCAAAATTAATGAGGTGTTGCTTTTCCCCGGAAGTCGCCTGACCGCGGAACTGATCGACCCTAAGAAAAAATTGGTTCGTTTTAATGTCCCGGATGTTTTAAAATACGCCGAACGTGTGGGACATATGCCGCTGCCGCCTTACATTAAGAGGACCGATGACCGGCGTGACCGCGCTCGTTATCAAACGGTGTATGCCAAAGTACCCGGATCCGTTGCGGCACCCACGGCAGGATTGCATTTTACGCGCGCGTTATTAAATCGTTTGCAAAAAGCGGGGCATCGTCAGGAACGTGTAACGCTGCACGTCAACGCGGGAACGTTTAAGCCCGTTACGGCGGCAAATATTCGTGACCACGAGATGCATTCGGAAACATTTAATCTTCCTGTAGCAGCGTGGCGGCGAATTCAGTCGGTTCGTCTCCAGGGGCGGGCGGTAGTCGCGGTGGGAACGACTAGCTGTCGCGTGCTGGAGTCGGTGGGCCGAAGCGGTGCGTTACGGGGCGAAACCAATATTTTTATTTACCCGGGAGAGAACTTTTTGGCGACGGATGCGCTCGTCACCAATTTTCATCTGTCACGCAGTACGTTGCTAATGTTGGTGTACGCGTTTGGTGGTACCGAACTCATGAGGCGTGCGTACGAGGTAGCAATTAAAGAGCGTTATCGATTTTACAGCTATGGCGATGCCATGCTAATACTTTAAGGAATGTAACCATAAAAGGAGGATGTATGCGTAAGTTTGGTTTAGTTTTTGTGGTGCTCTTTTTTATTCTTTTTGCTGTGCTTGTGTTAAAGGATCAGATTCTTAAATCCGTTATCACGACGGCCGGAGAGAAAATGGTGGGGGCCAAGGTCAGCATGGATTCTTTTAAATTAGGGCTTCTGTCGCAATCCGTGGAAATAACGAATTTTAAATTATTCAACCCTCCGGGTTTTCCGGAAGAACCGATGGTGATCATCGGTCTGATTAAAGTGGATTTGGACGCCATGGCGTTATTAAAGAATCAAATTCATGTCCAGGTGGTTGAATTAGATTTAAAGGAAGTTTCCTTGGTTAGTAATATAGACGGAAAATTGAACGTCGACTCGCTTAAAGTCGTTCAGGATCAGAAAGCCGCGGGTAAGGAGAAATCCACCGGGGGAGATACGGCCAAGGCCGAAAAATCCAATTTACAAATCGATGTCGCGCGCATCAACATCGGCAAGGTCGTCCATAAGAAAATGCGTTCCCAAGGAGATCCTTTAGTTGAAGTGTATGACGCTAACGTAAAAAATAAAGTTTATCGGGACATCAAGAGTCCGGAGAAACTCGCGGTCGCGGTTTTGTTTGAATGCGTCAAACAGACGGCGATCCGCAACGCCGCGATTTATGGCGCGGCGAATCTGATGGGGGTCGCGTTTTTACCGGCGGGGATTTTGGCGGTGGTCACCGGAGACGCGGATTCTTCCGCGGATTTTGATTTGCCCCGAGACGTGGTTTTTGGCGCGGCGGAACTCTTCTTGACGCAGAAAGGAAAACTGGCGAACGCCAATAAAGAAACCGGCATCATTAAAGGGAAGTATGAAGGCTTTGATATCGTCATGAAGATATCAAATGAGAATAGGAAAACTAAATTATTGGTGACCGCTAAAAGATTTATGTTGCCCAAGGCGCAAATCGC
>CAYXGG010000022.1:0-37263 GCA_964464475.1 uncultured Planctomycetales bacterium | reverse complement strand
CCAAAGATCTTCTCGGCGAAAACGCTATATCGTTTCTGATTTTTCTTGGGACAAAGACGGGCGCCGGATTGTTTTTCAGGCGGCTCCTTTTGTTGATCGTTTGGTAGGCAGCACAACACTGCCTCCCGAGCTCTGGGTGCTCACTTTTGAGGAATAACTATCTTATTTTAGTCTAAAAAATTAGGATAACCCTTCTAACCTCTTAGATTAGGGGGGTGTTGTGGTTAACTGAAGCCTCTCCCAGCGATGACCTGAGAAGAGCCACCTCACAAAATTGACGATGACACCATTCATCAAATACATATTTATTATCGGATTGCTGTTGAATTATTGCGGGTCAGGCCATTCGTTGGCTAACGATAAACTAAGTCTAAAATCGTTCGGAGATCGATTGGAAACGCTCATCAAAAAATATTACCCTCAGGCGACGATCGAACGGTCAACAGACAAAATAGATTTTTCTTATAATACCCAAGAGTTCCTGATTCACCTGCCTGATAAAACCGGTCAATGGCAAGAAGCCCGACCTCTCAAAGGCCCCCAAGATCACACCGGCATCGTGGGATCCGCAAGTATACAACCAGGCCTATGGGACGGGGCAGCGATGGTCCCACAAAGTTTTGATCGTTATTATTTCACGGCCCTGTTAATGGCGCCGTACTCCAAAAACTGCGACTGTCATCTGGTGGCACATTTAGATTACCCAAAAGAAGTTTCACAAGAGTTCTTACAAGAATGGCGTAACCTTATTAATTCATTTGCAAACTTTCCCAATGAAAAAAAATAATTCTTTTTTCAACTTTCTCTTAACCCGTTAACTCATACATATATTGACTAACTGCTAAACAAACTTAGGAGCGTTTATGCCCAAAACCATTTTGATGATTTTTCTTCTCTCCTTAATCCTAAACCCCGCCCCACTCTCCGCCCAAGAAGACACCGACTCGGCGGCCTTGACCTCAACCACAGGCCAAGAAGCTCCTGAAGGCATGGAAAAGATACGTTTAGGTGGCAGCGCTGAATTAATTGTCCCCAAAGGCGCCAAGACCCGCCAGGTCGGCGCGCAAGTTATCGTTGAGGGCACCAAGGAATACATGTCGCGTCGCTTCGCCGAAATGGAAACGCGACTTAATGCTTTAGAAGAACGCCAAACTGCAACTGAAAAGAAATTGACTGAGGAAATCAAAATGTTGCGCGATGAACTTGAACAGAAAGAGACGACTGACGCGCAACTGATCAAATAAACGCTGAAGAATAAATCAAGAACTCTTTGCTCGAATGAAAATACTCGGCTAAGATTTCTAAATATTCTTAACTCCCTGAACGTTCTAAAATTCCTTTCAGAGGCAATCTAAAAAATGGTTTGGCCTAACGAAGATACCAAAAATTCAATGAACTGGCCCGTTTCCATTATTCTTTCGAACATTAATGATCCGCGCTTTTAGTTCATTGACAAAGGCTTCTGACAACCAACCTATACCAAAACATAACCCTAGATGAAGGAGAACCACCATGACTCAACCCAATGGAAAAGCTTCCACCATCAAAAATACTTTTAGCCGAGAGACGTCAGTTTGTTTAGACATAAAGGCTGAACCCAATAAAATCTGGACCCTTTTGACTAATGCCTCCCTTTATCCTAAATGGAACTCTACCATCATTTCCATTGAAGGAAATATTGCCCAGGGACAAACTATAAATTTAAAATCAACCCTCGACCCCAAAAGGATATTTAAATTAAAAGTGTCCGAAACTGAGCCTAATCAACGATTGACCTGGGGAGACGCCATGGGCAAAAGAACTTTCACTCTTGAAAGAAATCTTACGGGAGGAACGACTTTTACAATGCGCGAAAAAATAGGTGGCCCCTTGTTTCCATTATTTGCCAACATGATCCCCTCTTTTGATCAATCATTTGAGCAATTCGCGGCTGATTTAAAGAAAGCATCCGAAAAATAACTCTTTAAATCACTTTTAGAAAGGACTGCGTAATGAACAAATCTATTGGAACCAAAGAAACCCCCTGGAAACTTAAAACAGCCCCTGGCACAGCCAATTTTGAGATGTACCAAGATGAGAAGGATGGCAAAAAGATTCTGGTTTGCGTCGTTGGCAAAACCATACTCCACTACGATTTTCGCTGTTTAGCTGATCTTCACGCCATGCTCAAAAAGCACGGAGACTGGATGGAATTAGGCAGCGCCGATGAACAAAAACCCGCGAAAGAAGGAACGGTCGAAGCCTGGGGCCGGTCACCCCAAAATCCAATTGGTGGATGGTATGGACTCAAAAAAGGGTTCAGAGGTCGCTTTGGCATGTATATTCCTCCCCTCATGGAAGCACTAAAAATGGCTAAGCTTGAGCATCTCCCTAAAAACAATCGCATGCGTGCTCTGTAAATTCATTATAAATTCTTACTAACTGCAGCACTGCAAATAGTTAATAACTTAATTTTATAATTTCATATTTAGTCGTTACCTCTTTTCTCACAGACCATGAATGCCACCATTGACACATCAGGAAGCTGGTTGGAATGCATCATTGGCGCCGAAGGCATTCGCAGCGGAGAGCTCTACAAATTCCGCAATCTGTGCGCGCAAGCATTTCAGCCCGCCAAGTTTCCTAAAGAGGCAGCGGTTTTTAGCGAGGCGGTGTTCGGCAACGATCAGTTAAAATTCTGGGTCAGTCCCTTGGCCGCGCGGCTATTAATCAAAAAGGGCATCACCCTCGAACAATGGCAAGCCCGTGAGTCCGCCCCACCCCTTCGTGCCGACGTCGCCCTACTCGCCGGACATCAGGAACGGGCCTGGGAATTATTACCACCCTAACTAAAGGAATCACCCGATGGGTTTATGGTTCTCACTGATTTTTAAAACAATCCTTAAAGCATTTTTGCCGGTCGCCCTTCTCCTCGTCGCTTACCATTATTTATGTCGTCGTTATGGCTGGCCGGTCAAAGGACAGTTTATTTATTACCTGGTGATCGTTCCCGTATTGATAGCGCTTTTAAGTTCCATCGGGGATTTATTTACCAACCTGACGTATCAGCAACCCTAACGACTCGGCATTCAATTTCGGTGATGAAAACATTTGATACCGATATTTGTATCGTCGGCGGCCGCCCTGCCGGCATGATGCGCCCATGATAATGCGTTAAGGCAACCATTAATCACGAGGATTTAATCAAAAATTAATCTTCATAATAATGAATGATTTTCTAGACAAAATTTGGCAACACTCAATAATGATCATTTGGAATCAATAACTTTTTAGATAGCCAATCAATACAAGGAGGAATCATGATAAAAACGAAATTATATTTTATGACTTTAAGCGTCTTAACCTTCCTGGTCGCTAGCGTTCCAGCCGCGCAGTGCGCCAACGAAGATAAAACTACCGCTGACAACCTCAATAAGCTCATTCAAGAAGCTGAAACCATGCAGGAAACCCACCAGCCGTTAAGCCAGGATTACTTAAACCGCGCCCTAGACACGTCGCTTGATTTAAAATCACGTGCCGATCAAAAAGCTTATGAATCTCAGATGGTGATTGAAGCTCTGGAGCGTGGCGAGGCGCCTCCGATGCCCGAGACAGGACTCCCTTCTCAAATCTTGGATGAGGAGTTGGACATCGCCGATGAATATTTGCGCACGGGTAACACAACCGCGGCCAGAGAACTGGCCACTCAAGTCTTGGAACAAGCCCCTCACTCGCAACGGGCTCAAGAAATAATGAACAAGACCGCCCCGGGGACCCAATAGCCTATCACCTGCTCAGCAATTAACTCATGACACTCTTTTCAATTTTTGCCACTTCCAGAATATTCGTATTCACCTGTCTTATCGTCACCCTCGTTGCGGGGATTATTTATTTCCCTGGCTTAACAACTGAGTTCGGAATCATCGATGATTACACTCTTCTGGCGATCGATAAACAGAATCCGGAGAAATTTCATTTATTCCAAGCTGTTTACTTCCGAGGAAGGCCGCTCGGAGGATGGCTTTTGGTCGGGCACGCGCTACTGTTAGAAAAAATTGCCGACTTCGCCTGGTGGCGACTAGCGAATCTGGGGGCCATCCTCTTTTTCTTTCTACTCGCGGGCTACTTTCTCAGGCGCCAGTTAAAACTTCCTAATTTTTGGATCCTCATTTTTATCTTAAGCGCTCTCGTGCTGCCCTGCGTCCAGATGTCCGTTCTTAAAGCCTCGCATTTCACGACGGCGGCCCTCACTCTAGTTTTGGCCAGTCTGAGTTATCTCGCGTTGCAAGCTTTTAGAGACTATCGCCAGCGCCGCGATCCCCTTTACGGAAAAAATTGGTATTTTGTCTTCTTACCACTTTCATTTTTTCTGTTCACGATGACGCTATTTATTTATCCGCTGAATTCTCTGATCGTTTGGTTTTTTTCTTTCTCGCGGGCGCTGGTGCGACCGCTCTCAGAATGGAAACAAACACGAAAGCTGATTGGATTTGACTTGATTTTCTTTTCCTTAGGATTGATGGCTTTCCGACTATTGGACAGATTTTGTTTTGTGCCGTTTGGTTTTCGTCAGCCCTGGTTTGACGCGCGCATCTTACCGCAGAACACCTATAGCATGGACATTTCCTGGAACATCCCGGCGAAAACCCATTTCTTGATAGATTCTTTCACAATCGCGCTTTCAGGAACATGGAATATTATTCTTCCCTGGCAAAGCCCCCTCAATTACGGAATCGCATTAATCGTCTTAGGGTTTATTTTACTGACGAGAAACGAACCGACCTCAAATCCCGCAAACCCGGGATTCCGTTGGCAACGCGGTTTGATCCTGCTGGGATTAATGATCCTGGTGAACTTACCTGGGTTGCTGGCCAAAGGTTGTTTTTTCTCTCCAGGCTACCGAACACATATTCCGCTTTCATTCATGGGGAGCTTGGGACTTTGCGCGTCAGCGTATTGGCTCAACAAAAATACGACTAACAAAATAGTAGCTACCGGGCTAAAATTCATCTGCGCTGCGGGGTTAATGGCGCTGTTGTTAATCGGACAGCAACACGCTTACGATGCCGTCCAAAATTACCATCGGGAACTTTGCTTAATGCGCCAGGAAATTAAAAGGTTTGACCCTAAGATCCACCAACGGTTGATCGTTATTTACAACAATCGTTTTCTATCATACACAGGGCGTTTTTTTCATCGAGAGTTTGCCGGCATGATCCGTCACCGTCATGATGTTGTTCCTTTTTTGAAAGAACTGCGGCAGTCGTACCCGGCAAACGGGCTTAGCCATATCCTCGTAGTGCCTCCAGATGTAAAGAAAACCATGCCATCGGGCCCGCATGATTGTGTGATTGACCTTAATCGCTACGCTTTTATTCAGAAAAACTAATTAATTTTAGCTCAACCCTCTAAATCTCTGCGCTTGGGAAGGGCTCCCAACATTATTCTTTACCTTATTCTCTTTTTATATATAATTCCCTTGCTCACTCACCAGACTAAAAACCTGCACACCCATTCATTTCGCTAACGGCAACAAACAGCTGCCACTATCCAGAAAGGTACTTTTATGAAAAGCGTAAAGCTATTTTTGCTCGTACTTACTTTTTTTCTCACCCAAAATAGTACCCCCGCGCACGCGCTGCTCTTATCTCCTAGCGCGGATGCCACCATCTTCGATTTCGACCCTAAAGACGGGGTGCCGAATTTCATCAACCATGCCGGCTCACAGGCTTTTAACGGTCCTTTTGGAGAAAGTCGGGCTCTTTTAGAATTCGACCTCTCCTCCCTATCCGGCAGTATTTCCAGTGCTATTTTAGACCTCGATGTCGTCGCCGAACTAGGGCCTTATCCCATGACGTTAAGCGTTTACGCCTATAGCGGTGATGGATTTATTACCAACCCTGATTTTGGGGCCGGAGATTTTCTGTATAACTATGACTACCAGGGAGAAAGCAACGTCTTGTTGGATCTAACCTCGCGCATCAACGATTATGTGGGAACCGGTACTTCTTTCGCCGGGATCAACATCCGGGGAACGAATGTATCGACGATCAACAACGCCCCTTACGTTGCCTTCCACAACACCGACGATCCCCGCTCCGCGCTACTTCGCATTAATGAAAACGCCAACGCCGTCCCGGAACCTTCTACCTTTTGTTTGATCGGTCTTTGGGGTGTTGGTATGGCCGGCTACCGGAATTTTCGTGCCAAGAAAAATCAATTTAAGAATTAATTTTTATAGTGTCCGTCAAGGAGAACAACCATGAAATTCGCAACGTTAAAAATCTGGACAACAACATTAATTATGCTGCTGGCCTTATCTAGCCAGGCTTTCGCGATCCTGATCATTGACACCGGGGAGGGATCTTCGGGGGCCAGCGGGGTACCGCTATTAAGGACCCGTAATTATGCCGCCCGTTTTGAAATTCAGGGAGCTCAAGTCATCAATAGCATTGAAGCTTGGATCTTTAACCAGAATACCTCAAATCTCAATCTAAACTTTTCTCTCTACGATGCGGAACAGGGTACTTTAGGAGGAGATCCTTTACCCATCAATTCCCCCGCTTGGATTTATCAAGATGACATCTCTCTTTCGCCGACGACCACAGCGCAGTGGCAAGGCATTTATGGAATCGACTTAGCTTTACCTGCCGGCCAATATTGGCTGGCCATTGAGCAGCCACAACTTACCGAATTAGGAAGCTACGATTCTGTTTGGCTGCCCCAAGGGGTGGCGAATCCTTTGCCCTATTACGCGACCCAGGAAGTTGGCGTGCAGCTTTATGACCCGCCGGGACAACCCGTAAGGTACCTAAGTTCCCGAGATCACTGGGACATCGCCACCACGGAAAACCGTAACTGGGGCCTGAGAGTGAATGCCTCCCCCGTGCCGGAACCGGGAACACTGCTGACGCTAGCCTTTGGCATGGGCGGTCTTTCACTAGCGAAACTACGTAAAAGAAAAAAATAACAGGTTTCATAAACCAAGAAATTTTTCATCATGTAAAAAATGGAGAAACGAAATGCCTCTAACCTTTAAAGCCTTCGCTGCCAACAGTCCTACGAATCCCTTAAAAGCGCATTCGATCCCGCGCCGTGACCTCACCGCGACGGACGTGCAAATCAAAATTCACTACTGCGGGGTTTGCCATTCGGATATTCACCAAGCCCGTAACGAATGGCACAACACAACGTACCCCTGCGTCCCCGGACATGAAATGATCGGGACCGTGACCGCCGTTGGGAAAAAGGTAAAAAGCTTTAAAATAGGTGACGTGGCCGCGGTAGGGTGCCTGGTTGATTCCTGCGGTAGCTGCGCTAGCTGCCGAGATCACCTCGAACAGCATTGCGAAGCCGGACCCGTCTTTTCTTATAACAGTCCTGACCGGCATTTAGGCGGCGTGACGTATGGCGGATACAGCGAAAGCATTGTCTGCGATGAGACGTTTGTCCTCAAAGTGTCGCCTAAATTGGATATGGCGGCCGCGGCTCCGCTTTTATGCGCCGGAATCACAACCTATTCCCCGCTGCGACGATTTAAAGTCGGCAAAGGGCAAAAAGTCGGCATTGTCGGTCTCGGTGGGCTGGGACACATGGGTGTTAAATTCGCCCACGCCTTTGGGGCTCACGTGGTTTTATTCACCACCTCAACGAACAAAGTGGCGGATGGGAAAAGGCTTGGCGCGAATGAAGTCGTTATTTCCAAAGATGCCCAAGCGATGAACCAACATGCCCACTCGTTTGATTTTATTCTGGATACAGTATCCGCAGACCACGATATTAATGGATACCTGCATTTATTAAAGCGTTCCGGCACGATGTGTTTGGTCGGCGCTCCCGAAAAACCTCTGACGGTGGCGAGCTTCGGCTTAATTCTTCAACGTCGGCAATTGGCGGGTTCCCTCATCGGCGGGATCAAAGAAACTCAAGAAATGCTGGATTATTGCGCACAAAAAAACATTGTCTGCGACATTGAAAAAATTCCCATGCAAAAAATCAATGAAGCCTACGAACGGATGCTCAAAAGCGACGTCAAATACCGCTTTGTGGTCGACCTAGCGACGTTATAAAATTCGGCTCCCAAAGAATAATATTGGACACACAATGAAATCCTTCATCCATTTCTTTAACAAATTCGATCCTTTAATTTCTGGTTGGATGCACCGGCATGGCCACGTTTTTCTCCGTATTTCCATGGGGATTATTTTTGTTTGGTTCGGGTTGTTAAAAGTCTACGGAAAAAGTCCGGCTAACGACCTCGTAGCCAAAACCGTTTATTGGTTTGATCCCAACATCTTCATTCCCATTCTGGGCTGGTGGGAAGTGGCGATTGGCATGAGCTTTCTGTTAAGGACTTTCTTACGGGTAGGGATTCTACTGTTATTTCTACAAATCGGAGGAACTTTTTTACCGCTCGTCCTCTTACCCGAAATTTGCTATCAGCATTTTCCTTTCGTTTTGACCATTGAGGGGCAATACATCGTCAAAAATCTTTTAATTATTAGTGCGGCGCTGGTCATCGGCGGGACAGTCACGGCACCGGGACAAAAATCCACATTGAACCAGTAATCCTCTATTTTGAAGTATTTTTGCGCCTGATTGATAGAGCTCCTAAATCTTTCCCCTTGTCAAAATTTTACGAAAGCAGTATTATAACCCGTTTTTATAAATCAATATTTTGTCGTCCTAACCAAGGAGTCTGGTTATGAACTTATCCAAATTTCGAATCACCAACTACAAATCCATCGTAGACAGCGGCTATTGCACGCTCGCTTCGGATGTCACGATCCTGATTGGCAAAAATGAGTCCGGCAAAACCGCGATGCTAGAAGCCTTGCGGGATTTTGACCAAGCCGTAGGCCCGATCCCGGCTGCCGCGGTTCCGTTAGACGGACTTGACGTCACCCCCCGCATTGAACTGATCTTTCGCCTGCAGCCAACCGAATTGGACCAATTGCTTTCGCAAATCGGTATCACCATGCCCGAAGAATTTAGCCAACGACTGAAAACCGAGGGTTTAAGCATTGTCAAAACCCAATCCGGCGAATACGAATTAGGGGATGAAGTACTCAAAAAACTGCTGGCCGAAAGAAATTCTAACCAGTCTGAAGAACGCGTCAATCGCGTCAAATCCGCTAAAGAACGTCTTTCCACTTTAATGGACGGTCGCCCGCTCCCGGACATCACTCCGTCCCTGGACAATGACGAACTACAGCGCCGTACTCGGGAGCTATCGGTCTTAGTGAAATCCTATTTACCGACCCTGAAAGATGAACAAAAACAAAATAGCATTGTGGAAGCGTTAAGAGTTATCTTGCAGTCTTCCGCCCAATTTCATCAAACCCCCAGCAATCCGGCCACCAAATTCTTGGCTGCCGTCAAAAATCTCTTGCCGCGTTTTGTTTTCTTTTCAGAATTTACCGGCGCGTTTCCGTTTGCCATTCCGATCACCCAAATTAAAGAAGTCGAACAACTGCGCAATTTCGCGACGATTTCTGGTCTCGATCTGAGTAAGGTGATTGATACACAAGACATCCAAAAACGCATTAATTTACTTAACCGCCATACAGCGATCTTTAACAGTGAATTTAGTAAATTCTGGCAACAAAACCACCTGGAGATCATCGTCAAACCCGAGGGCGACATGATTCTATTTGGCGCCAAAGAACGCGACCGCACGGATATTTTCAAAATTGACCAGCGCAGCAAAGGATTCCAGTGGTTCCTATCTTTTTATTTAAGACTCAGCACCCAAAAATCATCCCAATGCATTATCCTGATTGATGAACCCGGCGTGAATTTACACGCTAAAGCGCAACGCGAGATCCTCAAGATCCTCGTTGATAAGATCGCCCCCGAGTCTCCGGTCATTATCAGCACACACTCGCCTTATCTGTTAGAAACAACCCGTCTGGACCGCGTTCGTCTCGTTTTGAAAGACACCCAACGCGGCACGCTCGTCAGCAACCATATCACCAAGGACGCGGACGCCGACACGCTGTTACCCATCGCGACGACGCTCAAGATGGAAACCGCGAGTGCCACCCCTCTTTCCGGCAAATGCAATGTATTGATTTTTGATGCGGCCGACTACTTCTTTCTTGCTGCCGTTCAAAGCGGCATCAAAAATCCCGAAGGCAAAGAGATCAATTTGATTCCTTGCACCGGTGAAGATGGCAACTTGGAACAACTCGTCTCGTTTCTCAAAGGTTTTAATTTTGATTTTCGCGTCGTGTTCAATCGCGCGTCCGAAAACTATGCCAAAAAAGAATACCTGCAAAAGAAATTTGATTTATCCGAAAAACAGATTTGTTTTGTCCCTCTGGATCCGCACGCACCCGCGGTAGAAGATTTGATCGCTTACACCGATTTCTACGCTTATGTAGTGGCTGGAGAAACCCCTCAGGACCACGGCCTACTCAATTCCCAATTTCTCGAAATCCACGGCATTGACCGTTTGCAAGCGGCCAAACATTTTCAACAGCAAACGCGCTCCAACAGCACCCCACTTTCGCACGCAACCCTTGACGCTTTTCAAAAAACACTGGATCGCGTTATCCAGGAAGAAGAGCCCGTGGCTTTGGCCTCTCCCCAAATAACGGCAACTGATATTCTTCAGAAGACGTCCTTAACTGAGACCGTGGTTACGGAAACAATTACGACAGAGGAAGCGCTCAACCCTGAGACGCCTACTCCATCTCAAACAACGGCAGAAACAACCACGGCACTAGAGACGGACATCGTCGCGGCGGCACCCACGGAAGAAAACTCTGAATCAGAAGCTGCCGAATCGGTCACGGTTCTGGAAGCTACCTCAGGAAAACCAGCACCAGCAGCCAAACGTAACCTCTGGTCATTTTTAAGAAATAAACCCTAAGGAGTCACATGAATAAAGCCATTTTATTTTCTACACTACTTTTATTTTTTGCTTTTAAGGCTCAAGTTTTTGCCGAGGATACCCGCCGACAAGCATTAGATAAAGCAAACCAAGCCGAAAAATTAGCTCAAGAAGCCCTCAAACTCGCGACAGAAGCCAAGCAATTAGCGCAGCAATCGGCTCCGCCCTTACCGCCTCATCCTCCATTAAAAACTTCTTATTTAATTGGGTTAGGACAATTTACCGCTAACCCTCTCATCAATAGCGAGTCCGGGGCCAATCTCGTCCAAGAGGTCGCGCACATTGAGTATATTCAAAACAATTGGAAAGAGAGCAAAACGGCGGATGGAACCGGCATTGTCGCGATCCTGAAACCGGACGTTGACGCCGCTAGAAAAGCCGGACTAAAAGTCTATATTTCCCTCGAGCTGCTTTCCTATGACCGCAAACAAATCGTTCTGCCTCCAGGGCTGACCGGTGACTTCAACTCACCGACAGTACGGGAAAGCTACCTTAAAACCGTTAAGGAAATCGCGACCCAGCTGCAACCTGATTATTTCATTATGAACATTGAAGTGAATTTGTATAAAGCGGTCAACTCAAAAGATTACCAAGCATTTGTCAGTCTTTACAAGCAAGCCTACCCGGAGGTTAAAAAGCTCAACCCTAACGGGCTAGTCGCAGTGAGTCTAGCGTACAATGATTTCAACAATAAAAATTGTTATGACGCGCCCGACCTCGAACAAGTCAAAGCCGACGCCGCGGATTTTGCAGGGTCGCTGGACATGCTCGCTATTTCTACGTACCCTTTTTGTTTCTTCAATCCTTCTGCCATGCCGGAAAATTTTCTTGAGAAACTCGCCAACATTTCTTCTCTCCCGCTATTCATTTCAGAAACTGGCTGGGTGAGTGAAGGCTTCAAACTTGGCGGTACCGCCAACGGCTACCCTTTCCCCGGCAGCCAGGACGCTCAAGCCAAATACATTGAACGCTTCAGCCAACTGGCCGACTATGCGGTCAAAAAAGGTAAGCATCTCGTAGCCGTCAATTACATCGCCCTTATTGATCCGAACAAAGAGTTCTGCGATGCTATTGTGGCGCTGGACCCGAGCATCATTTGGTATTGTTCGCTGGCTACCCGTGACGGTGCTAACAAACCCAAAAAGTCCTTTGAAGCCATGAAAAAATGGAAAAACCGTCTCGAGTCAAAGCGTTAACCATCAAAGAAACCAGTTGTTTCTTAACGCTAGCTTATTTGACCGCGCTTTTTTTTGAGACCATAGCAAACACTTTAGGAGACGGCACACTCTTTCAGCAACCCAAGGCCATTCCTTTTTTTATTTCTTGGTACGGTGGGTGGTATTTATTGTCTTATTTAACTTTACGGTTTCAATTGCTGTGGGTCATCGCACTCGTATTCGCGATCATCGGCACGATTCTGGAAATTGTTTTCTTCAGACGTTGCAATCCTTTCATCGACCCCCTCATCTACGCGATCATGGGAGCGTCCCCTTTCTTTCTGCTGCGAAAAATCTTCCGCAATTGATCTTAATCAGAGTATAATCATGACTATTATGAAAATGTATTTGCTGCTAATTGTTAATATTTCTCTCTGCTTTTGCCTGCTGCCGGCCTCCATGCTTGAAGCGCAGGAGTGCGCTTATCGCCAATCCGTGGGTTACAAAGTCATTAACATTTCTCCTAAGCTGCGCGCCGGAGTCTGGTACCCGTCGGATAGTCCCGCTCAAGAGTTTGCCTATTCCAAAGATTTAAAAACCTCGCTGGCGTATGAGGGGGCCGTGAAAAAATGCGGCCCCCTGCCTTTAGTCATCTTTTCTCACGGCTTTGGCGGCTGCGGCCTACAATCTGTTTTCTTCACCGAGGAACTCGCCCGTCACGGCTACATTGTCGTTGCTCCAGACCATAAAGATGCGTTATGTACCGTTGACCGTACAGGTCAACTTAAACCGATTAGCACCGACCAATCGCTCTTCAAGCCTGAAGAATGGACCAAAACCTCTAATCTAGATCGCAAAAACGATTTATCCGCGACGCTGGATTTCCTGCTAACTAACTCCGAATTCACCCAGCACATTGATGCCACCCGTGTCGGGGCTGTCGGACACTCGCTGGGTGGCTACGCGGTCTTCGCGATGGCGGGAGGTTGGGACACTTGGAAGGATGACCGAATCAAAACGATTCTACTTTTTTCCCCTTATATCCATCCGTTTTTAAACAATAAAACCATCGGTGATGTACGCGTGCCCGTCATGTATCAAGGCGCCCAGCTGGATTTATTTGTGACGCCTTTTTTGCGCGACAAAAAAGGAGCCTTCAGTTTCGCGTCTTCTCCCGCTTATTACCTCGAACTCCGCGGGGGGAACCACTTCGAATGGACAAACTTTCTGTGTACCGGTCACAAAACAGTTGACCAATGTCTACAAAAAAAACCTAATGCTAAGCTGATTGCTTCCTATGGCATCGCCTTTTTAAATGAGCACCTCAAAAACCAAACCTTCAATTTCTTGAGAAAAAAAGGGAAACATATAGCGAATTATCAATACAAATAAATTAACCCATTATTCTGGAATCCAAAAAATGCCCAAGACTAAAACAATTCCTCCTTTTTTCTATGTGATTTACATCGCAACGACTCCGAACAAATTATGGACAGCTTTGACCAGCAGTCAACTTTCACCAAAATATTTTTTCGGACGTATCGTGGATTCGGAATGGAAATCCGGGTCGACGATTACCTATTGGACGCCCGCAGGCGAAAAAGATGTCACGGGGGAGATCCTGGAATTGGCCCCGGGACGCCGACTGTCATTCACGTTTAAACGTCCTCAAGACAGCAACAAACGATCCCGCCCCACGGTCGTCACGTTTGACATTAAGGCCTTAGGAAAAATTGTGCGCCTGCGCCTTGCCCATGAGCACCTGGTCTCGGCAGACGTTGAAATCAATCCCGATACGTTCCGCGGCGTCAACAACAGCTGGCCGGCCATCCTCTCCAACCTCAAAACAGTCCTGGAAACGGGGAAACCCTTCGAACTTCCCGGAAACAAGAAATAACGGCTTCTCTTCGCGAGCGGAAGCCATCAGCCTCCCGGAAAAGATTTTTGTCAAACTCATTGAGTCCCCACCAAGTAACACTATAATGACCTTATCAAAACTTCATTGAAGAAAAACTTTCTTATCTTTATGCGATTACTAAAATTACATAACTGGCTAAAAGCTTTTTTCCTGGTAGGGATACTCTGCAATGCCGATTTTGCAGACGCTGCCCAGTCTAAACAAAATAATACTTCTTCACGCGAAGCCGCTATTGAGGCAGAATTTTCCTGCATCCGTAACCAACGCCAGGCCGCACTAGACTGGAGCGATGTGTGCGTCGTCAATACGCCCGCCCGTTCTCGGAATGGTTCCATCAACGAAGCCTTAGATCAAGTAGAAAACAAAAAGAAGCCAGCCACTCAATACTTTGCCCCCAATACCGCCGGAACCCAAGCTCAGGTTTCCTCAGAATTCCCGGAATATTCAGATACCCCCCGACCTCAACGAGCGACCGCGCCCGTTGGTCGAGATTTAAGAAAAAATCAGATTGAATTCGGTGGGGAAATCTCGCGCATCAGTTATAAAGAACCTATCTTCAATCTTGAAGAAGAAGGAAACATGTATGGCATTTACGGTTCGTACACACACCATATGAAAAAAGGTGAACCGCTTTATACTGAAGTCATCAACATGTATAAAATTGAAGCAAAAGGCAGTTATGGAGTCGTTGATTATGAATCTACTCCTTCGGGGACGATCAAAGATATTGACGATTATATGATTGAAGTTCGTCTGCTGCTTGGGTATGACATGCTCCCTTCGGAAACCACGATGGTGACCCCTTACGCTGGCTTTGGCTACCGCAACCTTAATGATGACTCATCGGGGAAGCGTTCTTCGCGAGGAGCATTAGGCTATGAGCGTTCATCCAATTACTATTATTTGCCATTAGGCTTTGATCTTAAGCACCAGATCAACGCCGGATGGCAGATTGGCGTAAACGGAGAATTTGATGTCTTACTGTTTGGACAACAGAAAAGCTATTTGAGCGATGTCAGTACTTCTTACCCTGACCTAACGAATGATCAAAAACGCGGCTACGGTCTGCGCGGATCAGTCCCCATCATTAAAGTCGGCAGTAAATTCAATTTTGTCCTGACTCCTTTTATCCGTTACTGGAATATTAAAGATTCCGAAACGAGTACCGCGGTCGGCAACGGCCTCATCTTTAGCGGTTACGAACCCAAAAACACTTCCACAGAGTTCGGCGTTAAGCTCGGCGTTCAATATTAAGCCAGCTTTCACTTCCTTTCCTAAAAACTAAATCATCATGCCTTTTACTCACTGGCGACTTACGTTCAGCTCTCCATCAACGCTATGGCTGGCCGTGCTCATCATCAGCATGTATTTACCGACCGTTGTATCGCCGTACCAGCGCCATGATGATTATTATCTAAATACCTTACCTCCCACAATGTCGTTTACGGCAGGGCAACAATTAGAACCGTTGATCACCACGACGCTGCGCGGTCGTCCGATTTTGGCTCAAATCCAGTTCGGTTTTCTCGCTCCGCTTTATACCCATTTCCAGCAACTAGAATTCTTTGTTATTCTGCGTGCCTGGAATTTGGGCATGGTTGCGCTCTTTGCGTTACTTTTATATCGGTGGCTAACGAAGCAACAATTGTTAACCGCGGGTCCAGCGCTTTTTACAGCACTGGGATGGGCGGGATTACCCGGTTGCCAATTTCTGGTCGCTCAAGGGCTCGCGGCATCCAATTCTTTCTGTCTACCGCTGGCCTTGCTAGCCGGGTTGCTAATCCTGGAATCTGAAAGAACGCCAGGCACTATTCTAAAAAAACTACTCAGAAATTTTAGCAGTGTCTTGATCTTAATATTCATCCTTTTCACCTACCAGACACACGCCTTACTTTTTTTCCTTCCGTTCACTTTTCAAATTCTATTTCTCAATGCGCCTAACACCAATGAGATCATCAAAGAAAACGGGATTCGACACCTCTTTGTCTTTTTGCTCGCTTGGCTTTGTTACTGGAGCCTATACCAGCAATGGATCATCCCGCAGCTTTATCTGGCGCACCCGGAACTCACCCAAAAACCTTGGGGCGGAGCCTACCTCACGCGAGATCCTTTGATGCTATGGAATAACTTGGCGACCAATCTTCTTAACCATAAAGCATTGAATCTTTGGATCCTCACGCCACTTCCGATCGGTATATTCTTCCTCTTGTCTGGGGCCGCCGCTTATTTTACTCGACGACAAAAGTTGACCAATCAGCGTGACCGGATTGATCCTCTAACTTTCTTAATCAGTTTATCGTTTTTAATCATCTTATCTTTAAGCCAACAAATTTTCTGGAGACCCTTCAATTATTATCGAGTATTGATCGCCTATCAATCGCTACTAGGAGCAATTCTTCTACATCTAAACTTGCCATTTATCTCCATCCTCTTCAACCGTTTTTCAAACCGTTCGAGAAATATTCTTCTCCTGATGATCGCCGGAACTTTTTGTGTGCTGATCCAACAAAGCGGCTGGCGAGGATTTGTGCAACCGGCCCGACAAGAATTCGCGGCGATCGGCAGGGCCTTGGCACCATTACGATCCAACCACCACCTAGCAATTAACCTCATTCGACCTCGCAGTCATTCCACATTCTTTGGCGATGAACATTTTGCGTTCACAAGCTATTTTCAAAATGACTATGGGCTACATGGCCTGGTGCGCCGAGCCCTGAAAGAAAAATACGTTAACCCCGATGATTACCTCATTACCCAAGCAGCTCCGGAACAGCTGCGCGTCTCTCTTAAAGAAAGCACGGTCACTCAGGAAATGACTATCGATCTCAATACTATTTTCTTTCCCCATTCTTAGAAAATTTAGCTAAACTACAAACAATCGGCTTCATATTTGTTAGCAAAATACTCTGAGGTAATGAATATTTATGGCCAAAGTCCATCTATTAGCTCCGGATCTCATCGCAAAAATTGCGGCCGGCGAAGTCATTGAGCGCCCGGCGTCGGTTTTGAAAGAACTGGTCGAAAACTCTTTGGATGCGAGCGCGACGGAGGTGTCCGTGCGCCTCGAAGATGCCGGGAAAAAACTCATCGCGGTTAAAGATAACGGATCAGGCATCGAAAAAGATGATCTGGAAACTATTTTCCTGCGCCACTCCACCAGCAAAATCCGAACGCTTGAAGATTTAGAAAATATTCATTCACTGGGATTTCGCGGAGAAGCGCTTTTTTCTATTGCCGCGATCTCGGACGTCCTGGTCCGGTCTCGTCCCCCCGAACAGGACTCCGGATGGGAAATTCATGTCCGTGGAGGCGAAAAAAAGAATGTCAAACCCCTCGCGTTAAAGCAAGGGACAGAGATTGAAGCCAAAGAACTTTTCTTTAACACACCGGCCCGACGAAAATTCTTAAAAGCCAACGTGACGGAAGTGACCCAATGTGTGAATACGCTGCTTCCCTACGCTCTGCTCTACCCGGAAAGACGTTTTTACTTAAGCCATAACGATAAGGTTCTCTTAGATTTACCACCCGCCACCCATTTGATAAGTCGCGTCGCGCACGCACTCAATCTCAATGAACAATTTCTTCTGGAAGCGACCAAAGAAGTTCCCGGTGGGCAAATAAAAATTCACATTGTAATGGGCGACATCAACATCAAACGGGCCCGTAAGGACTTACAATTTATTTTTGTCAATGGACGACCGGTGCAAAGCCGCAATTTAAGTTTTCATGTCAACCAGACTTTCCAAATGGTTTTTCCACCCAACATGTACCCGGCGTTCGTGCTTTTTCTAACAGTGCCGGCAGCGGATGTCGACGTCAACATTCATCCCACGAAAAAAGAAGTCAAAATAAAAGACGAGGCCTCTCTGGCCCAACTGCTACGGCATTTAGTTGAAACTACGTTGATGACACGAGGCCAGCCCAAACAAGCAGCGGCTATGACTTCCTGGGGAGAAGAAGATGAGGCTGGCTCTCTAAAGCTCGCGGGCGATGAAGGGATCCCCACCGACAAACTTCTGATGGGACCACGAACAACATTAGGGACCAGCGATTATGGAACGCAGGGCGAAGGCCCCCTCGGCTCACAACGCGGGGCCTTTGCCCCTGCCGACACCGATGATTCCTGCACGGAACCACTGAGCCATTTTTTTTATGAAAAAGGCCCTAATCTCCGTGAGCAACTTAAAGCTGCGCGATATTTAGGGCAATTCATGAAGAAATTTCTGCTTTTTGAATTTGAAAAGTCGCTTCTTTTCATTGACCAACACGCGGGGCAGGAACGCATCATGTATGAACAACTCAAAAGACAATATGAAACAGGCAATGTCGAAATTCAACCGCTGCTAACGCCGCTGTTGATCAGCTTATCGCCCGTCGAGATGCTGGCTTTTCAGGAATCACAAAACGCTCTGGAAGACAGCGGCCTTTCGTGTTCACAATTCGATACCGGGACTATCGCCGTTCATTCTCTCCCTCAACTACTCAAGAATCCGGAAAATACCATTCGTTACTTTCTCGCCGAAGGCAGTATCAAAAAATTCGACCATCATCTTATTGCGCGTCAGGCCTGCCGTTCCTCCGTGATGGCGGGGGACATCCTCAAACCCGAACAAGCCCTTTATCAGCGGGAACAACTTCTGGCGTGCGCCGATCCGTTTATCTGTCCGCATGGACGGCCCACTGTTATTCAATTAACAGAAGAATTTTTAAACAGACAATTCCTAAGGACTTAGCCGTCCATTCGAGATCTCGTCAGCCATGAAATGGATGACGGACCCGCATGGGCGACCGACTGTCATCCAACTGACTGAAGAATTTTTGAACAAACAATTTCTACGCACATAATCTCCCCTGCGAAATCTCGACAACGTCCTTCTCGTTGACGGATCCGCAGCCACCATCGTCTACACCACCAATATTCATTAATAAAAGCCAGACGACTCAAAAGATAACCCATTAACCAGGCTAACATTGCGAATCGATAGGTGACCATACGCGAAATTCGGACCGCTTGTTGACTCTGATAAGACTGCCAAAGACGCTGACTCCCTGCAATCCAACCTAACATCCATAAAATATATTCTCCCTGTCGCATCCTGCTTTCCACTAACCCAAGTTGTTGTCGATGTAGCTTGCCCCAGACGTGATAAATCTTCAGCATCACTTGCTGCGTAGGCTGAGTGTATCTAATAACAACTTTACGAATAGCCAAACCGCTGATGATCCGAAGGTTCATCATCAAAATGATTACTTTTTTGCGATCAACGGCCCTTATCTGATTATTTTTGTTGACTCGCTGCGACCGATACTGCGTTCGTATCAATGTTTTAAATTTCTTATAACTGGCATGGGCCAGACGCTGCTTCGTTAATCTTTGAGAATAAATAAGGCTTGACCGGACCAACCGAAAACGATTTCGTTGAATACTATAGTTAAACGACCTTGCTAACCTTATCTGACGGTTGACGTTAAATTTTATAGCAGGTTTTGCCTTGGTTCTCGTTGCCCCACGCCTTCGGGAAATCTTTTTAGTCGACTTTCTCGCGGCCCGAATCCTGCTTTCCTTATTCTTCCGACTCTCCCGATCTTTTGAATACGACATGTTATGCGACTTATAAGAAAGTTTAAATCTTTTGTGCGGGAAGGATCGCGCCACCATAACTCCGGACCTTGGCAAAACATATACTGGCTTATAGTTTTTAGGCCACTGCCAACATAGCCAACAATAGAAATCAATAACCCTTCCAATAACTACGACTAATTGAAACTCTACGATCATCATCTTCAACAACAAACAAATCCATACTCTTTGTGTTTCCTCAAGTGCAATAGGCCAAAATCCGATTAAAATATGCATGTAAATTCCGGCTAAATTAGCCCCTCTTAAGGACAGACCAACAAAATCTACATAGTGTTTATAAATAAATATCTCTTGGATCTTTTCTATTGCAGGATGCTTCGACACCAGTAGAATTACGCAACAAACAAAAACAACCCTTTTGAGATATGACCGTTGTAACTCGAAACGGAAATAATTCCATCCGGACGTCAAGAACAAAGAAGAACGTGGGTGTTCAGATGGGCCACCTGATGATCCCAATAAGCTTATTGATTGCTCAGTATCATTATGATCATTGTTACTGGTTACAGAGCTAATAATTTCCGCCATAAATTGGCCACCAACACTATTTAGTGTTATTTGTCTGCCTACATTGCAGGACTGATTATTATCTGTGCCCTGCTGCTCTATTTTTATCACCCCGCTTATTCGAATCTTCGGCAAGAACTGCAAAAGATTAAGACCCATTTGGGAAGCATAATTAACCACTATGAACGCTATCGCAGTACCCACAACACTATTAATTCCCGTTTCTTCATCATCCTCATTGATGTGATCAAAAAATTGCCTAAATACCATATCTGGCGCCTCAACCCAGCCCTCATCCGTATGTAATTTCATCACATTAAGGTCAGGATCATCAATGAGGGCGAGATATTGACCTGGCTCAACCTCATATAATCTATAATCACGAACTTTATCCCATTGCCCAGTGGGCATTAATTTCCCAGCATGAACATACCCTGGCCGAGCCCCTTTCACCAGCACATGTCCGGCAGTTCTAACAGGTGATACTTGGCCAAACTCCCAAATGATCGGACTTGAGTTACTTATGGCTAACATCATCCTCATAATTTTTCTATCAACATATTCCTGATCTTCTCGCCAAACTGGTCGGTACTTTGTTCGAGGTGAACCATCCAACAGCACCAAATCAAATTCCATCCACGGCTCAAATTGAGCCAAATCAGCTTTATACGGATTAGACGTTGAATAGGTCCCTACCATCATACGGATAGGTAATTTTGTTTCAGCATCATAGATTACTTCAGCCCAGAAATCGGATCGCGGAAAAATTCTCCCAATTTCTGCTGGTATATAGGCCGCATGCCCACCACCAAATGAAACTTCTACAGAATTTTCTTCTCCCCGAAAGGCTACAGGAATTCGTGTAATAGCCAAATAGCCATTTAGTTGCCTTGCCCGAGACATGCCTATCTCTAGTTGAAAATTTGTTAAAGAAGAATGATATGATGAAAGTACCTCTAAGACCTCATCGGCCCCTATTTCTTTTTTTCTAATCTCTAATAATCTTAACCAGTACCCTGACGTTCCGTCGGGCCATAGAAAAATCGGGACACCATTTCGACCTATAAGCGCGCTCGCTTCCTTCAATTCATCTTCTCTCCCCAGCCCATACGCGTGCTCAATCATCAATCTTTTCTTATTATTGCTTTGTTCTAACGGGTCCTTCTGAACCTCTAAAGATTTAACCCCAATATTTACCATGGCAGAAGTTCTCATAAATTTCCCTACTCTTAGATGATACACCCAAAAAAGCCTTTGAATTTCTTCGTAAACCAAGTGAAGATCCATAACTTTATCAAATGAACTCAATACCTTTTCGACTCTACCTATGTGGTCAAAAATAATTATCCTCTTTAAAATGTGTGGCAAAACATCACCCGTACATTGTGTGCAGGAAATAACTCCATTTTGCCCAACTAAAGCGCGGAAAGGCAACCCTTCCTTTCCCCATAAAACAATTGATTTACCGGCAATGGTAATTTTTCCACCAGATTTAACAATACCAACAATGTAAGCCGGTTCGCTGTCTTTTGTGAGCCGACTTAAATAATCGTTATCAATATCTTTGCCTGAACCAATAACTCTGCTCATTCTTACCACCCAACGCCGGTCACGACCATTCTTGCCATCTTGATCATAAATAATCATAGGTAGCCAGCGCTCTAATGATTCTCCCGGGAACCAAAACCACTCCACCAAAGCCACATCACTACTTCGATAAGCATTATAAAAGACTTGGTTTAGAGGTGCTCTCCATAATTCCAAAGGCAACTGAGTCAACAAACCATTTAGTGGCGTTCTCTGTATTGCCTCAGGTGTGAACTCTAGAATACTGCTATTGTAGACGTGTTTTGAAACCACCCCTCTCGCAAGAAAATCTATAGCTTCTTTAGGATTCTGTCGCCAAATTGCCTTGAATTGATCGGCATACAAACTTGACAATAAATTGTCTCTTCTTATCCAAGCAGCACCATAATTACACTCATCCGGCAAAACTATTTCACTGGGTTGGACTTCTAAGATTTCTGCCACTCGACTCCTAACTGAATCAAGTTTTGAACTTTTTCTTTTACTATCCAATTCTCCTGCAGAGGAAGTTTTTTCTTGTGCCATAAATAATGGAGACAAAAAGATAATGTTGACCAAATTCCATATCATGGCAATCCATTGCTCTGGGCCTAAAAAGATTAATGCCCGGACATCACCCCTGATCATGAAGAATAACTGCCATTTTTCTGCAATCTCAACCGCCAGCCGGTACTCGCGCGCTTCACGGCTGTTAAGCTCCAATTGCCTCTGCCAATAAACAAACATCACTCGTCGTAATTCCTCGCTAGGATATTGCTGCATCTTTAACATCGCATCTAAAACCCGATGTTGAATGGCCACATCTCGTCGTAACAACTCGGCAATGACCTTGCTTTGGCCTTTTTGAAGCCATACGTTCAAAAATATCTCTTGGTTTAGCGGTTCTTTCGTTAACCACTCGGCAGCAACATGCTCGTGGCTCTTTTCTCTGACCCTGCTTAACGCGATAAGATAAGCAATGACAAGCAGAAGCATAAGCGCAGCGATTAAATATTTCTCAGAAACAATAAACCTTGGAGATTCACTATCTTGCAATGATGCAAGAATGAAATCTGTGGACTTTTTGAGCTCATCAAATACTTCCTCAACCGTTCTAGTGTGTGCTATCACGGGCTCACCTAAATGAAACGTCATTTTAAAAGGTGGCGAAGTTTTAGTTACGGCCACATTTTGTGTTGCCTGGATGACAGCCGCCGCATCCCAGGCAAAGGGAATGTTGGTTTCAACCCATACGGGAACAAGTGGTACTTTTGCTTCCTGAGCAGCAATAATAGGCCCCTTATGCCACGCGGTGGTATCTTCCCAAAGTTCTAAACCTTGTTCATATCGATCCGATCGTCCTCGGATGACATTGACAATACTTCCCCCTCCGATGAGGTGCTGCGCCATAAGCTTTGTGCCACCACTGCCAACAATAATGAGCACTCCATTCCTGGCCAATAATCTGGTAATGACCTTTAAGGCCGCCGTTGGCGGTTGATTGGTCGCCACGCTCCTTGGTAAACGACCGGTTTGCAAATAAAAACGTGATTTAAAAAGAACTACATCCATGGCAAAGCGACTCGGGTGATTCATAAAAACATAAATGGCCGGATGTCGGATATAGTTATCACTCCGGATAGCCACTAATCTATTGATGGCCATCAAATAATAGGAATACCAAAGTTTAACGGGGAACCATAATTGATCGGAGTGATCAATGGACCGAGGGGGAACCTCCAGGGGAAGGGATGCTAAGGCCTCTTCGACCAAACTCGGTGGGGCACGACCGAACGTTCCTTCTGTTGAAAGGCGAGTATAAATTTTCATCCATTTAATCAATAGTTCCATTCGTTGAGAATCAAGGAATTGAATCAATCCCGATGGACTGAAAGCCATCAGCCATACAGATAACAATATCCACTCAGGCATGAAGTACAATGCATTCATCGGCGCATCAGCGTTAGGCAAGATATTAATCGAGAGCGTGGCATATTTTGTATGCCCTCCCGGATAAATGGCAATTAATGTTATCCGCTGAATTGTTCGCTCCGAGATCCGCGGATCCACCAGAAGCTCTGCTTCTCCCTGCGGCGTTCTTTGCTCTCTAGGAGATTTAGCGGCAAACTGCTCAGCAACTTGGCGATCAAAAGTATATAAATAACGCGCTGGATATTGTTCGGTAAAAGTAATGACTTCCCGGGGCTCTCCGCTAACAGTCCATTGATAATTGATACGATCTACTTGCCCTGCTCTTACCGTTCGCGACCCGATAAACCCGTCGGAAGACAATTCAAATGCCTCGCCCTCCCGGTGCATCGTCACATCGATTTGAATTCGTCGAGCCGCATCCTGCTGTAAGGCAATTACATGAATGCCTTCCGGTAAGATTACCGGAGTTCCCAAAGGAAGAGCCCGACGGGTAGTCTGATTATGAATCAAGGTCTGTGTAGAAAAACCCACCGCATCCGAACTATGTGCTCCTTCAATCTTTTCAATGACGATTATTTCGATACCTTGCTCAATGGGTGGCCGATCAGCATCTACGCCGATCGCTTGACGATTTTGAATCCAATACTCGCGAACAGGAGTTAAGATCTTAATGGCTTTTGTTCCGACATTCGTTTCCAGCGGAGATATCATGCCCCGATAAAAGGCCCCTGACCGACTTAATACCTCAACCTGATTTGCGTTCGCCCAGCCAAAAAAGACTTGGTGAGGCACATCAAAATGCCTTAACCGCTGCCCCATCACCGATGAGCCCACGAAAGATATCCTTTGTCCCAAACTAATCGACTCATAAGGATTTCTCTGGTCATACAGAAGGCCATGAGCGTCATTCACACCTAAGTTCTTTCCCAGCTCTCGAGCCAAAGCATAAATAGCCCCCGGTTCATCAGTAACTAAATCAGCACTATCCAAATGGACCACCGCTAACGGCGTCATTCGCTCTGAAAAATAATACGCCGACCAGCCTAAGTCACCTAAGGACAAACCACCCTGCCAGGGATGAGCAATCACCAGATGATCAAACTCTTTAATTCTTTCCTGCCCGATGAGACGCAAGATATCACCGGTTAACTCATCACGATTTCGGGCTTGAAAATTGTCTAAAAAAGATGTTACTTCAGGCAGGAGTTGATACTCAAATCCAAATTGATTAAAGGATGCTTCCCGATAGAATCTTCTAGCTCCCTCTAAAGCGGCCACCATTCTACTTTCACTCACCAGGGGAGTTCCACGCACATCCGTATCCGAGAATTTGACTCGTACGGCCAAAACCTTACGTGTGCCGAGCGGAACAGGTGTTGGGGCGCTCCCCACATAATCACCATCCCGCCAAACTCTTTGAGCTGCTAGCTGCTCGACCAGCCCCAATCCGACAAGCTTTAACCAGTCTCGCCGAGTCCACGAGGTCATTGCCATTTGAATCAAAAGCCCACCTACAAATTCCATCCCCACTGCCGCCAAGAAATCCCTATCTGACGGCTCTCTAACAGGCTGGGACAAAATCCTCTCAATCGCCTGACGAACCAACGCACTATTCTCATATCTCGCTCGAATGTCCCGAGACTTCAGTTTAGTTTTTGCTTGCCTCAGGGAATTAATTTGCTGAACAATAAATAGTAACAATTCCTCCAAAGAACTACTCGCTCCCTGTCTGCGTATTTTTTGTGCGACCGCCAGAATTTCGCTATCTAACTGTGACCGACGCCTCTCGTTAAACTTGTCGCCTAATTCTGCATGATCGCCCAATATTTGATTTACTTGTTTCTGAGTAAGACCAGCTAAATCGGCTAAGTCAGCCTCTAGAAAACGGATCATCTCCTCTGAAGTGGTGTCTGCTTCAATAATCTGGCTCACCCGTTCCAGCGCATCGTTGCCATATGCGATCTCGTCTTTGTGCGTAACACCAGCAATATCTTGCTGTGTTCGCTGAAAGATTCTGTACATCCAAGACAGCAACGCATGCTCATGGATACTTTTCCAGACATTTCCTTGTCGCTTATTAAGCTTCTGGGCTAACGAGCGCGTCGTGATTAAGGTCTGCGGACTTTGGGTATAAAGTTCTAAGATGGCATTCATAATTTCTGCGGCTAGTTGAGGTCGAGACATGATACGCCAAGCATTTCCCAATTCATTTTCTTCACTAAGACCTATTGTCAAACGATCGCTGACATAGGACTCCGGATACGCCAAGAAGGCTTCCCTCCTTTGACCCCGCAAGATATTAATCGCTTCACCCACTTCTTTTTCTCGGATAGGAACTAAAGGCCGCTGCTTTAACAAATAGATCATTGCGTTGAGGATCTCAGCGTCAGACTTTAGGCGGAAGTACTGTTTTATTGAAGGGTCTTGAAGTTTCACATAGTCAGAAACTACCCATTTACCGACTCCCACATGTCTAGCAATCACAACCCCGTTCACTTCTTCGTAGGGCCGCTGGTGCCATAATTCAATTGCCGCTGCTTTGATTCTTTCTCCCACTTCATCAGTGGTAGGATCGGATTCTGAATCAGCCATCATCAACAGCCCGCCCAAGAATCCCAACACTATCTCCCCCCACAAAGAAAAACCATTTAAAGCCAAGAATTTCCTTTCAACTAAAACTTTATCCTCTTGCTTTGCAAAGTATTCCTCAATAACTGCCTCAGGACGGTCACGAAAGCGTTCATACCGGACCCCTTCTCTATCCGGAATAAAACCCCGGCTGTGGTCGGTCTTGATGACCAAGGTAGGAACGGACGCCAATTTTCCAATATGATAGGGGGCGGAATCCATCGTCCATAGACCCGCGGCCGACCAAACTTCATCGATTAACTTTTCCCGGGAAAGGTCTAACACGAGAAATCTATCGGCCGCCAAAGGATGCGCTGTGACCAAGTCAACGATACCGTCAGTCCGACGCCAGTCGTTCTCACTCCCACCACGATTAAACCTGACCACATATCCTAAATTTAATAACGTCCTAATGCCCCTATTCCACTGTCGCGCAAGCTCATTTGAGAAATCAGCATTGTTCACGCTATGGGGACTGACGAAAATCCCTTTTTCTTTTATGGGCAAACGGCTGGCTAAGGCTTGGTCTGGCTGCCAAGTCATCCATCCCAGCTGACCTAAGCGCTCTCTTAAATTTTTACGATAGTCTAAGGGACCTTCTTCCCGTTCGCGAATCAATAAGTTAGCATTCAATACATAAGCAGCGTAACCGATAAAATTATCGTCCTGCTGTAACGTCAACGGATAAATGTTGTGATCAGAAATAAGGACACTACTGGAACGATCAAGGTGTCCCGCTCGAGGGTATTCCTTAGCTCGTATTCCTATGACTCCTGGGCCCAGCCGATTAAATACTTCAGGAAAGTCAGTCACCACAGTAATTCTGCGAATATTGGGAAAATTCTGACGGACAGCGGTGACAAAATAGGGACGGGTCAATAACTGATCACCCCAGCTCTTAAAATGCACATCCCAAAAGATGACCGAATCGACCGCTTGAGAGGAAAATAGTGCCTTTATTTGACGGGCAAACGCTTCGTTGGTGAACGAATGGGAAATATATATTTTATTTCGATAGTCACTCATCTCAATCATCATTGATAAAAATCCAACAACAAACCAACTCCACTCCATCAGTAAGAATACGCCTAGGTCACTTTTCTTATCTAACCGCTTAGCTTGCACTTGCTCATACGCTGTCCTCAATTCTTTCTTTGCCCGATTGATACGGCTTTTCACCGTGCCCACGTTGACCTCTTGACGTGAGGCAATTTCTTCATAGGTAAAGCCTTCCACTTCTTTTAGGACTAGCGCCTCAATGAATACGGGATTAACCTTCTTTGCCGCGGCTTCCAGATCCTGATTAATCCGTTGACGATCTAATTCATCTTCAAGGGAATTGCTAGCCCCGAGCTCATCCGCTAACTCTAAGTCTTCGTGGATATATTCACCGGGTCGTCGTTGTTGAGTCCGATGTCGATTAAATATTTGATTCGATACAATACGATAAAGCCAAGTGTCCAATTTCGACTTCCCTTGAAAGGTCGCGGCTGTGCCTAAAGCTTTTACGATGGCATCATGGAATAGGTCTTCCGCCTCTCCTGATGGTAGATTTAATACTTGGGCCAGACCGAAAAATTTCTTTTTTAAACGCCGGTAATCAGCCGTCAGCGAATCACGCAAGATTTTTTTGGCCTGTTTAGGAGACAAAGGTTTCTCGGATTTCTTGTGATCTGAACCCGAACCTTTAGCCATGGCCATAGCGAAAAAGAATACACCCAACGCAATGAAATCCACAGCGGCCAACGATCCGACAGTACCTGGCGCCGCCTTGATTTTAAGCTTGGGAAGTTTTATCTTGGGATCATCCAGTCGAATTCGATATTCATACTTCTGTTCAACGGCACCCCAATCTCCTTCTTCCTCATAATGATGAATCGTGGCCCCCAAGTGTTCAAAGAAACCCAAGCTTTCGGGAACGATCTCCCGCAGCTGCATGATTTTGATCCCTAACGATCGCAAAATCCGTAGTTGAAGGCCAAACAAGGTACGCCCTAGGCCTTGTCGCCCATATTTATTTAATACGATGGCCGCACTTTTTCCTCCATAAGCCAGTTCGCCCCCGGACGGTGAATAATCACGCGGTGCGAATCCATAATCCCCCATCGCGTGATTAGACGGCCAATAGTGAATATCGGTCTTCCCAAACCAATCGCCGAATTCGTCACTTACTGAGATCCTAAGATAAAGGTCCTGTAAAATATAAGCGAAGGTAAACGTACCGGCCGGTGACACGATCCGGGCGAGCCCATCCCGCATCAAAGCCGCGACTAGGGCCTCGGCCTGGGGTTCCGTTAACCCGTCCCCTTTATCTTCCCAAGATTGAATGTTATCGGCCAGCGATTCAGCTTCCGTCATCGCCAACATCCATAAAAACCCTAGGATTTCAAACACCATTAGGAGTTCAATACTCAACAAACGACCGACATCTTTATTATGGTTCTTAGCTTGTTTTAGATTAACTTTGAGAATAACCCCTGCACCAGGTTGCGTTTTTCCGGACAGTTGCCGCCATGTCGCGTAGCCCCCGAGCTCCCATTTCAACTTTCCTTTAAATTGCCGCACATATCCCAATCGATAAGGGCCAACATTTGACGGGAAATTAGTGTATTGCGCCACTTCTTTCGCTTTAGCAAAATTCTTCTCAACGAGAAAATGATTCGGCCCCCGCGCCCAATCGGCTAACAGTTGGAAATTGAGGATGTCTTCTTGACGCACGTTGAAGACTCCCGGGGTAACTTTAAGATTATTTCCCTTAAATCTAGTCGTCACTGTGGCATAGGCCGATTGTGCATTAACGCGGCCGGGCGCTTTCTGCGCGTTATGCCACCAAACCCTCGGTTCCACTTTAAAAGCCGCCCTCGTCCAGTTCATCTTCATACCGATGGAAGAAGGACGGTGGAGGCGATCTAACGCTTGAGCCGCGGCAAGTTTGACATGTGAGTTCAGTTGATAGTCAATAGTCACACGTGGCACTAACGCCGGTTTCACATGGGGGGCAGTGACATCAAACGATGACATCGCCATCCCGACCTGCCAACGACGGTGGGATAAATCCACTTTAACAACCAGTAATTGATACAAATAATCTTGGCCGGTGTGGTCGGTATAAATTTCGGCCGCCCAAGAGACGGGCTGCTTTGATGGGGTTTGAGAAAAGGCTAAAGAAGGAACAAATAAGGAAGGAATCCAAAACCAACGTAGCGCAATATTTGTTAATGTCGGCCCGCGAATGATAATGGCATAAGCTAAGATGAATAATAAAATTAACCCCGAAACTACGTCCTGACCTCCCCAAACCAAAGCTAAATCTGTCTCGAGTTCGTCTATCCCAGGCCCTTGAGCCAGCAGCATTTCTTCGACCCGAATTCCCTTCGCCGCTTCTGCGGAAAGTAACGTGCCTAATTTGAATCTCAACCGACCGAAAACCTGGGCTTGATGAATGGTGGGCGGAATCAATAATTCTGCCTGAACCCGTCGCTGCCCCTCTGCGTCTAAATCACTATTCCAGTCCTTGACCTTGATCCGACGATCTAATCGTGCCAAGAGTGCCTCCAAAAGCTGATCCGTCAAGGCTGGTTTTGATTTGAACTCAATCAAGCTTCTTAACTGATAGAGCTCTATGGTTCCGGTCATGGCCGTATCGACAAAATCCGGAACAAATTCAACCAACTGTTGAACATCATCGAGGCCAACTTTACTAACACCGAGAGGCCGAATGCTCACGTTAAGCTCTCCGGGACCCTGAGCGCTGGCAATCCCTTCTTGACTAGCGAGCGGTAAAATCGGTGCCCAATGTATATTTTCTAGATCCAATCCAAACCGCGGCAACGTCCGAGCGAGGGCCAATAACGCAAAACTGGAATTCTTCACTTGCAGATCTAAACTCATGAAACCCGCTCTCTCAACTTCAGACGTTGCCTGAACAACTTTAATCGCAGAACCCGTAAAAGCACTAAGAAGCTTTTCCTTAGTAATGACACCCGCACCCACCGCCGTTGAGAAAGCGGCCACGTCCTGCAGGTGAAAATCAAAAGCACCCAAGAAAACCTCAAAAACATCCCGATTGGCATCGGTCTCTTCAAATATTTCTTGCAGCACTTCTTCCATGATGCTTAAGCCCCGTGCCCGTTTGCGTCCATATTGTTTATTATCTAAAAAGACAAAACTTTCCGGTTCATACGGCATGTCTCCAAATCGTTTAGAAGCCGAAATCCTTAAGTGATCAATAGCCAGCGGCTTGGCTTCTCGTTGTTTTTCAATAGATCTTAACGCCGTCATCGCCTGGATTAAGTGGGCCATGTCCTCATCGGAAAGCGTATCCGCGATCCAAAAGAGAGTTGAATGCACAAAATAATAAAAAGGATAATCCTGGGCGAACGAATCTTGGATCGCACGAAACTGCTTTAAATCTCCCGACGATCGTGGCGTCCACACCGCCACCCCCGCGGTGGGCAACAGCGTCGCTTGGTCTAAATCAAATAACATTTGCCGCGAGAAGTGGACAATTTCCGCCGTCCGTCGTTTGGTCTGTTCAATAACGTCATCCGTCAGTTGAAAATGCGGACCAAAACGTACGGAAAAGGTCACGTGATACGCATCCGCTTTGAGGAAATAAAGCTTAGAAGATAAGGCAGGAAAATGTTGCGCAATGAATTCCTCCAAGATCTTCGCTCTCGCTTGTAATTCAATCTTTAAATCAGCAGGAATCTCTGCAATCACGGTCAACAAAGGTGATTCTGCGCCTTGGCCATCGGTGGAAATTAACATTCTGACCGGCGAGTTGGGACCAATGACGATTCCTTTTCTCTGTTGCGTTTGGGTCCAGTTCTCGGTGAGCCGCGCTACATACTCCTCTTTCCAATTTCGATTGTCAGGGATAGCTTTAAGATGCAAATCTTGACGCTGGGCCAACCGTTCAGTGATCCGGGGCCCAGAATAATACCCTTGATCAGATCCACCCCAAGCTCTTCTTTCTACCACTTGAGGTCTAACTGGCGGTTTTTCTTCTTTCTCTCGTTGCCCTCTTAGCCAATCAGCCTTCGTTAAGACATAATTCGATTTAAATCTTCTAAAAATCTTACGTATTTTCCGAAGTGAAGGGCGTTTTAAATCTCCAACTCTCGTGACCGCCTCCGGCAAATCCTGCAACGTGACCCAGAAAATATTTTCTTCATGCCATCGGTACTCAGAATGTGAACGAATAAAATGCCTCGTACCAAAGGCTATATTCTTTAGCGATCGATCAATCCGTGCTTTGGTCTCGGCTAAATTCCGGGGCGATAACCCTTGATGCACCAAAATTTGAAAATTTTCATTAATAAACATCAGCTCAGTTTCCCAATATTCACCATCGATATAATCTACATCTATTAAACCCTTTCGCGTGAGTCCTTGCCGGAGAATGAAATCAAAATGGTCACGTTGAGCAATTCCCTTGAGTAACCATATCTTGCCCTGCGCGGCTTCAGATAATTTAACTCTCGCTTCAGATTTCTTAATCCAAGCATGATCATATTCGCCAAACAAATCCCTCAAATGACCCACAATATGGTCCCCAACGACCGTCATTTCTACGGGACTAACAAATACTGTCCGGCTAAATTCGGCCAGGACCCTATCCATTAAGGCAAATATTCCCTTAAATCCATGCTCGCCCTCAATCGAGGCTTTCATCTCTTCAAAAGACTCTCGTACTTTGCTTATGTGTTCAGAATCGGCTTTCAAGACTCTTTCTTGAGCCATGCTGAGAATTTGTCCCATTAGCAGACTAACGATAGCAAGAAGAATTGACCAAGCCCCAAACTCTCCCTGGCTGCGTAAACTATCTTGGTCATCTTGAGTCAATCGATAGACCGGCACCACCGTCGCGCGGTCGGCATAATCATTAACTGCATTAACGCCTTGCGAGACTCGTTCAAAGTAATGCGCAACAGCATTATAAAATTTACCCTTGCCTCCCATTCGAAACGCATCAAAATTATTTAACCCAACGATCACGATTGCGCCATCGGCCTCATGAATACGCACATAAAGAAACATCTTCGCTTGGTTAATTTTTACTTCATAGAGATAACCTTTAAGGTCATTCTGTGACCCAATATCGCCTCGAATTCGAAACGTGTCATAATCTCTGGCCGTATAAACTTCTCCTAACTGTCTGACTAAAAATTCGATCCACTCAGGCTGGTTTAAAAGCCCCGCTAAGACATACCGCTGATCATCAATGCGATAAACCCGCTGACCTTGGATCATCATGGGGTCTGCTGTCACAACTGGATGATTAACTCTTGTGGGTTTTGCAACGACAGGTATCCCCGTTGTTTGGCCTCCTCGCACTCTACGTTGATAAACAAATTGTTCAGCTGGGATATCAGGATGTACCGAAACCGGAATAGCGCCCTGTTGCAATTCCTCAATATGCTCAATCTGTCGTCCTTGCCGAGGTGTTGCGATTGAAATCGCATGGCCCGATCTCCCTGCCCGGCCGGTGCGGCCGATACGATGGATGTAATTCTGGGCATCGTCAGGAAGATCATAATTAATAACGACAGCAATATCTTGAACATCAATCCCTCGAGCAGCAACCTCTGTTGCCACTAAAATACGGAAACGCCCATGACGAAAACCTTCCAAAGCATTGAGTCTCTCTCTCAACAACAGATCTCCATGCATGGCCACTGCCGCCTGATGAGCCGACTGCAGGTATCCAGCCAGATCATCAGTATTTGATTTTAGACGAACAAAAACCAAAATCTTTCCTTCATATCTTTCTAAAAGTTTCAGCAATAAAATCCTCTTCCATTCTTCACTCACAATAAAAAGTTCCTGAGTGACTAAGTCGGCCTTGCTTCCGGCCGGAGTGATACTAATTTCGACAGGCTCATGCAGTAAGCTGTCAACCAGCGTCCTTACTTCAGCCGGCATCGTTGCGGAAAAGAACATGACTTGAGGGCTTCCCGGAACAAAACGCAAAATCTCAGTAACATCCGGCATAAAACCCATATCCAGCATCCGATCCGCTTCATCAATCACCAGAACCCTTAATTCTTGCAAGTCAACCAAGCCTTGCCTTAACATATCTAAAAGTCTACCGGGCGTTGCCACCAAAATTTGGGGACGGTTTCTTTCTAACAACTCTATTTGAACCCTTAACGGTAGCCCGCCAATCACAGCCAAGGAACGAACACCCAAAACGTATCCAACGTCGTTAATTGTTTTCTGAACTTGTGATGCCAATTCTCTCGTCGGGACTAAAACCAACGCTCGTCCACCGTTAACCGCAATGCTTTGTACGGCAGGAATAGCGTAAGCTAAAGTTTTTCCGGTTCCGGTTTGGGCAATTCCTAGCACGTCCCGATTCTCAAAGGCCACCGGAATGGCTTGTTGTTGAATATCGGTTGGCTGATGGATCCCGAGACCCGCTAACCGTTGCACAATCCGTGGCATAACGCCTAAACTGGCAAAACCAAATTCCGTCCTTGCGTCCGGAGCACTAGTTGCGGTTGGGGTCTGGCTTTCTCCCCCTACATCTTTTGTTTGGGGCGTCACCTGCGGCAACTTAAGCCCCTTTAATAAAGCAATCACGAGCCCCACATGCGCGCGAACCTCCATCCAATCAAAGGGCGTGACCTTGACTACCGTGCTGGCTTTAACTAAAACTTTTTGGGCCCGATCAAAATCAGCCCGACGCTCATGGGCTGGTTCTTGACGAATAAATGCTCCTAATCCTTCCGCCAACGCCGCCAAAGACTGCTGATAATGTCTCGGCTCTCCCCGCAGTTCTTGTAGACTCTTGAATGTCTGTTCCGCCAAATCAATAATTTCTTGCAAAACAACCACCCGCTTCTGTCGACGAGCAGGTGGAGCTGGTGTGGCAACGTCAACTCTCACGGACTTGACCTTAGAAACCTGCGCGGCAGGATCAGGCATTACCTCTTGTCTTTCTGTCTCTCCTGATGAAACGATAGGAGCAACCGGTTCAGTCACCAATCCTGTATCCTCCGCCGGCTCACGTTCAACGATCAGAGCATGCATAGCAACCAATTTTTCTAAAGCCTGTATTTCTTCAAGCAATTTATTTAATAGCGGTTTAATATCTTTCAGCGCATGCTCCTCTTGTGCCATTAACTGCCGCAGGATGGCCTGAGCCTGATTCATCACAGTTTCTAAACGAACTAATAACTTTTCAGCCAAGACACGGGCTTGGACAAAAACAACTCCTTGTTTATTAATTCGCTCCAACAAATCAACCAATCCGATACCAGACAAGTCATCTACCGACCACCGGGCACGCTTAGAAATCTGATCACTCAATGATCTGAGCGTCTTGATGATTTCTTCTAACCATTGTTGAATGTGTTGAATCGTGATTGGTTCTGGTTCGCCTTTTTCTAATTCAGTTAATGCGGCAATAATGCCAGCAAAGAGGTCTTGAATCTGTACTCGAGTTATATAATCAACGGGCTCAGGCATAACAGGCAAATTCCACGTCGGAAATCCGGAAGCATCAATGACTTTTAATTCCGGCGCCGTGACGGCACCATCCTCTGGGACAGGGGTAGGATCTTTTTGAACTGCGGCTGCCGATGGGGCCTCCGGCGCCCTATTGGTTTGAACCTCTTCGGGAATGAAGTTGACCATTGCTAGCTCTTCCCAGGTAAACGTATCCCAATTATTTTCATTTTCAGCCAAAATTTCGGCTGGGACCTCTTCCCACTCTTGAACACTCTGCGTGACTTCAACCACGGTGGATAAAGAAGCTTGTATCGTGGAGTCAACAGGTAATCCTATTTCGGCTTCTGTTAATTCTCCCTGAGATACCAACCAAAGTATTTCTGTTTCTCCCTTGAATAACGGACTCTGCTTGATAAGACGAATAGCCGGTGTTGTTTTAAAATCAATGTCATAAAATTGCTTTTTTGTACCCCACAGCGAATGAACTTCAATGCGGACTGTTTCGTCCAAAACATGGCGGGCCCGCAACACAATCCAAGGAAGGCCGCGGAAGCTTAAGGTGATTTCAAAGTACCTTGCTCCATGCCCCATCTGCCGTCCCAACAACTGCGTATTTTTCTCTAGAAAATCCCAGAATTTATATTGCGGCTCTTTAGTCACTACCTTGTCGAGCATGCTTCTTCTCAAACCCATAATGACAAAAGGATCTAACTCAACTTGACCAGAAAGCATCTTAATAATCCGGGTAAAGGACAAAGACTTATATTCCACAAAACCTAACAGCCACTCCAATAGTTGCTCATGCTCAAGATATAAGGTTATAAAATTGCCTTCCGTTTTGGTCAGCGATCTTTTTTCTCCCTTCACGCTAGCCTGTTCACCCTCAATTTGAATCGTTGCTAGCAATTTGGGATGAGGATACAAATCCTTAGCATCACCCTTGGCCCAAACATTCAGTTCGGCCTGCTCACCATTTTGATTAAAACGAGATTCTAACTCAATCAACTCAAAAACCTTTTCCGGAAAATCTCTTGGAACAACTTTAAAAATCAATTTTCCTTTTGATGTGGTACCCTGCGAGCTAAGTTGGTGTATCTCGCGGTCAGGGATTATTTCCGCCAAAAGCGGTGAACTTTCATAAACATGTACCCTGCCCGGGATTTCTTTGACTGGTACTGCCGCGAGGACCCGATCTTGAATAAGCGTTTGAGCCTGCTCCCATTGCGCAGCAAAATTAACCTTTGTTGGCGATGAATACTCTCCAGGATAAACGAGCGCCTCAGGATAGATCCATGAACGGACAGCGACATCACCCGATACAAGGACGACGGCCCGTGTTTCTTCTGAGTAAACAATAATTTTTTTCTTTCTACTACCATGACGATCAACTACCAACCGAAGATGTTTAACACCCGCTGAAATGACCTCCGAGGCTAAATGGGCATCCACAAATCGCCCCACCCAGGTCGCATTTAAATCTCCACGGTTAAATTCGACCACAAGATCATCCTTTTTAATTTTAGCGGCAGGGGCCTGCATTACGAGTTGTGATTCACCACCCCAACCAAGCGGCAATGAATTGAAATCAATCACCGGTTCTTGCGATAATTCCAAATCATCCCTTAGTTGTGTCAAAGGCCCTTCGTCCATTCGAGATCTAGGTAAAAAAGTGTAATCCGTACCACTAATCTTTATCCTGCCATTTTCGTCTAAAGACTGACGCTTGGTCAAAGGAACAAAAATGACGTTAACCTGTGGATCTTCATACGAATTCAAATAAGTAACTTCGTCACTATCTTTCCTTTGCAATGCTCGGTCATTCAGATAAACCTCCCGATCCACATAAACAAACTTACTACTATCTTTGGGCGAGGGAACTCGCTTGGCGGTGGTCGTAATAGCTAATAATTGCACGCCCTGGCCGGGGGCGCGACGCTCAAATACCACGGCCGCGATGGGTGCGGCGCGGGATGAAGATTTTTCTTTAATGGTGGTCACACTTAGGATTTCTTTGATTTCACCTCTTTCATAACTAAATCGCTGTCCTCCCACCATAAATCGAGTATCGTCAGATAAGGATTCGCGTAACCGCACATCAAAGTTTCCGATATCCGACACCAATAGACCTACCGCGGTTGTCACACGCGTTATTTGAGAAGACAAGAAGCTACGCTGCGCATCAATTTGTGTTGCATCAAATGTCCCCGCTAAAGCCTTTTGATTTAAATCTGCCAACGCCGGCCTAAAGATCTGGCGAAGTCCATTAATTTGTTGTTCAAATTCGGGCGTGGTCATTTTCTTGACCCCATAGCCTTGACTACGGACGCGCTGTTGCCGCAACTGAGCGAGCTGAGGTTCCAGCGTCGTGGCAATTAATTCCTTAACCCGTGGATCAACCTCAGGGGGTTCGGTGGTTACGGTAACCGCCATCACCCAAAGAGTGGCCAGCATCAGTACGTATAATGGATGGAAGATAAAAGCTTGGACAGAAGAACCAACCATCTCAACCCCGGGGGTTGAGATGGTTAATAGTAAAATGCCGGGAACATCGACAAAAATATTGTGCGCCACCGCCATCGCC
>CAYXGG010000021.1:0-37385 GCA_964464475.1 uncultured Planctomycetales bacterium | reverse complement strand
AAGCCGTCGGTGTCAACCGGCAATAAGCCACCGCCGTAACAACCAAAACAACCCCGCCCGCCTCCAAGAACATAAATTCATTACGCCCGGCGAACGCGTAAACGAGCAAAGCCAACAATAACCATACCGTCCCCAATAGGGACCAGTCTTCGCGCTCCACCCAATCTCGCCGCTTTAACCACGCGATCAGGATCGAAATGGGACCAATGAAATACGCGTGCGTGTAGTCCGCGGATTTCCATCCATAGTCCAGCAAATGCTGAAACGTTGGAAAAAAAAGTGCGCCTAGCGCCAAACCGATTAAATAATGCCGCCCATGGATCATAAAACGATCTTCACTCCAAACTGATTTTGTAAACCGAACCCGCGTATAGAATCACATATAGTTCTTTGCTATCTGGTGAGAACGTCGCAGCGGCCACCCCGGGACCGACGGGTAAATTTCCCGTCATGTCCTTCCAGTCCTTGCCTCCGTTGGAACTAAAAAAGATCTTACCTGGAGCAAAATGCCCCCAATGGACCGTCGACACGACCAGGCGCAGGGGATCACGCGGATCAACCGCTATCGCCTCAGCCGCACTTCCAGCATTAAATTCTTTGAGCGGTTTAAAAGTCTGTCCCTGATCTCGAGAAATGTAAATAACTCCTTTAGAATTCAATGACCCGGCGGCCAACGCCACACCACCACCTACTGCTTTGACATCAAAAACCCACACCAAATCACTCAGAGCTTTAAACCACGTTCGACCCTGATCTTCACTGACAAAGACGCCTCCTTGATCACCCGCCGCTCCCCAGAAAATTCGCTGCGAATTATCTGGGTCAATCGACAAACCGTTATAAACGCGCAGCGCGCCGGGTTGGCCCGGCGAACGCTTCCAGGATTGGCCACCATTCGTTGAGATAAACAATCCTCCCCCGTCATCGCCATCAATCCCCAAATAAACCACGTCGGGATTCTGCGGGTCGACCGCCAGGGCCCGAGCAAACCCTTCGCCCCACATCGTATTCTGAGTCGGCCGTTTAGATGGTAATCCTTCTCGAACAATAGAAAAAGTTTTTCCCTGATCTTGAGAGAGAATCACCTGATTCACCTTATCTTCCCAAGGGGAAGACGTGGCCAGAATCTTTCCTTTGCCTAAGGACGCGACTCTCCAAACATGTCCGTTGATTTCCGGATGATATCCTTTGAAAGGAAATTTGGCCCCATAAGTGTGCCCGCTATCAAAGCTAGCTAGCAATCCGTTGTCCATGGTAGCCGTCCACAATCCCCCGTCCCCATCAAAAATAATATCTGAGCCCACGGTGTTAGGCGCACCGTTAATAATTTCCTTCCACGACAAACCGCCATCCTGACTTTTCCAAACACCCCACCAGTCGGTTTTAATCATCGTTTTTGCATCATAAGGATTGATCCGCAGACTGGTCGTTCGCCCACCATTTCGGGCCCATAAACGTGTCGGTCCATTCTTTAAATCCGGCGTGTACTTCTCCGGCAAAGGCTGCCAAGACGACCCGCCATCCACCGTCACCACCACGCCCCCGTCCCAATTCTCTTGCCACACCGCATACACTTTAGGCGGGTCAACGGTTTCATCCACGGCCAAGCGAATGGCCTTACCTCGGGGAACCTGACTAAACGTCTGCCAAGATTTCCCACCATCATTTGAATTCCAAAGCGATCCACCGCCTAACGCGTAAAACCTCTCCGGACGCGCTGCCGACTGAGCCATATCGACGACCGAAACATCCTTCAATAAAAGCACCCAAGATTGAGTTAAAAAATCATACGACCACAACCCTTTCGGTGTCGCGACCAAAAGCTTGGAGGCATCCCCCGTAAATTGAATCGCACGCACGGCTGTCTTTTCCGACGTTAAAGGAAAGGCCAGATCCTTCCAGGTTGTTCCAACATCTTCAGAGCATTGCACTGAACCGGTTAAAGTCCCTAAGCAAACCTGCTTATCATTCGCGGGATTAACAGCGAGAGGACGATTGCTGTCCGGCCGATCGAAATCCGATTCACCGACTTTGGCTCCGGTTTTTTCCCAACGCGCGCCACCATTTTTTGAAACAAAAACGCCCCCCTTGGTTGCGGCGAACAAAAGCTCAGAATTTGACTGAGCCACCGTAATGGCGGCGACATGCCAATTGGTCAGCCCTTCATTAATGATCCGCCAATGCTCGCCGCCATCATCGCTACGAAAAATCCCCGCCACGTCCGACGTCAGATAAACCCGGTCTTTGACCTGTGCATCATATACCACCTGGGGATAGCAGCCACCGCCATGCCATCCGGCAAACTTCCAGGAATACTCCGCAGCCCCAACACTGCTAGCCAGCAATACCACCGTTAACAACAAACCGATAAACCATCCGGTCGACCGGCACACACCATTTTTTACGGCCACTCCTATTGCCGTTTTCCTGAATAAAAGCGTATTAAGGTAGGCCATACTGAGTTTTGCTTTTTTTAGGACTCCCCTTAAAGGAGAGGGGGAGGTCTGAATCCGGACATCGCGAGGACGAGCGGGCATGGTTCCCCGCCGTATTACGGCGGGGAGAGCGAGGACGAGAGCTGAGCTCGAATCGGCCACGCTGGGGCCGATCGAGCGTTCCGGAAGCAGGCCTCCCCCTCTCCTTTGCTGATTAAATGATGCAAAGTTCAATAAATCAATCGCTCTCATGAAGCCATCCTCTTTTTCTGCTGCCAAATCAATTTAAAAAACACCACGTCTTCCACTAAATATCTTTTCCAAAGCCGACCAGGCTCCTGTAGCAGGCGCCAAAACCATTCGAGGCCAGCGACCTGCATCCAGCGCGGCGCGCGACGCACCGCACCCGACAAAAATTCAAACGTTCCTCCCACCCCAATACTAACGGGCACGTCGTAGTGAGCCATAAATTTCGAGATCCAAAATTCTTGTTTGGGTGTTCCTAAACCCACGATCAAAACGTCCGGCTTCAATCGCTTTAGCTCTTGGATAATAAATACATTCTCAACATCTTTGTTTTCAAAATTAAACGGCGGACAATGAGTTCCCAGAATACGTAATCCGGGATAGCGAGCGGTCATTCTTTCTTGCGCACCCTGCGCTGAGCCCGGCTTACCACCTAAGAAAAAAAGCGAAAGGCCTTTTTGCGCCGCGACCTGACACAACGCGGGCACCAAGTCTGAACCCGAAATTTTGGCTTTTAGGGGTGTTCCCAAAAAACGCGCCGCCCACAAAAGCGGCGTCCCGTCGGCAAGTTTAAGCGAGGCCTGGTCATAAACGCGCGCGAAGGAAGGATTCTGGTTGTACTTCACAATCACATCGACGTTGGGCGTCACGAGAAAGCAGGGTGATCTCTGACGAACACGTTGTTCAATAAAATCAAAAACCTCCGCCCAGGTTAAATTATTAATGCCGACGTTAGCCAGCGTGACAGACTCATTCATGAATTGAAGATCCCTTCTTTACACACCCTCGCGCGAAGCCATAACCCCAGCCTACGATCCCTAAGAAAAATAACGGCCAAGAAAATACATAGCGAGCCAGATGACCTATCCCGGCGCGCGCGATGCGTACCGATATTCGCAATAATTTGATCAACCAGAAAGCCGGCAACAATAGCAACGGCCAGATCCCCTGATAAAACCAGCGATCATATTCTTGGCGACGGTAAATAATAATGTATTTACCTAAAATAATTTGGTTGCGCCAATACGCTTTTAATTCTTCTCGAAAGACATGAAAACAGCGGGCGTCGGGAATAAACCATATCGGAGTTTCTTTAGCAGCACGCAAGCACAAAAGCACATCCTCCGACGCGCGCAAATCAGGAAAGCCACCCGCACGTTCAAAAACTCCCCGGTCGATAAACATGTTACAGGCCGGAACCATGGTGACGACCCGACGTTTACCGACCGGTAAAGATTCATTGAATTGCAAATACCATTGCGCCAAGGCAATCGGGCGCCGCGATTGCTCAATCGGAATTCCTACCGAACCACAGCCCGCCTTCACTCCCTGCCGATACGCATCCAGAACGCAAGCCAGCCAATCGTCAGCCAGACACACATCACTATCAATGAAACATAATAATGAACCCTGCGCTTCTCGCGCTCCACGATTTCGCCCGAGGGCAGGAGAAGCTTTACTCCCTAACGTAATCAGCTTCACGCCGCGCGTCACAAATCCCTGGAGAAGAAGCGGAGTCTCACCATCATCCGAGGAATCCACCACAATGATTTCGCAACGCGCACCGGCGACGTTTTGAGCCAAGACACTCTCCAAACAACGCGCGATAGTCCGACGCGAATTATACGATGGAATGATCAAAGAAACACTGACGTAAGAACTCATGGGGTGGACAGATTTCTTGAATCGGGTTGCGGACGCTCCACTAAAACCAGCCCAATAAAAAACCAGAAATACCAGTTAAACGCTAAGTAATGCAGCAAATTGTCCGCGAAATAAATCAGCATTGAGCTAATCACATAAACGATGATCAAAGCCAGGCCTTTTTGGTTGCGATCCGACTCGATTCTTGGAAATAAAAACAATTGCTTTAGGATCATCAGGAACAACGCAACAAAACTGACCAGCCCCAAGAATCCTGTCTCAAACAATAATTCCACGTAAACATTGTGCGCGCCCACCCCGGATTTAGTATTAAAAAATTCTACCGACAACGGCAAGAACGACGCCAATCCGTATCCCACCACCGGATTGCGCATGATCCAGGCAAAGCTGCTTTGCCATAAATTCCAACGCCACTCCCAAGAATTCTCGCCTTGATAAGTACGCACGCGATCCGACGCGAAAAGATCCATCACCCGTTCACGAACTGATGGAACAAGTAGACCTAACGGCGGTAGCAACAGGCACAGGAACATGATTCTTTTGTCTTTCCAGCAACCCCAAAGGAAAAACGCGATCCACAATGCGATCCAGGCGTTGCGGGTCTTGGTAAGCATCAGCAAAACCAAAAGATTAACCAGCAGCGCGCGCAATCCAAATCGCGTCCAACGATTCAACACAATTTTGTTGGTCAGCAGCACATAAGTGACCAAAATGACGCCCCACACCAAAAAAAACGCCAGAATATTCGGATGTGTAAATGTGCCTAAAACGCGCTGTCCCGCGTCAGCGTAAAATCTCCCACCCCGCAGAGCGTCCCAGTTAGCACCCAACACCGGCACGATAAGGGCGAAGAGTAATGTTTTCCACCAAAAAACCTGTTGTTTCTGGTCACGTGCGACCAAGAATGGCAACACGAGCATACAGAAATAGGTCACTAAATTAACCCACAGCCGGGCCCCTTTAGCGGCATTCGGCGAATAGACCACAGCAGCCCCCATCAACACAAGAAAAATCGCCCAGCCCCAACCCAGGGATTTAGGAAAGAACTTAAGTCCCTCCTTAAACAATAAAAATACCGTCAGGATAATAATCACCAAATTAAGCCCTGCGCCGATCCCCATGCCGCCCTCCGCGATCCGGGTTCCCGCAAGGCTACTATCCAGACTCGCACGCAAGACAATAAGCACCGCCAACGCCGCAGCGGGCGCGATAGCCATAAAACATAAATAAACCATCCCACCTAAGAAACCACCAATCATAATCGGATGTGATTGAAAAAGCGGCATGGCCACGATAAGCACCCAACCGAGGAGGAAAGCGAAAAGATAAGAAATAAACGACGACGGACTAAGGAGTTGCCAATTCACGATAGAGCTCCTCAAATTTACGCGCGACGGTCCGAATATCAAACAGCTGGCGACACGTGGCCAGACCGGCAGCGCCAACGCGCTTGCGCAAGTATGGGTCTTTGAGCAACGTAATCAGAACTTCACTCCAGCCGGCGTCCGCAAAAGGGTCACACAGAAAGCCGTTGACGCCCGACTGAATGAATTCACTGTTACAGCCGACGTCCTGGGAAACCACGACCGGAACACCCAGGCTCATCGCTTCCAAAATTGCGATCGAATGCAATTCCAAAAAAGACGGCAGCAAGAAAACATGCGTCCCGGCCAACAATTGCACAATATTTTCCTGAAATCCGATTAATTTTATCGACGCGCCCAAGCCCTTAGCCGCAATTTGCGCTGAAATCTCATTTTCTAAAGGCCCTGTTCCGGCGACTAAAAAAACCGCGTTGGGGACTTCTTTAATGACTTCCGGGGCGATCCGAATCAACAAATCAATATTCTTTTCCGCCGCCAGCCTAACGGGAGTAAAAATAATCAATGCGTCTTTGGCTATTCCCCATCGTCCTCCCAAATCAGTAGGCGCATTTTTTGTCAACGTCATAGAATCTAGTGGAATCCCGTTTTGAATTTCCAGCACCTGCTCGGGCCTATAAAGTCCCTGTTGGATCAAAAAATCACGATTCTGTTTGGTCAACACCACGACTCGTTTAGACCAGCCTTTAAACCAATGGACAAATCCATATTGCCGGCTAAATCCACGTCGACGGAGAAAATCTTTCGGATCCAAATAGCGAAAATCATGGACATGCTCAATGACGCGCGCGCCGGTGAGTTTGGCAGCCAACGCCCCCCAAATTTGAGCGTTAAACGTATGCGTGTGGACGATCTTGATGCGATGCTTTCGGATATAGTCCGCTAACCTCAAAACAATACCAACGGTACTAAAACTCTTTAAGGTATGATCACCCTCGGCGAACTTGTAAAGCCTTACCCCGGCACGTAGAAATTGCGGCTCGATCGATCCACCGGCAGAATACGCGACATGAATAGAAAAGTGCCGAGGGTCCATAACGCGGACCATATTCAACAGATTCACTTCCGCGCCGCCCAACCCTAACGTTTTAATAATATGCAATACGCCGATTTTATCGTCAGCCACGTTGTCCTCTAAACTTTAATACCTTCGCCGGGATACCTCCCGCGATCGCGTTAGCCGGAATATCTTTGGTCACGACCGCCCCAGCCGCGATAATCGCTCCGTCCCCAATCGTGACGCCTTTTAACACCGTGACCCTGGCACCCAACCAAACATTATGACCAATCTTAATCGGCGCGGTCACATACCCCTGATCTTTGATGGGCCGGGCCAAATCATCGGACCGATGATCATGATCATAAAGATGAACGGCGTCCGCAAACAAACAGTCGTTTCCGATTTCAATGCGCTCCAGACAAACCAGTTTAACATTACGATTAAGAAAGTTGCCCTGCCCCATTACAATGACTCCTGAATTTACTTCAACCTCAAACCCCTTTTGCCAAATATTTTGCGCGCCAAGCACCAACCTCCCGCCTTTGGCTATTTTAAGATCCCCACAGCCCAAATAATTTTTCCCGCCTGAGATAATCCGGCCAAAAGAAAATAATTTGACCCATTGAAAAGTTAACATCCCTAAAAAGCGATCAAATCTGTTCACCCTTTACCACCTACCATCTTTCTTTAAATAAATAATGGAGAGAATTACGTAGCCCATTGAATGAATTCGCAAAAGGCACATAGGAAAGAACTACGTAAGCCAAGATTTTTTTCTTAAACAAATTAAAATTCACCCGTAACGCTTTGACCAACCAGATACGGCCCCGCCGGCCTCTCCCCTTAAGGATCAAGAATATCCCCATTCGATAATATGCTTCCCACAACTTCTCTTGAATTTTCTTTATCCCGACGACTTCTTTAAATAAAGGCATTAGTTTCGAAAACTTGCGTATCATTAATATGTCGGCTTTAGCGCTAGCCAAATACCCATGACTCAAGCTAGTGTCATGCCTTCTCATAATAGTCAGGACCTCATCTAAGTATCGGATCGGATAAAGCGCACTGATTCTTAACCACATGTCCAAATCCTCTCCGCACTTAAAACGCGTATCAAAAAGCCCTATCTGCTTAAAAACAACTCTAGGCATGAGGACCGCTGCCGTTGGGATAAAATTACCTTCACAAAACAACTTTTCAAAACACTTTCCCTCATAAGGCTTCTCACTTGAGCTCGGAGAAAACCGGACTTTAATCAACGTATTTTTCTTCAAATCAACAATCTGCACGTTGCCATAAACAAGACCACACTCGGGATGGGTCTCCATAAAAGCAACGATCTTTGATAAAGATTGTTCAAGCCATAAATCATCGGCATCGATAAAAGCAATAAACTGTCCTCGGGCCTGAGAAATCCCATGATTACGCGCTGTCGCCACCCCTTGGTTCTTTTGATAGAAATACCTTAACTTCCCGCCAAAGTCGCCCCTAAAGCGTTCAACCTCTTGGGCACTATTGTCGGTTGATCCATCATCTACGACGATCACCTCATAATCTTTAAAAGACTGCCGCAAGATACTCTGCAGGGTCTCGCCTATATATCTTCCGTAATTATAATTAGGAATAATGATGCTGACTTTGGGGTCCATATTATTCAGCCAAGAAATCAATACTTTTCATTCAACAACTTCTTTTTGAGTCCGCGTAATACATCATAACGTAAATAGCGCCAGCAACACTCCAGGGATAAGAGCCGCCTAAATCGGATACGTGTATTTTCTTTCCTCGTCTGACTTAAATGCTGATAACTACTTCCAACATAATGATAATGACACACCTCTCGGTCTAAAAACTTAAATCCTTCTGGATTAAAAAGATATGCTCGAATTTGCCAATCATAATCTGCGGAATAACGATACGTACAATCAAAATTGCCCACCTGATCGAACAACGTCCGCTTAGCAAATATCGCCTGATGACAAATCGTGTAGGCCAAAAAGTCTTTGGGGCTTTGAATCACCAGAGTTTCTTTTACATAGGGCTGATAATATGCTGGCACTTCAGAAAACCTTACTTTCCCGTAGAAAAGCAGGCATGACTCATCTTGTTCAAAAGCGGTAACTACGTCCGTCACAACGTGCGGATCAAAAAAGCTATCATCAGCATTCAGAAAATAGATTACATCTCCGGATGCCAACCCCAAGCCTTTATTCATCGCATCATAAATACCTTTATCTTTTTCAGAAACTACCTTATGAATCCTATCTTTGTATTTAGCAATAATACCCATCGTCGCATCCGTAGAGTGGCCATCCACGATGATGTATTCCAAGTGCGGATAGGTCTGAGACAGTACCGAGACAATAGTTTTTTCCAAAGTCGCCGCGGCGTTGTAGCACACGGTAATCACCGAAACTTTAAACGCCGACATGCCGCTCCCTTTGGGACATCACACTGACAACTTCCGAAAAAACATTTTCCGGCAATATCTCCTTGATGCATTTAGCTTCCGGATAAATGCACCGCCAATCGCAGTTGTAACAATCCATTTTGTGATAAACAATCCTATTCTGCATTAGATCTCCACACGGATAAAACCTTCCTTGAGCGGCATTCTTCTCAAAATGGCCACCTCCCATAATACAGACATTAGAAGTTCCCACTGCCGCGGCGATATGAAGGGCCCCTGTCTCCATTCCAACACACAACCGGGCCTTTTCAATGACCTTGGCCAGCTGCCGCAAGGTGGTTTGCCCATACAAATTCACGATCTGATGATCTTCATCATCCTTTAATGAGCGGATGATATCTTCAATCGGACCTCGGTCCTCCCCAAAACCGACAAAGACGACCTTAAGTTCAGGAAATTGCCTCCTGACTTGGCGAATCAAATGAACCCACCGTTCGGTCTGCCAAAATCGGATCGCCGCACCCGCACCCGGCACCAAGACCAGGTACTTGTTTGCAACCAACTGAAAGCGGGTCAAAACCTCTAAAGCCGACGCCTCATCCTCAGGCAAAAACCAAAACCGAGTCCTTAAATCTGCCGGCTTAAGACTGCCTCCTAACGCGTTGATAAACTCCGCGTTACGCTCGATTTCCGGTAAGGGTGCTGGCTGTCCTTTGATAATACGCGTGAAAAATCGATTTCGCAGCAAGCGGGTGTTATCCGGATCATTAGAACTGTTCCCATCGAATACAATCTTCTCCTTAGACCACACCCATCGCAACAGCCCTTCGACTTCAGCCACGCGGGAATAAACCGGATAGATAATTTTGGCGTACCGACTAAAATTCAGCTTGGCCAAAAGCCCTAAGACATAAAAAAAATACTTCTTATGCGACAATTTAAAAACATTGATACCGTAAACCTTATCAATAAACGGCACCGCGACCGCCGCCTCCACCACTTTCGGGTGACAGAGCAAATCCAGGGCATATCCGGCGAACACCTTTCGATACGCGTCCAGTACCGCCGTAAAAATCATAAAATCCCCGATCCCATCAGGGCGAACGATCAAAATTCGTCTCATGACTTTATGGTGGCATTCAAACGGCACACTAGTTGGGCCACCGATTCTTCAGCCCTGTTAGCCCCTTGCTCCAGCAACGACCTAGGGACCCTCACCGCCCGACTAAGACCTTCTTTCAATTTTTCTTTCGTTAATAAGCCCTCAACTATTGGCATACCCAACTCATCGGCCAAGGCCTTAATCTTAGAACTGCGGGTCAAGGCAACGACTTTACACCCCGCCCATGCGGCTGTCAGCAAGGCGTGATAGCGAGACGACATCACAACATCATATTGTTCAAAATGCCTTACTAAATCCACTAAAGAAGAAGACTCATAATTCGGTACATAAAATTTCACTTTTGATTTAGCAAACCAATTTAAAAAGCCTCCAAACAACTCTTGGTAAATATCGTATTCCGCTCCCATTCCTTGACGCGTCTCGTTGCCAATAAACATAACCGGCTCTGTTGTTGAGACGTCTTGAATAAACAACTTTACTTCACTGAGTTCTTTCCTGTTTTTTCCCTCAGAAAAATAATTGATGGCGATCATCGACCGCTGTGGACTCCCATCACCCCTTTGACCGAAAATTTCTCTTAACGCAATATGCGCCAGGTCAGCACCCAAAGAAATCTTTTGTGAATCCATGCGAGCCTTTTTAATCAAAAACTCTTTAGTAAAGTCATCTCGTGTCCAAACATGAGTTAATTGCTGACTAATCGGCCCAAGACTATGTGCCACAATGGCCACCTCAGATTCAGCTCCGACACCAATCATATACATGGGCTTCTTAAGACGATTGACTAATTTAACGTCTTCCATCAATTTGTTCAAAAACCATGGTCCACACTGAATTTGAAAGGGCGTATCCCCAACGCCGACCCAACAATCTTGTTTTGACAACAGGACTTCTTGATTAATGGCATCAGAACAATACCAATCGACCATAGGAAACCGGCGCTGCTGTGAAACAATGTCTCTGGGCAAAACACAAGTTAACGGAAAGCTAACCTGAGATGGTGACTGGCGTTTCAAGGTATTTATAAATCCCTGCACCATCAGATCGTCGCCAATGTTCCCAGCCCCATAAAAATCAAAACCTAAAAATATTCTTATTTCTTTTTTTGTCATGACCAAAATTTAAGATATTGCTGATTTATTTAAAATCGGGAAGAACTTTCTTTCCTCGGGGGCCAACAGGCTAACGTAGCCTCCCAGCACATAAAGGACATAGCAGCCCCCCATCAGAATGAATAACACGACTAATCCTTGGGGTTGTACCAAACGAATAGCTCCTTCTAAGACAAAATAAAAAGGGACCAATGAAAGGTACAAAGGGGCGATCGCTTTTATCAAGTCAGAAACCTTGAGTGCTTCTGATCTTAATACGTGCCAATTGACCCAGGGATAAATGACAAACCAATAAAATGCCGTGACCCCAATGCACCCTAAAACTCCAAACCTTATAACAAAATAAATACTTAGTGGAATATTTATGATGGCAAAAACAATTTTAACGATCCCAAATTCCTTTACCCTCGCTTTGCCAACCATCATGTGCGTAAAAACTTTAAACGGGCAAGACACCAGATACATCATCAAAAATAGCTGTGCGCCTAAAACTGACGAAACAAACTCTTTCCCTACCCACAAACTTAAAAATTCATGCATATAAACCATACAAATAAAAATAGCCGGCATAACCGCGAGGCAATAAACCCGAGCGCCCATAAGAAAGACTCTATTAATAAATTCGCGATCATTCTTCGCATAAGCGGCCGAACAGGCGGGTAGGATGGCGGACAAAGGAAGACTGATAAAATTCTGAAACAAAAGATTCGGTTTGTTCGCAACTTCATATTGAATCAATCCTATGGGACCCATAATTTTTTGGACAATGATTTTATCTGAGTTATAAAGCAATAAATCTGCTACCTGATTGATGATCTGAAACCCACTAAATTTTGATAATGATTTCAACTCCGCAAAGTTGAAATACTTAAAAACATTAATCTCAAGGGTAGGCAAAATTCTTTTCAAATAAAAATACTGCAATACTCGAATCAAAATGGGGGCCAAATTAATAAGAAAAACGTACAACGGCAATGACTGCTTGGCAGAGACTACCCAAAGTCCGGATAGGATCTGCAAGATGACTTCCCAGGCACGAAACATATTGTTCTGATGGATCTTCTGTAAACCGAACATAACCCCATCCCAGGCGCCCAGACTTCCGGAGATGATACCCATGACCCCTAAGACGACAAAGACCTGCGTGGCTGTTTGCTGTAATTCGACAGAAATATTCAACCAATTTAACCCTAAAAAGCCTAAAAGCATAAAAAGAGAACAAGCGAGAAAATTATTGATAAAGGCCACCACCCAAAAATCATTGATGATAACGTTTAGTCTTTTAAAATCTTTGACTTCAAAAACTTCAGAAATATATTTTAGTTGGGTCATGTGGATCGCCGAGTTCAGGAAATACAGAAAATTTTGCAGCGAATACGCTAAAACCATAATACCGTACGTCTCTTTCCCAAAATAACGCAAAAGGTAGGGAAACAAGAAAAACGATGCGGCAGCTGACAAAAACTGCATCGCCACATTTGAAAGAGTGTTGATGATAATGACATTAGCTCTTCGGGACATGGTTACCTAAAGGCAGATGGAAAGATTAAATCCAAAAATAAATTGTTATTAAGTTGATTGTTTCTTCAGTAACCTTCTCCCCCACGCAATCCCTGGCAGTTCGACCCAACGATACAACGCCAAAGAAATTGCGTAGACCGGTACGGTCACGACGGCCGCCGCCAACAGCAATTTGGGTTTAGGCCCTAGGTTAACAAACCAGGGCTGACGCAATAAATACCCCATCACCGGGAACAGAATCAAATTATGCACCAAATAAACCGAATATGAGGTGTCGCCTAAAAATTTCGCGATCTTTCCGGACACCCAGCGATTGACCAGTTCTTTTCGCTCTCCATCAAAATACAGCATCCCCACCATAAAAGCGGCGCACACCTGGACCTGCACGGCCACCAAAGACAACGACAATAATCCCCATACCAGCCACGGCCATCCCTGATGACTTTTTCTATTTAAATAAAAGAGGGCCAGGCACATGCCACCGATAAAAATATTGATTTTAAATAACAGTAAGGTAGGTTGTGGAAAATTCCCCAGCGGGCCATGCTGAAGATATAACCCTACATAGCGATTAGTGACGGCCGCCAGCCCAAGACCCACCGTCACCGTGGATAACGGACCCCATCTCCCCAACAAAAACACCAACAACGGGAAAAACAAATAAAATTGCATCTCGAGACCAATGCTCCAATCCGGCAGAATATTATTAGCAGCATAGGCCGGAATAAACCCATAAAGAAACGTGTAATGACTTAAAATATTGGGCAGCGTCTTTTCGCTATTCGTTACTTGAGGAGCTCCCGGATCGGCGGCGTACGGCTCAGGGACTTGAAGTTTGACATAGGCCCTTTGAGCGAAAAAATAATCCTGCCCCAGATAAGCAAAAGTCAATAACAAGAAATACAACGGCGCGATCCTAAAAAATCGCCGCACATAAAAGTCCCAGATCTGGTCTTTGGCAAAGACAAACTTTACCTGACGAATTTTCCAATGATAAGCCATGAGAAAACCAGACAACAACATAAACACATCCACGGCCACCGCCCCATAACCCCACGGCGGGATTTTGCCGATACTGGCCATTTCCAAATGGCTGATATACACCCAAAGGGCCATCAGCCCCCGCATCCCATCCAGGATACCCAGATAATCTTCTTTATAGTTTTCCATGAGTTTGCGATTAGATTAAAACTAGGATAATTGGGTCAGGTAAGATTGATAAGCCAGCGCGATTCCCTCCGCCAAGGGTGTTTTGGCTTTCCAGCCCAATTTATTGAGCCGGGTCACATCGGATAATTTACGCGGCGTTCCGTCCGGACGAGAGGTGTCCCAGGCGATGTCACCTTTAAAGCCGATGACGCTCTGAGTCAACTGGGCGATCTCTTTAATTGAATATTCAACCCCCGTTCCGATATTGATAAATTCACCTAAATCTTTGGCATCATAACGCTGCATCAAAAACAAACACGCTTCGGCCAAATCATCCGAATAAAGGAGTTCACGAAAAGGCGAGCCACTGCCCCAGAGCGTCACGCGGCCCTCCGCGAGTCCCAATTTTTGCAAAGACGCTTTAAGCGCCGCAGGATCCGGATTAAAAGCTTCGTTTTTGACAATCGGTCCATATTGTTTGACTTCTTTAGCAATACCGGCGAAATCCTGATTCATGAGCAACTTAGCCAAATGAAATTTACGGATAAACGCCGGCAACAAATGCGAGGATTCCAAATCATAATTATCATTCGTCCCATAAAGGTTCGTCGGCATGACCGACATAAAGTTTGTTCCGAATTGTTCGTTGTAATAGCGGCAGAGTTTGATGGCGGAAATTTTGGCGATCGCGTAGGGTTCGTTCGTCGGCTCCAATTTTCCGGACAGCAAATCCTCTTCTTTCATGGGTTGCGGGGCAAACTTTGGATAAATGCAGGTCGAACCTAAATTCAAAATCTTTTTGACCCCATGCAGATAGCTGGCATGGATCACATTCGCGGCAATCGTGATGTTTTGATAAATAAATTCCGCTTTATAGGTGCTATTGGCCAGGATCCCGCCGACCCTTGCCGCCGCCAAAAAAACATACGCGGGTTTCTCTTGCGCAAAAAATTGTTCGGTCTCCTGTTGGCGAGTGAGGTCCAACTCTTTATGTGTCCGAACAACTAAATTAGTGAACCCCTGCGCTTGCAAAGCGCGATAAATAGCGGAACCGACCATCCCCCGGTGGCCCGCGACGAATATCTTTGCGTTTTTATCCATACTTTTGTCCTTTATTGCCAAAACTGGATCCCCATGGTCCCTTTAATATATTGTCCAACGACCTTCGGTCAAGCGAACCATTTCCATCCACGGGCAAGCCCGTGGTATTCACCTCGCCCTCCAAGACCCTTCGACTCAGTCGCTTCGCTCCTTCCCTCAGGGTGGTTCGACCCTCCTCTCCTGTGGTGAGCGAGCGATAGCGAGTCGAACCATAAAATTTATGACTATTCATGAAAATTCATGGTGCGGAAGCCTTCTTTCTTTAAATAAATTTCCTTTTCGGCTTCGGCTAAATCCGAACTGACCATTTCTTTGACCAATTGTTCAATCGTGTATTTGGGCTTCCAACCCAATTGCTTCCTGGCTTTGGAAGCGTCACCTTGCAAATAATCGACTTCCGTTGGACGAAAATACCGCGGGTCCACCTCAACAATACTCTCGCCATTTTTCGCGTTGATCCCTCGCTCCACTAAGTCCTTGCCTTTAAATTCTAATTTGATCCCCAGTTCCTGAAAGACCAAACGGATAAAATCCCGAACGGAAGTCACTTCTCCCGTCGCCAAAACAAAATCATCCGCTTTTTTATGCTGTAGAATGCGCCACATCCCTTCGACATAGTCTTTCGCATGTCCCCAGTCTCTTTTTGAATTCAAATTGCCTAAATATAGTTTTTTCTGCAAACCCAGTTTAATCCGGGCGGCGGCACGGGTAATTTTACGCGTCACAAAAGTTTCCCCACGAAGAGGTGACTCATGGTTAAATAAAATACCGTTCGCCGCAAACATCCCGTACCCTTCCCGATAATTGACCGTGATCCAATAGGCATACAGCTTTGCCGCGGCATAAGGACTACGCGGATAAAAGGGTGTCGTTTCTTTTTGCGGGATTTCCTGGACCTTTCCATAAAGTTCTGACGTAGATGCCTGATAAAATTTTGTTTTCTTTTCTAATTTCAGAATCCGGATGGCCTCCAGTAAACGCAACGTCCCCAGCGCATCCGAATTGGCCGTATATTCTGGTGTCTCAAAGGAAACCTGCACATGGGACTGAGCGGCTAAATTATAAATCTCATCCGGTTGAACATCCTGGACGACTCGGATTAAATTTGTGGCATCAGTCATGTCCCCGTAATGCAATTTTAATTTAACGCCGGTCTCGTGCGGATCTTGATAAAGATGGTCGACCCGATGCGTGTTGAATAACGAACTGCGCCGCTTGATCCCATGGACCTCATAGCCTTTACTTAACAATAGTTCGGCGAGATAAGCCCCATCCTGCCCCGTGATTCCCGTAATCAATGCTTTCTTCATAAACCATCCTTGCTTTAATTGTTAATCTTGAAAATTTCAAGCGTTACGCATTCGGATAAGCTGAGCGGGGTTTCCACCCATGACGGCCCAGGCCGGTACGTTTTTGGAGACCACCGCCCCCGCACCCAACACAGAACCCCGACCGACCCTAACACCCGGCAAAATAATAACGCGGTCGCAAATCCAAACGTCATCTTCAATTACGACCGGCGCCACATCACTAAACCCCTGCCGCCACATCGGCACATCCGTTTTATCAAAACGATGATTTTGCGAGTGAATGATCACATCACGCCCCATCATCACATCGTTGCCGATCGTCACCTGGCCATTGAGACGCGCATTGATGCCGATCCCCGAGTTATCTCCGATTGAAATTTTTGCGCCGCTATGAAAGAAAGCGCCCTTTTCAATATTGACATTTCGACCGCATCGATCAAAACAGGGACGGCAAATCAAGTAACGGACGACCGTGCTTATTTTACCGAACGGAAACGACGAAGCAGGCAACCAGCGGGCACCAGCGTAATAAACGCCACACAAAAAATAACGAATAAGCTTCTTAACCATAAACAACAAACACCCAACTAGATCCTCTCATAAATAAATTTGGGAATGACAAACCGACGCTTGGTCATCACGGCCCCCAAAACATTCTCCTGCATATCCTTCAACGGAGCAAATGCGTGATCGGCAACCTGAATACGGGTCCGTCCTTCCGCGACCAGAAAAATAATACCGTCCACGCCACTGGATATCGCGAGGGCGTCTCGTGAACTTTTCAAATCCGCGCAATCAATAAGGACGACATCAAAATATTCTTTGACTTCTTTGAGTAACAATTTCATGCGGGTCGAGTCTAAAACAGAAACAGAAGGGCCACTAAGCGTTCCACTCGTTAAGATCCATAAGTTGGGCGTCACTTCTTTGACAGCGGCGTCCAGCGCGCATTTTCCCGAAACGACTTCCACGACACCGAGCGTATTGTCCACCTTAAACATTTTAGCCAGCCGCCCGTTACTTAAATTAGCGTCGATCAAAAGAACTTTCTTCATGGACTGCGCGGCAATATGCGCGGCCATGTTAACGAGCGTCGTCGTCGCCCCGTCCGCGGCCTGAGCGCCGACCAACAGCACCGTTTTGACCCGACGATTATTAATAAGGATTCTTAGCTGGTCCGAAAGATGCTTAAATGATTCAGTATAGCGGGACTTAAGAAACGTCTTCTGGGGATCGCGAATCACGCGTCTTTCCCAAAATCTGGCCGTCGGGATACTGCCCAGCAGTGGCGCATTTAACACGCGCGCCAGTGATTGAGGATTTTTCAACGTCTGATCCAGGTACTCAAAAATAAAAGCGAGGGTTACCCCTAGGGTCGCGCTTAAAAAAAACGCGAGCGTTAACATCATCAATTTATTCGGTCGCGCGGGCTCCAGCGGCAAAGCGGCCTGTTCAATAATTTTCACGCTGGCCGTGCCGATGGCTTCGGCGTTGGACATAGGTGTTCCGTCTAATTTTCCAGAAACCATCTGAATCGAATCCATCAGCTGCACGACGGCCGGATGTTTATCACCATAGCGAGTCTGCACTTCCGCCAGTTGCTGCTCCAGATCAAAGATAACGTAAGAACGGCTGATGACATTCGCGCTTTTGGCCGCCGCAATGGGATCAAAATCCCTAACGTTAATGGTAAACAAATTCGTATCTCGGATCGGCTCTACACTCACGTTTCTCTTGAGATCTTCAACGGCTTTGCGAAACCGCACCGCCTGGACGGAATCCGGAGGCAGTTGTTTGATTCGGGCCATTTGCTGTTGGGCCTGCTGTTTAAGCAAAAAGGACTTTAGAGACGAACTAAAATTCGCTTCGTAGTCCCAGGGACGATCGGCTAAATTTAAAGAACGCACCGCGCGCTCCAAAACCGGGTTCGACTTAACGACTTCTGTTTGCGTCAAAGTAATCTGATTATTGGTAGCCCCGCTTAACTCGCGGGAAAACGGAGAGGCGACCAGCTTCTCGGCAGAAATAAGCATTTTGGTTTTTGCTTCATACGTCGGGGTCTTCATTTGCAGCCCCAAATACACCGTGCCAACGGTGATGGCCACCGTCAAAGCGATCATGCTCCCTCGTTTGAAAACCACGCGCGCGTAATCGCGCATCGTTAATGTGTCTGCTAATGAAAGGTGGTTCATAAATTCTCCTGAATGAATTTTCGGCTGGAAATCCGGAACAACAAGAAAATTAGTTGTGACGTGCACGCCTTTTCTTCGCTGGCATTAATTCAGCAAAGACGAGACAACAGCTTGTCTCCGGAACATCCCATTCCTACGGTTTGAATGATTTTGCTCTTTAAAATATCCCCTCTGAAACGACCACAATATCCCCGCTGACGACCGGCAAATCCGCATCGGCGATGCCATTCATCAAATCGTCCACGCTGACTTTGGTGGATTCATAACCCGCGCCCGAATCCCGCGGACGTAAGACCTTAACCCGACTAGACGACCCAAATTTGGTAAATCCTCCGGCCATGGAAATCGCCCGCAACACCGTGGTGTTCTCTTCAATCGGATAAGCGCCCGGTTTATTAACTTCGCCATAAACAAAAAATCGTCGACTGCGCGACTCTTCCAATTCCACGGAAACAATCGGATACTTCAAATACCCGTCCGCCAACTTAGTCTTAATCTCTTCCTGAATTTCCTGCAACGATTTATCTTTGACCTTGATTTGACCGATATAAGGAAAAGCGATGTTACCATCGGGGTTGACCGTGACTTTTTTTATAATTTCTTCCGGCTTCAACACATTAATGGTCAACACATCATCAACCCCCACATGGTAAGAATCCTCAACGTTAACCGGTGCTAAATTTCTTACTTCCGGAATATTCTCTCCCGGAAAAAGCGTCACCGTCACGTGGCGATCCGAGTCGATGGCCGCCACGCCTTCCGCCACATCCATAGCCTGAGGCGCCGCCCCCTCACCTTCTTGAGCGTGAACCTCAGCCGAGATCACCCCCAACAACGCCACTAACCCCAACAACATAATTCGTAAACTTTTACACATACTGACCTCTTTTGTTTCGTTGCTTATTTAGCTCCCCGACTCAATAAAACCGCGGGGATGGTTTTAAACAAAATCTTCGCGTCCATCATTAAGGACCAATTATCAATATACTCCAAGTCCATCCTCGTCCACTCGTTGAAATCCGTAATTCGGTTGCGGCCATTGGCCTGCCAAATACAGGTGATGCCGGGACGCATGCTTAACCGCCGACGCTGCCAGGGATCATACTGGTCCACTTCTCGCGGCAAGGGTGGACGCGGACCGACCAGGCTCATGTCACCGTGTAACACATTCCACAGTTGCGGCAATTCATCCAAACTGGTTTTGCGCAAGAATTTCCCCAAAGGGGTCACGCGCGGATCATTTTCCAGTTTAAACGCGGGTCCCTGCATTTCATTTTGAGCCAACAAATCTTTTAACTGGTCTTCAGCATTTTCCACCATTGTCCGAAATTTGCACATCTGAAATTTTCTCCCCTGCAGCCCGCATCTTTCCTGAAGAAAGTAAACCGGCCCCCCCTTGGAACTGATTTTAATCGCCAACGCAATCGCGCCGTAAATAGGCGCCACCACCACTAACCCCACGAGCGACAAGACAATATCCAGCAATCGCTTCACCAGCATCAGGCCGACCCGGCCAGGGACCGGTTCAAAAGTAACCAGCGGCATGCCAAAAATGCTGCTTTCTTTTCCCAAGGTAAACTGCAAGTCAAAAAGATCAACCGCGACACTGGCGGTCACCCCGACGGTTTCACAGTACAAAAGCGGCCCTTCAATACGACTTAACCCCGACCGAGGAACGATAAAGAAAACATGATCAATGGTGTTCTTTTTCAAAATCCCGGGAAGATCATCGTAAACACCAATCACCCATTTCCCGGAAACCTGCTGATCGAGTCGCGTTCGGTCATGATCAATAACACCCACGACCCGCATGCCTAACTCCGGATGACTTTCTAGTTCAGCAATGAAATCCCGTGCACGCTTACCACTTCCCACCACCAGCACGTAACGATAATTGTATCCTTGCTTACGCACATGCCGTAAAAAAAGAATAATAACGATTTTCTCAACGGCAATAATAAGCGTCGTTAACCCAAAAAATAGAATAACAAAAGTTCGGCTAAGTGGAGAAAATTTAAAAAGGTAAGAAAAACTACCGAACAACCACAGACCCGTAAAACCCGTTTTTCCAAGAATCGTCAAAATTTCCGGTAATGTCCGCGCCCGGAAAGACTCATACATGCCAAAACGGTAAAGGAGAATCCCCCAAAGAATCTGAAATTCAGGAATAAACCAAGCGTAATAACTAAAAGGGTCGAGCTGTTCTTTTAAACTACGCAGATAATAGGCCAGCGCGAAACACACGCCAACCAAGACCAGATCGATAAAAATAACCGATCGACGAAAAAAAGTAGAATGCTGTTTCAACATAACCGAAAGTCGCTGCCAAAGGCAAGAATAGTTTATTGGTTAACAAATTTAGAATTCTGACGTCCAACCCACCGTAATCAAATTCTTGACATAATCATTAATTTCCCTGGATGAATCATAAGAGGTATATGAATAGCCGACGTTAACCGCAGAACGTTTCGTCAGATCATAATTCAACCCCAGCTGTACTCCCCACAAATCATCGGTGGCCCCGGAGTCCTCATAATCTCCCTGCCCCAAAAAGCTTCCCGCCGAACCATGCAAGCGATCGGACAAGTCTTTGTTGATATTCGCCGTCAGACGCCAAGAATCAAAAACTTCCGCGGAGGTTGAATTAGTGGCCGACTGTTTCTCAAAAGAAAGCACAGACTGCATTGTTTCATCCAACTCGTTTAACAGCGCCAGTCGGTATCGTGGAGTGGTGCTCCATTCTCCGTCACTGACTCGAATCCGGTTGGCCCCGACCTTCCCTTCCACCGATAATTGCTTTGACAAATAGTGCCTAAGCCCTAAGCCCCAAGAATGAGTCTGACTCGATTCATCATTTGAAAAGGTACGGTTGAGAAATTCATAAGTTGTCAAAAAAATATTGGCGGAACTTAACGCGTAATCCAAATCGAAGCCAACCAAATTCAATTGCGTATCGAGGATATCTTTTCGATTATAGAAATTGTCGTCATGCTTATACCTCAATCGAGAAATCAAGGCCTCGGAAATGTCTTTCTCGTAAGCGAGACCAACGGAGTTCTTGAAGTAACTATACCGCCCGCCTTGACTGCCAAAAGCGTCTTCTAGACTGCGCGGCTCTTCGGCGTGATCAAAACGATTCGTCAGCTTAAACCGATCTTTTTCAGAAAGATCCAACGCGTAACTTAATCGAAACGCTTCGCTTAAGTTATTAAACTCAGATTCCGTAGCAAAAAATCTTTGACGCAGTGAAACTTCAGCGCCCAATTTTTGAATCTTACTCTCTTGCTTTAAACCCAAACCTAGTATAAAAGTCGAGAAAAAACTCTCCCGAACCTCTTCTTTGGCAAGGGTAATGTTGCTGTCATAGCCGCTCGCTACGCCAACATTAACATACGGATCCAGCTTGGCTTGCGCTTGGGTAGGTCCCCACATAAGACTCAAAATAAAAACCAAAAGCTCGACTTTTTTAACTTTTTTTGACATGAAATACTTTACCAAGAAATTTTATTAATCCTAAAAAATACTACCCTCAAAAACGTTTCAGTATACCATAGTGAAATTTCTAATGACCATTTTATTATAGATTTTTTCCGTCGGGATTGCATCTTAATGACTTTGCTTTATAATACCGTTCATGCGCAAAAGAGTTTGGGTCGCTATCGCCTTAATATTAGTATTAATTTCTTCCGCAGCGCTACTCTATCTAAACCAATCCTTTTTCCCTACCCACTTAAAAAGTCTCCTGATTGAAAAAGCACAAGACGCCCTTAAGCGCCGGGTCACGCTGGAAGAAATGGAATTCCATTTCTTTAAAGGTTTTACCTTAAAAAACCTGACCATTTTTGAGCGTGTCGATAGCGGACTGCCTTTTGTCAAAATTAAAGAAATCAACTGCTCGCTGCTTTGGGCGCCATTGCTGCAACACAAAAAAATCATGGTGTCCTCGCTAAAGATCACCGAACCACAAATTCATCTGGCTCGACTGACCTCGCAAAGCTGGAATTTCAGCGACCTGATGCGACCGCAAACGGCAGGGAGCAGCAATTCTCCACCGGACGTTTATTTAGGAAAACTGGTCGTGACCGGTGGAACATTCTTGTTTTCTGACTTAAGCGGGACAGAACCCTTCACGCTCTCGCTAGAGAATTTGCAAATCCACGCGGGATTGTCCTTAAAAAAGGGCATTAATTTTTCACTAGCCGTGGACGCGCCCAAACGCGGGACCACCCTCTGGGCCCAAGGAGATTATTCCTTGCTTGGCAAAAAGCTCTCGGCCCAAATAAAATTAAACAATTTAGCTCCGACCGATATACTCGCGCGTTACGTACCGACAGAACGACTCATCTTCAAAAATGGATTCCTCAACCAAGCGAATCTGACTTTAGAAAAACAAGGCGCGGTCTGGGACATTTACGGGAGTTTGGTCGCGACCGACCTGGATGCCGTTATCAATAATCGCGTCACCGTAATAGGAAATCTTGAAACCCAATTTACTCGCCTCGCCACCAATCCCTCCACCACCGGACTCAAAAGTGACCTTAAGGCCACCGGATTGTCCGTGCGCTGGGGGCCGCAACAACTTTTTAAAGGGGATGTCACCATTGCATCTTTACGCCTGCAGCGCGAGAAGTCTGAAATCAACTTAACGACCGACGCGACGGTTAACAACGCCTTCGTGTCCTGGCGGGCGGATAAATCCATCCAGGGTCACTGGAAATCTAATAACACCCAAATTAAATTCCAGGACGGGGCTTTAACGGTGCTTAGCGACGTGATTTTGCAACAGGCTAAATTATCGATCAGCGACACCAAAGCCATTGAAGGAGATTTGCAAAGCAACCAACTGGTCTTACAAAAGCGCGGTAACCAATATGACATCACCGGTTCTGCGACATTGGAGAATGGGATCTTCGGCTGGGCGGAAGGTCGCAAACTGACCGGGTCGCTTGATGCCCTTGATTTGTCCGCGACAATCCTCAATAAAATCTTAGATTTAAAAACCTCGTTGCGTTTAAACAATGGCACGCTCGCCTGGCGAGAACAGAGCGTAACCGGGAACCCCGAAGGGAATTTAAAAATTATCTGTGACCCCCAAAGCGTGCCCCGCTGTCACTACACGGCAACGCTAGATACCAAATTTTTATCCATCCAGAATGTGCCGATCGTTGAAACCATTGATCAAGTCTCCGGCACGCTAGAAATCACGAACAACATCGCGCGCACCCAAAAACTTTCGGCTGAAATTCTGTCCAGCCCCGTGGAAGTGGTCGGCAGCGTTAAAGATTTTTCCAATCCCTACCTCGATGTTTCCCTTCAGACCAACAATTTCGAATTAGCGCGGCTTCGAGATTTATTGCCACGCGTTTTTGCCGACGATTCGCTTCAGGCCAGCGGTCAAAGCGCGATCAACGCCACCTACGCGGGGGCTCTTTCAGACGCCAAAAACGGAGATCTTCGTGTTGATGCCGAACTTTTGGGCGCCAGTATCAAAAGCGTGGCGCTCCCTTTACCCGTTCAAGAAATCTCCGGAAAAATTCATTATGAAAAGAATTACCTCTCCTGGTCTAAAATCCAAGGCCAGTACGACGGCAACTTCTACCGCTTTAACGGTGACCTCACCAATTTTTCTCGGCCGGTCCTAAAAGCCACTCTGGAGGGTGATCAATTTCTAGTAACCTCTCAGATCAATCTCTTAAACGACGCGTTTCAGTTTGTCACGCTACAGGGACAGCTCTTTGACACCACCTTTGATGTGCGGGGCGACGGACATTTGTTGGCCAACCGAGTTCCGGATTTTGACTTACGCGGACGCATTCAATTACAACTCAAAGACCTGTCTCGCTTGTTTCCTCAAAAAAAATCTCTTTGGGAGAAACTTGACCTCACGGGAGACATGTTCCTCAATGGAGGATTCAAGGGAACGCCTCAAGACTGGGAAAACTGGAACCTGATCCTGGAAGGTCGCAGTGACGCCCTCTCTCTCTTTGGAGTGGAGATGAGTCAAGGTTCGTTACGCTTTGAAATGCTGGATCAGAATATCAGCAAGGCTAATTTATCCGGCAAAGTATTTAATGGGGATCTCAAATTTATTTCTTCACTGGATTTGCGAGCCGAAACCATCCCCTACAAAGCGGATCTCACCCTGCTCAACGTGGACTTAAGCAAACTTAAAGATGAATCCCCGCTCAAAACCGTTGCGCTCGAAGGAAAAGCGACGGGATTTTTTAACGCTCAAGGCATGTGGGGGGACTGGAAAAACGCTACAGGTAACGGCAATTTGGAAATTATCGAAGGACGACTCGGCCAAGTCAACCTCCTCAAAGGCTTAGGTAAATTTATTTTCATTCCCGAATATCACAATATTGTTTTTACGGAAGGAACGACGAACTTGGAACTAAAGGAAGGTTTCCTGCACCTGAATGAATTCGCCTTATACAGTGAACAAATGAATTTGCTAGGGGATGGCACCATCGACTTTGATGGCAATATTAAGTTCGACATCACCTCGGACTTCAGTCCGCAAGCGATCATGAAGTCCCCCTCACTTAAGAAAACCCTGACCGCGGTCCTGACCTCGACGGACAATTACCTCAATATTAAAGTCACGGGTACCTTAAAAGATCCGGAATACAACGTTACGCCCACGCCGGTCAACGTACTCGAGAAAACTCGAGACTTGATTAAAGAAGGTTTGCAGACGATCTTTTAGAAGCTTAAAAACCAAGACTCAATTAGCAAATATCAAACAAATACAAAAACTCAAGTGATTAAATAACAAATCAATTTGGGATTTGACTCTTGGCAATTTGAATTTGTTTGATTATGGGAGCTTAGGTGCTTGGGACTTTTCGAGATACTTTTCTATTAACTTACGGAATTTCTTAAGCGCGCGCGAACGATGACTGATACGGGCTTTTACCGCAGCGGGAAGTTCGCCAAAAGTCTGATTATAACGAGGAATCAAAAACAACGGATCATAACCAAAACCATTATGACCGCGCAATTTTGTCGTGATGACCCCCGAACAGGTTCCGGTTACCACATCAATGACCCGTTTCCCATCGGCCAGCGCCACATGACATTGATAGCGGGCTTGACGTTTAGTTAACGGGACTTTCTTTAATTCCCTCAGTAGTTTGGCATTATTTTTATCATCGGTGGCGCCGGGCTCGGCATAGCGCGCCGAATAAATGCCGGGCGCATTTTTTAACGCGCGCACCTGTAAACCGGAATCCTCGCCCATCGTTAATTTCCCAGTATACAGCGCGATCGTCACCGCTTTCTTTAAAGCGTTCGCGGTAAACGTTTTTCCATCTTCTTCAATCGCGGGCATGTCGGCGTAATCATCGAGTGAGGTAATTCTAAGAGGCAATTCCGCCAACAGCTCCCGGATTTCTTGCAACTTCTTCTTATTACGTGTGGCAACCAAGAGCTCTTGCATTAGCGGTCCGGCTCCCAACCGCCTAACGCTTTTTTCTGAAACGCAAAAAGCTCTTTAATTCCTTTCTGCGCCAGCTCTAGTAATTCATCAGCCTCGGCTTTAGTAAACGGCTTGCCTTCGGCGGTCCCCTGGATTTCAACGAACTCGCCGCTGTTAAGCATAACGACATTCATGTCCATTTCGGCTTTCGAATCTTCCTCAAAGGCTAAATCCAAAATTAAATTATCCTGCCAAATCCCCACGCTGATCGCCGCGACGTAGCGGGTGATCGGAATAGTCGTGATTAAACCGCTCTTACGTAATTTCTGAAAAGCGGCGACGAGCGCGACAAACCCGCCGGTAATGGAAGCGGTCCGGGTTCCGCCATCCGCTTGGATGACATCGCAATCGATTCGGATCGACCTCTCCCCCATCTTCGTCATATCGACGACACCTCGCAACGAACGCCCCACCAACCGCTGGATTTCCTGTTGGCGGCCATTATTTTTATCGCGCGCCACCCGGGTTGAGCAGGAACGCGGCAACATCCCATACTCCGCCGTCACCCAACCGGTGCCGGAGCCTTTTAAAAACGGCGGCACGGATTCTTCCACCGATGCCGTGCAGATCACTTTCGTGTCACCGAATTCAATCAAACACGAACCTTCCGCGTATTTCGTGTAATCTGTCGTAATTTTAACCGGCCGTAATTGCTGATTCTGTCTTCCATCTGGTCGAACCATAAGCCCTCTTTCCAATTAACCCTTCTCACCTCGTAAGTGAGAAGGGTTAATCTATAATAATATTTTTAAGTTTCTTAAGTTCTCGCTGGTAATCAATTCTATCCATCAAGAAATCATAATAATCATTCGAAACGATATCTAAAACGTCAGAATAATAACAGATACGTTGATTAGCTTCAACTCTATCTAAATATTCATTACAAGAGGAATAGCGCCATTCATCTGGTCGAGTGACCATATAAGCAGTGACTGGATTCAAATGTATATATCTTGTTAGATGCAATAATTGACTATCGGAATCAATACTCACACTTTTAAATCGGCCTTCCCAGAGGGGGCCTTTTCTGCGTATCTTTTTATTAAAATAACAAGAAAAACTAATCAGTACGTCGGTCATAAAATGGGTTATTCCTTCCGGCATTTCTTGTTTTACTATTAAATGAAAATGATTAGGCATTAGGCAATAAGCCAGAATACTTATCCTCCTTTGAGAATAGTTATTCGACAAATGCAATACTTTTTCTAACCCTTCACTCTTGATAAAATCAGAGAACTTTATAGAAGTCACGTACTGATAATATCTCATTAAAGCCAGCATTCTTACAAAATCACTCTCATAGCGAAACACTTCAAATCCAGCAATACTCCTAGTAAATACATGATAAATCCCACCATCAACAAATTGACGAAAATGCGTCATATGTCGCCTCCCCCATTGCCCTTCTCACCTCGTAAGTGAGAAGGGTTAAGATTTTAAAATAGTAAACTTCGCCGGATAGATTTTAGGGTAGAAAATGACCCTTCTCAGCTCGTAGGTGAGAAGGGTTGATTCCCAAGGGAGATTTAGGAAATCCTGTGCTGCGCAGTGACGGTAGTTTGAATGCCGCCGCGGGAGTTGACGATGGCTTTGACGTTCATCCACCGTGGAGCACAAGCCTGCACGCAATCATCAAGAATCTTATTAACGAAATGCTCATGAAAAATTCCGATGTCACGGTAGAAAAGTAGATAATACTTCAACGATTTTAATTCTAAACAAACTTTTCCCGGGCAATAATTGATTTCTATCGTTGCAAAATCAGGCAAACCTGTCTTTGGACAAATGCAGGTAAACTCTGGGATGTTTAAATCAATCGTGTATTCGCGCTCCGGATACTGATTGCGCCAAACATCAATTTTAGGCGTTTTCAGTTTGCGGATATTATTTTGCAGCCCTTCGTAAGATTTTTTCTTCACGGCCATTCTTTAAACCTTTCTTATCGTTTTCCTTAACCCTTCTCACCTCGTAAGTGAGAAGGGTGCGCTGTTAACGCAACTTCATAAATTTATGCATCTGGGGCACAATTCTAACATCGGACAAATCCTTTTGGCAAACTCTTTGCAGCTGCTCACAACGCGCGACCGCGCCGCTATTCATTTCAAACGAATTCGGCTGCAGAATAACCAGCAAATCGGGATCCTCGCACTTCACTAATTTTGCCGCTTGGACAACATCTGCTTGTGAAGTTTTTCTAGAAATGACCATCTTCACAAAACATTCTTTGCGCCGCGCTATCTTTAGAAAGGCAGCATGCTCCGCCCAAAATGACCGGCAGCCCGTCGAACTAGGCAATTTAATGTCCATGGAAACGATATCCACATCGGCAATCACCTCGGCCAGTTTTTGATGCAAGACACCGCTAGTCTCCAAATAAATCTTTAATCCTAATTTTCGCAACTCCGGAATCGCGGCCTTCATAAACACCGCCTGCAACAAAGGCTCCCCACCGGTCAAACTCACCGAATGGCATCCTCGGGCCAACGGACGAACGGCTTTGAGCAAACGCGCCAGCGTATATTCCTCAAACTCCCTTTTCCCGTCGCCAATCGAATCCGGCGTGTCACACCACGAGCAATGCATGTGGCATTCAAAAAACCTTACAAAAACTTGGGACACTCCCGCATACGGTCCCTCGCCTTGGATGGATTTGAATATCTCGGAAAGGCGAGCAATACTCATATTTGAGGGCCCAGAAACATGGAACCAGCATCCCAGTTATAAACTTTCATAAAATCTCCACAATAAATTTCCAACTTCCTGCCGCGCATTTTCTAAAGTCTTAAAGCTGTCACTTGAAAGATAGCCTAGGTATGTAGAGAACTCCAAAAGATATTCTGTCTCAGCTAAAGAGCCTAAAGCAATAGAAAGAAATTGTTTAAATTCTTTTCGGCTTTTTCTTGCATATCCTTCAACAATATTTACCGGGACAGATAATGCAGCTCTGCGAAGTTGTGAAGTGATACCAAACTTCTCATCATCAGGATAACTCTTAGATACAAAATAAACTTCTTTTGCCAGAAAATCTGCCTTCTGCCAAACAATTAATTTCTTATATCCCGCCACTCCCATTTTATTCTCCTTTACTGGGACTCTTGTTCCTGGGAGCTGGGAACACAAATCCAATGTTAATATTTTAATTTAACCCCTATCTCCTATTCCCTAACCCCTACCTCCTCAAACCCTCTCATCCTTAACCGACAACTATCACACATCCCGCACGGCCGCCTACCGCCAGCATAACACGACCAGGTTAAATGATACGGCACACCGAGTTTTAAGCCCAACTGAATAATCTGCGCTTTGGTTTTGCGAATCAACGGCGTTTTAACTTTAATCTTATGCCCCTCAACGCCGGTCTTCAGTCCCTTGGCCAGCACTTTCGCGTAAGCGGCGAAAAAGTCCGGCCGGCAGTCCGGATAACCCGAATAATCAATCGCGTTGGCTCCGATAAAAATCGTGTCCGCCCCCACCGCCTCGGCAAACGACGCCGCGAAACTTAAAAAAATAATATTACGCGCCGGCACGTAGGTCACGGGAATGTCCTTAGCCATGAGCTTGCGCCCCCGCGGCACTTTAATTTTCTTATCTAATAACGCCGAGCCTTTCCAAGGCAACGAAATTTTTACAACTTCGTACGAAACCTGAGCCGCCCGCGCGATCGAGATCGCACTTTGAATCTCTTTCTTATGTCGCTGGCCATAATCAAAAATCAACGCGCTGACCCGATACCCTTGAGCCTTAGCGTCATAGAGTGTCGTGGCGGAATCAAGTCCGCCGGATAGAAGAACGATGGATTTTTTCATAATTGAAAGTGGCCCGCCCGGCTTCTTTATATCACCGGGCCGAGGTCTCGCCAACTTTGTTGGCGGATCGCTAGTGGCTCGTGCCTCGATACCAGTCACTGGTCACGAGCGACGAGTCACGGATAATAAGTAACACTCGTCCGATCCGATTCCCAGACCTGGACTTTTTTTAAAGTTAGTGGCCGGCAAAGGGGCGCAAATCCCTCATAAATATGTTTGGCCAGGTTTTCCGTTGATGGCGGGACATCTCTAAAGGCGGGCAAATCATTCAAATGCTTATGGTCCAAGGTGTCCAAAAAAGCTTCCAAGTCTTTTTTGACTTTACGAAAATCCGTCAATAGCCCCAAATGGTCGAGTGTTTCCCCTTGCAACGTCACCTCCACCTTCCAGGTGTGACCATGCAGCTGCGCGCACTTGCCCGGATAGCCGGGCAGGATATGAGAAGAAGCAATATCACCTTTAACCGATAGTTCAAACATAGCAGCGTCTGACGTTATTGATTTCGAATCCTAGAAATTGTTTGGCCAGTCGATGAAAATGCTTGGGTTCATCACTGACTAAGAAAGTCCTTTTACCCGGCCCCGCCGACTCCCGGGCCTTGCCGGTGTGTTCCAAGAACTGTTTAACTTCTTCGACTACCGACTGCGCCGAATCGACGAGTTTAACCCCCGGCCCCATGACTTTTCGTAAAACATTTTTAAGTAACGGATAATGCGTGCAACCTAAAATCAACGTGTCCACCTTTGCCGATTGCAGTGGCTTTAAATATTCTCGGGCGATTTCAACGCTCACCCGCTTTTCAGTCCAGCCTTCTTCCACCAGCGGCACAAAAAGCGGACATTTTTGCGTCGTCACTTTAACCGTCTTGTCCTGCTTATGAATATTTTTAGTGTATTCATCGCTATTGATGGTCGCGGCGGTGGCGATCACGCCCACTTTTTTATTGCGGGTCGTTTCTACCGCTTTAATCGCCCCGGGACGAATAACGCCTAAAATCGGAAGATCAAATTCCTTACGTAAAATCGGCAAAGCAAAACTCGACGCTGTATTACAAGCAATCACCACCATCTTAACGTTAAACTGCCGCAGGATCGCCACGTTTTCTCGAGAGAATCGAATGATGGCCTCTTTGGATTTGGTTCCGTAGGGAACACGCGCCGTATCGCCGAAGTATACAACATTTTCGCGCGGCAGCTGGCGGATTAATTCCTTAACCACCGTTAAGCCTCCCAGCCCCGAATCAAAGACCCCAATCGGTCGGTTACGTTCAGTCGCGGTTAACATAATCCAAAATATTTTTAGCCAGCGCGTTAGCAATCTTCTGACGATACTCGTCCGTTTTAAGCAAGCGTTCTTCTTTTTGATTCGTTAAAAATCCAACCTCAACCAACACCGCCGGGATCAGCGTATTGCGTAACACAAAAAACGCGCAGGACTTACTGCCCCGACTTTCCGCGTCAATTGAGTCCGACGCCCGTTTGGACATCATATCTGCCAGATGTTTTGATTCACCCTGTTTGTAGGTATACATCATATCCGCAACGATGTTCTCTACATGCTCCGCGTTCTCATCCATCTCAAAGTTGCGGTATTTGATGCGATGATTGTCTTGTAAATCCGCGTCTTTTTTTTCATGAGCCATCAAATCGCGCAGATAATAAACTTCAAATCCCTTCGCGTTGCGTGACTTACTGGAATTGGCATGAATACTAACAAACAAATCCGCGTTGGAACGACTAGCAATCTCCGTGCGTTCTTTAAGTGTCAGATACTCATCTTTGTCTCGGGTCATAATGACATTAACACCCTTTTGCTCCATGATGTCCTTCAGTCGTTTGGAAATATCCAACACGACCGTCTTCTCCAGTATCCCCGACTTTCCGCGCGCCCCCGGATCTTTACCGCCATGCCCGGCATCAATGATGATTTCCCGCAATTTGCTAATTCGGTAATCTTGCCGACTCTCCCCGAAACAATCAAACACCTTGCGTTCAAAATCCGCAGGGACAATGAGCGCACCATCTACGCGCTTGATAGGAGCGCTCAGCGTCACCCGATCATCGTCAATCAAAACCGACGCGCTACCGACAATCCCTTTGGCCTGCACGCCGTTTTTTGTCATCATGACCACCTGCGAAACACTGTCGTAATCCAAAGAAACGTTTTCGCGCGCGCACAACTCGGTCAAAGAATCCTGGCGAACGTTGGTCATCGATCCAGTTCCGACCGTGTCCGATGAAGGCCTGGCGCAACCCGCCAGAAGAATGAGTGACCCTACCAATAACCAATATTTACTAGACGAGTTCAAAGGATTTCCTTTCGTAAACACGATTAGTTAACTTGCGTCCCGTCCAAAGAGGACGCAACAATTTTAGGCGTCAAAAAAATGATCACTTCATGTTTGCGGACCGAGGAGCGCTGACTGCGAAAAACCCCGCCGACAAACGGCAAATCACCCAAAATAAAAAGTTTTCGCTGCGCATTGACCCTTTCTTCGTTCATTAAGCCCCCTAAGACCACCGTGGCCTTGTTATCAATCTGGACCGTCGTCATGGCCTGCGAAGTTTTCACAATCGGCGCGGCGTTTTTTTCTTTATTGGAAGGGGTTGCCTGCAAATAGCGCACTTCGGGGTGAATCGTTAAAGTAATCGTATTGTCATTGTGCACTTGCGGGGTTACGATCAGCTTAACCCCCAATTCCGGAAACTGCCCCTCCTCATCCAGCTCGCCATCACTCGGATCCCGAGGAAATTCTTTAGAGCTAATCATGATCACGGATTCTCGATTATTGACCGCCGTGATCCGAGGTGACGTCAAAACCGTTACTTTACCGACGGTATCCAGCGCTTCCAGCAAAATCGAAAAGTCGTCCCCAGTCAACGTACCCACACTCAACTTTTCCGCCAGGTTCGGCAAAGGCGTATCCACGCGTTGCTGGGACAGATTGATTTTCTGATAGTCTGAGACAATGGCTTCCCAATCAATGCCATTCTCATGTTCTTCGTTAAGCTCTACTTGAACAATTTTTGTTTCCAGAAAAATCTCTTTAAGTTTCTCATCGAAAGCCTCGATCAGGCCGCTAATTTCTTTTAATTTCGCCGGCGTGTCCGTGACCACCAACTTATTGGAAAGATTATCGAATTTAACGTGACCAAGGCTCTTGCTTAAAGAAGGCGTTATCTTTTGTGCCATTTCATCCGCTTTGGCGTAATTAATCGAAAAAACTTCCGTGGCCACCGCTACATCCAACTGCGCCGCCAAATCTTCCATTTCCTCAAGCTTATTCGGACGATCCAGAAGGATCAATTTATTGGCTTTATCGTCGGCAATAACTTTGCCGATAGGGCTTTTAATCTCATTCAACAGCGGAACCAAATCCGACGCCCGCCCTTGGGACAAATAAACCATCCGAGTCTGTGGACGCTCGCCGAACTTATGGCCATATTTGAATTCATAATCTTTTTCTTCCATCACCCGCACGATGCCTTCGGACTCAATGTAAGCAAGCTGACAAGACTCCAGGATGGTGCGTAAAGCCTCGAAAGCATCGACCTCTTTTAGGAAAACCGTGACCTTCCCTTGTACGTTGGGATTCATCACAATGCTTAACCCGCTTTTTTGAGACAAGGTGGCCAAAGCTTCTTTGATATCGGTATCCTTAAATTCGAGAGCTGGAATAATTTTAACGGGCCTAGCGGAACCGGTCCCGGCAGCTTTCTTGCCTATCGCAGGACTTGGCGCAGCCGTCGTATTTTCCGCAAGCGTTCCCACCGCTTCGACGGATAAAACTTTGCGATCAAACCCCTCCAACGCTTGCAGCACCGCCGCTTTATCCGCAGCCGCATCCGCGCTCGCCGAAAAAGGCAACGCCAACACGTAGATAAGAAGTAGATAAATGGTATTTTTATTCATGGCGTAAGAAAATCGCTGTGTATTATAGCAATTCTTTCTTAGATTCCCACCAGGAAGCTAAAGAATCTAAACGGGCTACCTGTTTAGTTTTTGCGAAAACACGCAAGAAAAAAACCTTCCCATAATGAATCCGGGCGAACTCGTACGCAGTGACGCAATTCAGGGGAAAAGGCATGGCTTTTCCAGTTCAACAAAGCCGGATACATCGGCGCGAAAGCACCCGGCACGGGGATAAGCTCGAGACTACCTTTTAGTTTACGCAGCAGCCAATTTACCGTCTCTTCATTCTCTTCCGGAGCGAACGTACAGGTTGAATAAACAAGCAGGCCTCCCGGCTTCACCAAATGACTTGCGGTCATCAGCAACCCACGCTGTTTATGCGCCATCTCATTAATTTTACGCGGGCTCCAGTAGGCGTACGATTTGGGGTCGGTCACGTTAAAGCGACCTTCCGAACTGCATGGCGCGTCGACCAAAACCCGGTCAAAGAATTCTCCCTGAAAACGGAACCGGCGCCCGTCCATCAGCTTAAAATCCACGTTCGTCGCTCCCAGCATTTCGCAAACGCTGCGCAGACGAAAAAACCGATCCTTCACGACCTCAACCGCCGTGATCCGACCCTGATTACGCATGAGAGCGGCGAGTTGAGTCGTTTTGCTTCCTGGTGCTGCGCACAAATCCAAGACGCGCTCGCCCGGCTGAGGATCAAGGGCGAGCGCCGGCAAAAAACTGGAAAAATTCTGCAAATACAAATAGCCGCTCTTCATCCATTCCGTTTCCGTTAAAGCCCGCGCCGAAACATTTTTAAACAATAGTGCGGTCCTATCCCAAGGCATAACGTCATAGCTCATCTGCTGTTTAGCCAACAGCGAACAAAAATCAGCGACGGACACTTTTAACGTATTAACGCGACCGCAAACCGCCGGCAACTGACCGAATGATTTTAGAGTCGCCGCGATCAGATCCGCCGGCAAAATAGTCTGTAATCGTTCCAGAAAAGCAAAAGGTAAGGATGGCGAGGACACGGCTATTCGGGGTTGGGTTTGTTAGTGAGGGGAACACACTGGTCATTCACACAACGGCAAAGCTCAGAAGAAAAATAAGCGCCTCCAAAAGCAAACGGCGCGTGGCTAAAATTTTCGCACCGTCCCAGAAACTTAACGCCCGACCCAGAAATCGCCATACAGTCATTATCGGCCAAACAGTAATTTTTGTTTTCAAAATAAACGGTTTCCGGATAACGGGACAGCACTTTTCCCGTTGAAGCCTGAATTAAGAGCGTTACCCCTAAACGTTCCGCTTCCGGAACGCCGCAGGTTGCGGCCACCGTATACTTAACGACCCATCCGTCCTCCACACAATTAACCCAATCACTATCACAAGGCTTCATGACTTGGGGATCGAGGCGACATTGCGGGTACCGCTTTTCTAAATTGTATTGCCGGTAAATTTTCAAAAAGGCCTGAACTTCAGGAGTATCTCGAGCAATTCCGAGAGCGACTTCCGGGGAGATGCGTTCATTGGCCTCGGCACTGGGATAGAAAGCAACGACACCAACCAGCGCTAGACAAATAATCAGCGCACAATGTTTTTTCATCCCGAAGTCCTTCCTTTAAGAGTAATCTTCGATTGTAACTTTTTAAAATTACTGGCCGCGCAGACTACATAAAAATCGCGCAATTTCCAAGGAGTCGTTCTTTCCGTAAAGATATCCCGTCGGATTTGATCCAGCGCTTGGCCATCATTGAGATTATACAATTCCAACCCGGCGGCGCGTACAATAGGCCAGGAGCCTACAAAATCCCACAAGTAAGAACGAATCAACGATCCACAGCCCCGACCAATCGCCGGGTAACACAAATCCACGACAGCGCACGCCGGAATCATGATATGCAAATTCGTAAAATCCCAATCAAAACGATTAAAATAAGAATCGGGCAAAAGGAAAATCGCTTGTTTGTTAATTTCCTGATGAATGGGTTTGATTTCAGTGGTGACCTGCTCCATGGTAAAAGCGTTTTGCACAAAAAAAGCGCGACCATTCTCGGCATAAAACAATTCCCGCAATGCCGGAAAATACACCACCCCCAGCCAGGGCTTTAAATTCTTTAACAATCCAATCGAAATCCCAAATCCCGGCATACGATTGGCATAAGCCCGCGTACCATCAATGGGATCAATCGCAAAAATAAATTCGTGAGCGTTCAGGCTTTCGGTATTTAAATAACGTTCCATCCCCGGCGTTTCTTCATCAATCAACAAATGTCCGGGCTGCGCCAGAAATTCTTTTAGCCGCGCGTGAGCCAACTGTGAAATTTCCTTATCTGCCTTAGTCACTACGGATTGATCGGCCTTATAAGTCGGCGCGCTATCATCTCGATAACGCAACGCGATATCACCCGCGTCCTGGGCCAACTGCAACAGCACTGGCAAATATTTATTTTCCATCGAATGATTCCAATTTCTGACGCAAGGATTCCGGACCAACAAACATCTCACCGTTAATAAAATACGTCGGCGTGGATTGGATCCGTAAACGTGCGCCCTCCTCACGATCGGCAAGGACCACCGCCCTGGCCGCACCTCCAGACACACATTGATCCAACACGGTCATGTTCAGGCCGGCTTCCTGAGCAAAAGTTTTCCAATAGGAAACGGCGCTTGGATGCGTCCGCCACTGGTCCTGAGAAAGAAATAACGCGTCAGCCAAAGGCCAGAATTTTTCCTGTTGGGCCGCGCATTCTGCGTAGATAGCGCTATCAATAGAATACAGCTGGTTTAAAGGAAAATGTTTGACTTGAACGAATACCGCTTCGGGGTGTGTGGCCAAATACTGCTTTAAGAATTTGTAACCCTCAGCACATTGATGGCACTGAAAATCAACATATTCAATGATTTTTATTTTAGCGGAAGTGTTACCTTGTTGACGAAACTTGACCGCGCGATGAATAGGAAGGTTGGCCCGCTGAAAATAATCAACGGTCAACACTCCCACCACGACTGCAACAATTAAAAAGGTGGTCACCGCTGACTTAGAAACCCGGAACTCATTCTTTTGTTTCGCTTTTCGTTGTTTGATCTTTTGAGACATAGGCCACATCATAAGAATTACGACGGGATTGTCAAGCAGGAAGTAACGTGTTCCATCCACAGAAAATGAAGCTGACATACCTCAAAAATAGCAAAAACATTCAGGGCCCCGGCGGCCAAGCCGCAGGGGCCCCACATCCCACCTACCTTACACAAAGCACATCAGATTTGATTATTTAACCGGAAACGTGGCGACATCCAAAGCGCCCTTAACCGTCTTATGGACCGTATGGTACGTACCCTTCAGCATCCCCCCAATAAAACCCACTGGCTTAATATCAGCCGATTTTACCTCATCCATCGTATGCTTAGGGATCTCCAACGGAGACTTCACAATCCCCTCAACTCCCCCCCTTAACTTCTCGATGGGTGCCGGCAGCGCGAACGCGCCAGGCGCGATGGTAACGACAAAAGCGAGCATTAAACCTACGATCATGGCTCTATTCATCCT
>CAYXGG010000020.1:0-41253 GCA_964464475.1 uncultured Planctomycetales bacterium | reverse complement strand
GACCATTCAAAATTATTATGTGATGTTGGCGAACTGAGCGGACTGTTCGCTGACTCGAGTAGCTTAGATCAATTTTTGAATGAGATTGTGCAAATGGTCGCCCGGCATATGCGCTCTCCGGTTTGTTCGATTTATTTGTTTGATGAAAGCAAAGCCGAACTGGTATTGCGCGCGACTCAAGGGCTTAACCCCGAATCCATCGGCAAAGTCCGTATGAAACTGGGAGAGGGGCTGACGGGGTTGGCTGTTCAAGAGTTACGCTCCATCAACGAACGTCAATCCAGTCAAAATCCACATTTCAAATCATTCCCCGGTATTGGTGAAGAAAAGTTTGAATCTTTCCTCGTAGTCCCCATCGTTCGCGGCCAGACCCGCATTGGCGCGATTGTTCTCCAGAATTCCCAGAAAAATTATTTTTCAGACGCGGACGAACGCGCTTTTCGAGCGGTGACGTCACAGTTGGCGAATACGATTGAAACGGCCAAGCTGTTGATGTCGCTGACAAAATCCGGGCAGGAGGTCAAAGCCCAGCAACCGACAAGCGCTTTGAAGTTCTTGAAAGGTCGCGCCGCGTCGGAAGGCTTCGCGTACGCGCCGGTGGTGGTCATTTCGCCGGAAGCGATTCGCGTCCGGGAAAATGAAAAGTGTCTTCTTAAATACTCCTTGGATGATTTCTGGCAAGCTCTGCAGGCTAGTGAAAGCGAATTAAAAGGGTTGCAGAAAAAGATTGAAGAGCAGCTGAGTGATGTGGCCTCGCTTATTTTTGCCGCTCAACTACTCATGCTCAAGGATCAGGAGTTTATTGATCAGATTGTCGGGCAGATTAAACAAGGAACCAACCCTCCCCAGGCGATCATTAGCACGGTGGATGATTTTGTCCGGCGTTTAGAGAGTCTTTCTGACGCGTATTTAAGAGAAAAAAGCCAAGACGTTCAGGACGTGGGGCGACGCTTGCTGGAGAACTTAACCGGGCATGGTCGGCAAACTGAAGAATACGAAGGCAAAATTGTCGTGGCGCGAGAGCTCTTGCCATCCGATGCGCTCAAACTCTCCTCGCAAAAAGTGCGAGGCATTATTTTATTGACCGGTGGGGTCGCGTCTCACCTGTCTATTTTGGCCAAATCACTGTTGATTCCATTAATTATTGTCGATGCGCCCCAACTGTTAAATCTGGATGCTACGTGCCAGTTGTTGATGGACGCGGCGTTGGGCAATATTTATATAAATCCCGATCAAAGTATCCTGGCCCAGTTTAAAGAGCGCGAGGATTTGCAATCCCAGCTGGAACGGCTGAAGAAATCTATCCACGCGACCAGTCGGACTCAGGATGGTCAGCGTATCACGATGTTGGCGAATATTAATTTGCTGGGTGATTTGAAATTCGCGCGGGAATTTAAAGCGGAAGGGATTGGGCTATATCGGACGGAATTTCCTTTTATGGTGCGCAGCACTTTCCCAACGGAAGAGGAGCAATTTGTTATTTATCGTAAGCTGGTCGAAGGGGCTCCGGGCAAAGAAGTCACGTTTCGGACCCTGGATATTGGTGGAGATAAAGTATTGTCCTACTTTCATGACGTTAAAGAAGAGAATCCATTTTTGGGCATGAGGTCCATCCGGTTCTCTTTAAAATATAAAGAAATTTTTGAGCAGCAGGTACGGGCCATCCTGCGGGCCGGACAGGGAGCAAATCTTAAAATCATGTTTCCAATGATTTCTTCATTGGATGAATTCCTGGAAGCAAAGCAGGTCGTGGAGCATTGCCTGGCCCAGTTAAAGAGCCAAAAATTGTCGCACCATACTCATCCGATCATTGGGATGATGGTCGAGTTGCCGGCGGTCTTGGAGATTATTGACGAGTTGGCCCAAGCGGCCGATTTCTTTTGCATCGGGACGAATGATTTTATTCAATACATGCTGGCCGTGGATCGAACGAATGAGAAGGTGGCGGATCTTTATTTGCCACACCATCCTTCGGTATTGCGGGGCTTAAAGAAAATCGTTGTGGCTGCGAAGAAACATCATAAGGAAGTGACGATTTGCGGAGACATGGCGGATGATGAACGGTACACGGAATATTTGTTGGGAATCGGATTGACGAGGTTTAGTATAAATTCCCGATATATCGCGCGCATCCAAACGTTGATTAAAAGCATAGACCTGGGTATGGCCAAGAAAAAGGTCGTTAAGCTTTTGAAGCAGCACCGGGTTGGAGATATCGTTCAAACCTTAGGTATTAAGGCAGGATAAACCCTTCTCACTTACGAGGTGAGAAGGGTTCTTTATTGGAAGTTACGGTAGTGGAATTCATGGGCGATACTTTTTAAGGCCAAATCACCCTTACTGTCCCCATAAGCATAGATATAATCAAATTGGCTTAGGTCATATTTTTCTTTGAGGCGACGTACTTTTTCATCTCCATAACAGTTTAGAGAAGCTAAATTTCCGGACAGTTTCCCGTCTTTTATTTCCAGTTGAGTGCCTAATAACTGGATGCCTTGTCGCTCACACCAAGTACGTAAGTAATCCTCTGGGGATGCGGATACGACGATAACCTCGTGGCCTTGGGCTTGGTGCCAGGCTAGGCGGTCGAGGGCGGATTGTTTAAGGAGGCGCGGCAAACTCTCCCGGGCATACCGCGCGCAGAGTTCTGCAAAGCGAGCCTGTTCATAGCCACCGAAGAAATGTCGTAAGACAATAGCTTTGGTCTTGCCGTTGACATGAATCTTAAGAACGTACAGCGTTAACGGCACGCACAACTGCAGCAAGCCCCAGAAGAATTTAACCGGCCCGAACGTAACATACAAAAAGTCCGCAAAACTGTCCGCGCGGCTGATCGTTCCATCAAAGTCAAAAATGGCAAGGCGCATGACTATTTTTAGTTATTCTTGGTTGCGAAAGATCAGCGTCATGTTGTCATTTTTGTTCAAGATCATCCCAAACAAGATAATAGGAGTCGCTGCCAGAAGTGCGAGTAATTGAGGGATCTGGCCACGATTGGATCTGTCTCCCCAGGCCATGTTCATACTGTAGGGGTACCAAAGCGGAGAAGGTGTTTGGTAAACGGAAAGTTTTTTATATCCTAGGTTTTTTAAAAGAAGACTAAGTGTCCTGGTAGTGTAAAAGTGCAAGTGCCAAGGCAGGATCCAAGCCCAGTTCTCTTTGAAAATGTGACGACCAATGCAGTCAATATTGGGAATCACGATGATGAGGACTCCATCGGGTTTAAGAAAACTGCGGGCCTTGTTAAGAATATCTTTAGGCTCCTCGATGTGCTCTAGTAGATGGCGCATGACCACCACATCAAATAATTCTGAAGATTTAAAATTTTCAATATGTTCAGTTGAAACGTTAATTTTATATAATTCTTGAGCTTTTTTTGCTCGAGAAGATGATGGCTCTAGCCCAATGACATCAAAACCATTTTTTTGCCAGAGGGAGGTGGTCCACCCTGTCCCACAGCCGATGTCTAAAAGTCGGGGTTTTTCAGTAGTAAGAAACTTGCGGACAGTACGGATTTCTCGATTGATGACGAGTTTTTCATGAAGTGCCTGGAAGAATTTGTTGCCAGAGAATTCGGCGTCCTCGATGGTATCCATGGTTCGCTCATCAAGTTTTACTAATGGGACAGGATGAATAAAAAGGTGCCCGCACTGAAGGCAGGAAAGAATAGTCGACTCTAGATTCTGGTAATGGTAGGCATACTCTTCCTGAACAATATTATGTCCGCAAACAACGCAAGGTTTAGGACTGGTTATGGTGCGCTTAGGTTTCTTGGTTAGAGTTTTCATGATTTGAGGGATTGAATAAGGGCATGCTCGTAATTTTGACAGGTTGTTTCAATGGAATATTGTTTGGATAATTCAATTGAACGAGAACTAAATTTATTAGTTTCTTGTTCATTATTTAGTAATTCGGCCAGATGTTCTGCTAACTTTCCCCAGTCTTCAATCGGTGCAATAAGACCAGTTAAACCATGAAGGTTTATATTAACGGCTTCTGTTCCTACAATAGCACATCCACAAGCCATCGCCTGCAGTAATAGAGTGCTTAATCCCTCGCTTCGTGATGCCATAAAGTATATATCAACAGCACTGAGAACATCTCGTAATTTTTCGCCAGTTAAATAACCAAAGTGATGAGTCATTAAGCGAGGGGGGAGTTCTGAGACGGGATCACCCACCAGCCAAAGCTGCCAGGGATGAATGTCGTTTTTTTGGGACAAGGCCGTTAATGCTTTTATAGCTACATCCAATCCTTTACGGTGGTCATGTCGAGCAAACAGTAAAACAATTCGATGAGTCCCTTTTGTCCTTAAGAACTCTGAATGAGGATTACGATAAAATAATTTCAGATCAACGCCGTTAGAGACGGTAGTGATGGTGCCAGGGTCATATTCTTTAAGTTGCTTCGTTAAATTCTCAGAGGCAGAAATTGTTGGAATCTTTTTTTGTCCCAATGCATAACGATAACAGAACTTTGTCAACGCTTTTAGTAGTGGGGAGGAATAATAAGAAACATCGTAATCTCGTGCCGAATATAGTAATTTCTTGTGATTTCGAAAAGTGCCAAGGAAGGCCATGAGTGCGAGATCGACAATGACAATGTCTTCATCGAATTTATGGAAAGCCATAAAAATAATGGTTCCTACAATGCTGGGGTAAGGAATTTCTGAGAAATTAATCTTAGTGTTAAAGGGCAAAGAGGTTTTTTGCTCGTTGGTGTAATAATTGATTGAATGCCCTTGCCGAATTAGATAGTTGCAGAAATAAAAGTGACTACGGTCAGCGCCGCGGTTACGAATGGAATGCCTTACCAGAGCAATGTTCATTTTGACACCCCCTCCAATAATAGTTCTTCATATTGTAATAAGACTTTCTTTATTGTGTACCGTTGAGATTGTTGAAGAACATGTTCTTTGATAGTGGAACGTAAGGGAACGTCATCTAGAAGTCGTAATAAGGCGTTTGCCATCCCCGGATGGTCTTTGGGTTTAACCATGATTTCTTTGTCAAAAGGGGAGACGAATTCTTTAGCGCTATCATTGAAACAAGTGATGATTGGCGCGATACCCAGTGCCATCGCCTCTAACAAAGAATTTGGAAAACCTTCATGATGCGAAGGCAGTAAGAAAATTGTTGAGCCTTTGATAAAAGGGTAGGGATTGGATTGAAATCCTAGGAAGTCTACGGCCGTCGCAATACCGAGTTGTTTAGCGAGTTCTTGAAGAGATTTTAGTTCTTTTCCTGCTCCAATAATTTGATAGCGGCAGGAATGTGTTTTGAGGACGATCTGCATGGCATAAAGGGCATCGGCGATTCCTTTTTCAGGACTCAATCTTCCTAAAGAAGTGATGATGGGAGTATTTTTGGGGGGCACAGTTACCCCGTGTGGATAATGTATGCTTTCCCCGGACTGCTTGAGGAGAGATTCTGGGTCGATAAAGTTAGGGATGATGGCTAATTTCTCTTTGTTAAGATTTAGATATTTTTGCAGGTCTTCACCCATAGAGCTTCCCGAGACGATTATTTTATCCGCTTGTGGGTAAAGGCATCGATAAATTAATTTTTTATACCAGCTTGATCCGTGTTCCGGGAGGTATTTGCTTAATATTCCGGTTTCTCGGATGACAACTTTGTATTTTTCTCTTGATATTTTGCGTGCGAGAAGGGCCAAGAGGTTAGCATGCCCAATGGTGCTAAGAACGATATCTGGGCTGATTTCATCAAGTTTTAAAGATAGTTTACGGATCCAATCAATATTTTGAATTGTGTTTTTAGGGACGACACCTAATTGTAAATCAACGATAGGTAAGTTGGCTGGAAGGAGTGACACAAAATCACCAGTTTTGGAAAGTAAGACTATAGTGGTGGTAAATTGGTTTTTATCCAGATGGGTCGCTAGCGAAAGTATAATTCGTTCCGCCCCTCCTTGTTGGAGGCAGGGGAGGAAAAGAGCTAATTTAAGTGGTGAAGAAAACCCCATAAGAAATACTTTAGTCGCAACTTTTATATAAAAACCAATTTATTCCTAGCCCATTGGTTGTTTTGAGATTAACTAATTTAAAGGAAGGAAAATTTTTCTTCATAAACTTGAACACTTCTTCCGTCGTTGCGAATTCATAAGGGTAACCACCCAACCAATCGCTAAAGTCGGTTTTCCAATGCATGCCGCGTTTTTCATGATAGGTGAGTATATTTCGGACTGGGTTGCGTCGCTTGATGATTTCTGATGGAAAATAAGCTAAGAAATAAAGAAATTCCAGAAGTGCTTTGCCAAGCTTGGGTGAGGCATTGTAGAGCTTTTTAATTCTAACCCAAAATTCTGATCCTACGATGTCTTCAACTTTGTTATAAAGCGTAAAGTAAAATAGGCCTCCGGGCTTAACGCGTGTTGCTGCATTGCTGATCGCGTTCCACATTTGTCCTGTATGATGCAGGACTCCCCATGAGTAAACAACGTCAAAAGTCCCTAAGGATTCAAGGAATGCTTTATCAAGCACCGATCCGCTTGAGATTTGCCAATTACTTGGCTTGCCTGCTTTCTCATGCATATGTCGACCACACTCTACGGAGAATGGATCGTAATCAAAACTTGTAATTTGGGAAGCTTTCAAGCGCCAAGCGGCAAAAGAAAATAGCCCGCTTCCACAGCCGATATCGAGAAAAGTTTTGTTTTCCAGAGAAGGTAATTCAATAAATTCGGAAATCGAGGTTTCGGCTTGCCGGATACGTTCATCATTAATTGATTTTAAGAATTTTTGCCAGTTTCTGCCGAATGAAAAAGTGATTTTCTCCATCAATTGCTCCTTAGGTAAATACTTCTTTAAGGATTTTCTCTTGTATCCATTCTTTATCGGTGTTGAGATAGCGAGGTGGAAGACCAAATCCCATTTTGCCACGATTTAGGATGGCCGGCGGTAGGATGTCCGCATACGCCGATTTAAGTAGCCCTTTTAGCTTGCCTTTATGATAAAGACTTTCTTGGGGGATTGAAAAACAAAATTCGACTAGTTTCTGGCTCAAAAAAGGAACCCTAGCCTCTAATGACACGGCCATCGTCACACGATCAACTTTCGTCAATATGTCCGACGGTAAATAAGTATGAAAATCTAAATACTGTAAACGCGTCAGCAAGGGAAGCTCCGGCCGGTAGTATTTACGATAATACCAGTAGGAATCATAGTCATTAGGAATGTTCCATTCTTGGGCGTATTTGATTTTATCCGTTGGTTGAAGTCCGCCCATCAAGAGACTGTAGGAGGTGATGGGTTCGCTAACCAAAATGTCCAGTCCGAAAAGGATTTTACGTAAAAAAGCTGCTCGGCCAAAGCGAGAACGTAATTTAGAGATGAATTTCGACGGTGTGTTCGTGGGCCAGCGGGGAAATTTGGACGCGGTTTGGGCCCACTGGAAGCGTGAGTAGCCCCCTAAGACTTCGTCACCGCCATCTCCGGTAAGGACGACGGTCATGTTTTCTTTTGCGTATTGGGCCACCAGAAAAGAAGGGAAGGCTGAAATATCGGCAAAGGGCTCATCGTACCAGGTTTTGAGGTTCTGGTATAAAGCGGCGGTTTGGGAAAAAGACAGAATTTTGGTGCGATGGCGGGTTTTAAATTTATTGGCAACAAGTTGTGCGTAATCAGTTTCTGAATAAGATTTTTGATCAAAGCCGATCGTGAAGGTTTCCAGATTTGGTTTTAATTCCGAGGCAACCGCTACGATGGTACTTGAATCAAGTCCACCGCTTAAAAAGCATCCAACCGGCACATCCGCCACCAGTTGATCTTTGACGGATTCTTTGATCAGGTAGCGTAGTTTCTCTTCATAGACGTTGATGTCTGTTGGGTAGGACACCTGCAGAACCGGCAGTGTCCAATAATTACTAAGGTTGGTGATCCTTTTGGTCGCCAAATCAATCGTTAACTGGTGCCCTGGTAATAGACGAAAAACGTTTTTGTAATAAGTCTTAGGTTCGGGGATATAGCTGTAGGTTAAGTAATCGTAGAGGGCGGTATAATCGATATTGAATGATACATCGCTGCAGAGATTCTTGATACCTTTTAATTCAGAGGCAAAGGCGAATTCGCTCCCATCATAAAAATAGTAGAGAGGTTTAATGCCGCAGCGGTCGCGGAAGAGTTTAAGCTGGCGGCTGCGGCGATCGTGGATAGCAATCGCAAACATGCCATCTACATGCTTAATAAATTCATCGCCCCATTGTAGGTATGCCTTTAGTAGGACTTCGGTATCTGAATGCGTACGAAAGAGGTGGCCCTTGTTTTTGAGTTCTTCTCGCAGTCTTTGAAATCCATAAATTTCGCCGTTAAATACAATCCAGGCTTGACCTTCAGCCGCCGCCATTGGCTGGTCAGCTTCCCGGCTTAAATCAATAATTGCCAAGCGCGCAAAACCCATTGTCACATCGGCATGGCTTGAAAACCCGTTGGAATCCGGACCGCGATGATGTAGACATCTTACTCCGGCTTGAATGTTCCAGTTTTGTTTAGTCCCTCCAACAATTCCACACATGCGATTTTACCTTTTTGAATATTTTATTGATGGGTATCGAAAATTAACCATTTGTTTTGCGTCCAATGTAAATGAGCATCGGGCTCGTTCGCGGGTCAAGATGCTTAAGCCCATCTTTTCTAAAAATACATTTCTGCGCAAAGTTTAATAACGGTTGAGCCATTTTGCCGAGCCCAAGCAAAGCGCTTTTTAATGATTTGGGTGGCGCATTAAAAAGAGCAAGAGTGAAATTACCAAAATAATCACAGTAAATTTCTTTTAAATTATCACGTTCAAAAAGCGATGAAAAAGCCGCTTTGTTCATTATGGTAAGGTTGTGGGTTCTGAGAGTTTCTGGATTAAGAAAATTTGCTAATTTGTAATTTAAGCCCTGTAAATTCGGAATCGAAACTATTAAATAACCTCCAGGGCTAAGTAAAGCGAGGTGTTTGTCGATAATAGTTTTTGGATTGTCAAAGTGTTCAATAAAGCCTTGAGAAATAACAACATCAAACGACAGGTTTAAGTTCAGAGGTAGTTCTTTAATAAAATCAAGATGGAGAATGTTTTCTGGGGAAAGCCCATAACGAATAAATAGTTCGCGATTGCGGGATACTCCCGACGGCGTGTATTCAATCCCGTAAGATTGATAATGAAGTTCCTTGTTTAGTCTGACCAAGAAATGACCCGGCGCGCTGCCAATCTCGATGGCCTTAGTATTTGTGGAAATTGGTAAGATTTTCTTAATGAGGTGATTCCAAAGAATTTCTTCTAAAGGGTCTTGGTATTTTCCAGTAATGCGTAGATTGTCAATATAGTGCTGCCAATGGTGAAGTAATTTTTTAGAAAAAGAGTGCTTGTGTTTATTGCTGTACAGTGAATCCCAATAAGTTTCTGAACTTAAATTATTGTCTTGCGAAGATTTTAAAGGAGCTTCCATAGTTTGTTATGCATGATTAAATAGGTTATGGAAAGAAAAATCGTGATGGCGAGGGTGCCACATAGCGATTGCAACATAAATGGTAGATGAAGGCCGGCCCCATGGACACCGGAGAGAATAAAGAATATGGTTAGATTAACCAAAATTCCCGGAAAAATAAATTTATTTAATGTGGGAGTGAACAGTGAATAACCTAATTTGTGAAGGAAAAAGTAAGTACAAATAATCGTTACCGTGAAGGTCGTGTTAGTGGCCAAGGGAAGTCCGATGATTCCCCACCAGGAGCAGAAGAGATGATTGAGAATAATTTTTATCGAGAAAGCGAGGAGGCTAAGAATCAATAGAATATGATTTATGTGATGCGCAGAAATGATTCTTTGACCGACAATAATTAAAACAGTAAGTACAATGGCCGGACTATAACAGCGTTGTACCGTGGCAATGTCTGAGATGCTTTGAGGGGTTAGTGCCCCATGTAGGTATAAAGATGATAAAAGCGGAGTAGCAAAAATATATAAGAAAAAGCAAATAGGGAGTAAGAAAAATATAGAAAAGATAAACACTTTTTGAACCAACTCAACAATCTGTGAGTGTTTGTTTTTTGCTACCCACTCAGAAAAATATACAAAGACAGCCATGCCGATACCAACCGAGATTATTTCATAGAGGCCATCCGTCAGACTTAATCCGTAATTTAAAGTACTGACTTTCCCTTCTCCCATTGATAGGGCGATCTTTCGGTCTATAATCGCGGTTAGTCCGGGGAGAGTATAGGTGGAACACAAAATTAGAAATTGTGGCCAGTTCTCAAGTAAAGAAGATATTGGGATAGAATGAATTTTGAAAATCTTGAAATAACCAAGATGGTAACAATAAATAGAATGAAATAATAAACAGAAGAAGGCGCCCAGGGTACTCCCGTATAGCGCTGTTGATACGCCAAAAGTAGAATGCTTTGTTAATAAAAATAAGATGCTCATGGTCGGCATTATCGCGAGAGGAAAGATTGCTGCAAAATAACGGTGTTCAGATTGTAGTAAGGAAGAGAAAAGTGAGGTTAGTGAAGAAAACAAAAGAAATGCTGCGGCCCAATTGGAAATAATTCTGAAGTATTCCAGTTGCGATTTGAATTCAAGAAAAAGATGGCTGGAGTTTAGCAACTTCCAAGAGAGAAAATTAATGTAAAGAATGCTAACTAGGACAAGGAAAATAAATGAGTAGAAGAATAAAGCAAAGAAATACTTTTGTGCAAAATCTGGTCCATTCAAGTGTTTGAACTTTTGATAAGAAGGAATGAAGAATAGGTTGAAAGATGATGCAAATAAAGTGCTAAAGAAGATCGGTAGAACTAAAGATAGGAAAAATAAATCAGTGGCAAAATTTATTCCAAAGAGATGGACGATGGTTGCGTCTCTAAGAAAACCGGTGATTTTTGCTAGTCCTAAACAAAACGCAATGATGATGGCACTGATTTGTGCCTGTGAGAATTTTAGGCTAATCATAAATCATTGTTGTGGAAAAGAAATGTATTCATGCCCATAGAGTCGCCGTCCTTTTGGATTTTTTCTAGCTGCATTTTGGGAAAGTGAGCGGCGATAAAATGCTTAACCTCGTCAACGGTAGCAAATTCAAAAGGATATCCCCCTAACCAATCACGCATGTCGATCCACCAGGACATTCCGCGTTCATTAGGGTAAAGGCGAATGCTTTTGATTGGGTCCTTTCCTTTTAATAGTTCTGCAATAGAAAATGCCGTAACGTAACCCCACTCCATGAGTATTTTCCCAGGACGAGGGAGGAGGTTATAGATTTTCTTTATTTTTAACCAAAACTCTGAACCCAATAGTCCAGATGCTTTGTTGTATATCGCAATGTAGAAATAACCATTGGGTTTAACGATTCTCGCTGCGTTTTTAATGGCTTCCCACATATGCCCTGTATGATGAAGGACCCCCCAAGAGTAAACAATATCGTAGGAACCTAGGTTTTTGATTAGGTTTTGGTCTAATATGGATCCTTCAAATATTTTCCAATTATTTGGAGATCCTGCTCTCTCATGCAGGCTCTTTCCACATTGAACTGACATCGGGTCATAATCAAAGCTGGTAACTTGGGAAGCGCCTAGCCTATAGGCAGCATAAGAGAACAATCCACTACCGCATCCCACATCCAAGAAAGATTTGCCAGTGATTGTTTCTGTATTTAGAAAACTTTTTATAGATTTCTCGGCGAGCTCAATTTTCTCATTATTGAGTCCTTTTAGAAAATTTTGCCAATTCTTTCCAAAAGAAAAAGTTGCACTTTTCAAGACAAGACTCCTTTGTTCAGCTTTTGATGGCTAAAATAAAAGTTCCATCGGTCGTTAAATCTTCATCTGTAATTCCTCTGAAACGTTGAGCTAGGCGTTCTCGATTCAATGTGTTGACAGCAGAAGATTTGTGGTCCCCAATGATTCTAAATCCGGCTTTGCTGATGAGATCAAGGTGAGCAGAATGAGGTTCTCTGTTTAATGAGAACGTTCTTTTTCCGCTAACAATGGCCCATAATGAATCAGCGTAAGTCCAATGCTCATTCCAAACGGTACCAAATTGGTGGCATCGAAAATCGATTTGATGAGCCATGATTCCCCCTGGTTTTAGCCAACTAAACATGGCTGCGTAGGCTTTTTTTAAATCATCGACGTGTTCCATAACAGCCCAGGAAAATATTAAATCTGTTGATTCGCGTTTGATTACCGATTCTTCCTGCCAAGGGCAATAATATTTGATTTCAATATCTGGCGTGTTCTGGGGCGTCGTCAGGGCTTGTTTGATGGCGTTAATTCGGTGTGTTGTTAAATTTTCCGAAAGCCTTTGAGATGTTAGTATGTGATCTGGAAAGTCACACACTTTAAGCAGCTGACGGGCACTAAAGCGAGCCGAAAGTAAATGGGTTATTTCGTCGAGTAATGTTACATTGCTGGATAAGTCAGTGAGGTTAACAACGTCTAAGGCAAAGTATTTTTGGGACCCCGTCAGGAGAGCCGATAACCCACTACCAAGAGTATCTCCTGGTCCTAGCTCAGCGACTACAGGAAATTTAGTGGTAAGGCCATGTTGGTCAATTATTAATAACAAATAAAGCCACCAGCTATAGTAGTGTTGAGCCGAGACTTGTATACCGGTTCCTTTCTTTTTTACGTATAGATCGTAAAGTCCAGGAATGTAGCTGGCAATTCCTTTAATTATTTGGCTGGGTGGTAGCATGTGATTATTTTGAGAGCAACCCATTTGCTGCCGAAATCATTTGAGTTAGCTCGATATTTCTTACGCAATGATAGCTTTTGGCGCAAGTCGGGATAGTATACCCAAAATGCGTGCAGGGAGAACAGGCCACATTTTTTGTGTAGAGGCGATGGTGCTCTCCTAAGGTTTGCCATTTCTTTAAGTTGCCTGGACCAAAAATTCCGAGTGTTGGAGCTCCAACGGCACACGCCAAATGCAATAGTCCCGAATCCGGACCGATAAATAATTGACTTTGAGCAATGAGGGCAACGCTTTCTTCCAGGCTAGTCATGTTACAAAAATTCTTGAGCCGAGGTGAATTGATTTTTGATTGTAGCGTATTACCGATGGCCACAACATCTTTCCCCCCAATTAATGCGATCGAAAAGCCTTTGTTTATGTAGTACGTGATAATTTCTTGGCAGGTTTGGGTCTCAACTCTGCGTAGCGCAATGCTTGCTCCTAGAAAGAGACTTGCATAAGGCTGGTTTATTTGCAATTGAGCCCAAGATTTCTTTTCTGGTGAAATGGAAAGGCACTGATGAATGCTTGCTACGGGATCATTATCCCCTAAGAGCGGAGCAAAGAGATTGGCAAAATTTTGCATTTCATGCCCGTCAACGGCGTAGGGAATGCTCCAATTCAAAAGTTTAGCGCGCGAAGGCCGTGTGTTAAAACCGACGCTGCAATTTTGGGCCAGTCGGTTAGCTAGGAAGGTGCTAAGAAAATGCCATTGTTCGGTATCGACTACGACTTCGTATTTTTTCTTAAGCAGGCGACGCAATGAACTAATCTCATCCAATAAATAAAGTTCTTGGAATTGTTCTCGAATAAGATTAAAAACTCCGGCGTTGCGACGCTCGGCTAAGATATCGAGACGTAATTGCGGGTACTTTTTTCTTAACCTTTTAAGATAAGGGATAAGGTAAACGGCGTCACCTATCCCTCCGGGGCGAATGATCAACGCGTTTTGTGGTGTGGGGATGGGGGTATCGTTTAGTTTTGCCGCCGAGAGGACGAGTGGCAGAATCCCTGCCAGGAGATGGTCCGCCAATTTAATGGCTTTAATTTTCAAAGAGCCATGAGAGCGCAGAATGTCGCTAACGTTAATTGAGGTCTGGGGCATGGGCCAAATGTGAATTTATCCCAGAAATCCCGGGTAAAGCAGGACGACCAGGTAAGCAATCCACAAGAAGATATTAATCATGAGTGGTTTGTCTTGCAAAAGTATCTCTCCTGGGTCATCGCCAATTTTCTTCACGTGTACTAAAAAGAGGTATCTAAACAGCCCGTAAATAACAAAGATTAAGGAATAGACCATGCGGTGATTTCCCATCCGCATAAGAATTTCTGGAGAGATGGTATAGAGACCGTAAAACACAATTGCTAAAGTCGCTGAAATGAGGATTAATTGGTCTAACAACTGAATAGAATAGTCTCCTAATACTTTGCGGTGTAGGCTCGCGGTTTCTTTGAGGTTTTCCAACTCATGACGTCTTTTGTTAAAACCTAAGAACAACGCTAGCAGAAAAACACACAGTTGTAGCCATTCCGAGGGAATCACATCGACGGCAAAGGCTCCGGCCCATATCCGGACTTGGAATCCCAGCGCGATAAAAATCACGTCCAGGATGACCATTTGTTTAATCCCTAAGTTGTAAATAAGGTTGATGGTCAAATAGCCGATGGCCGTCATGAGGACGGCAGGGTTGACCTGTTGGCATAAATAAATTCCAATAAACATAAAGCCTAGAATAATCAAAGCCAACATGGGGGTCGGTATGTTTAGTTTTGCTAGCGGACGATTGGCTTTTTTAGGGTGGAACTGATCTTTGCGGAGGTCGAGAAAATCGTTAAAAATATACATGCTGCTGGCTGCGCAGCAAAATCCAATAAAAGTCAGTAGGGTTTTTCCCCACAAGGCCTGTTCGGCAATTTGTCCAGAGAAAATAATTGGGAAGAAAATAAATGTATTCTTAACCCATTGCTTGGGGCGAAGTAGTTTAAGAATAGGTATTAGGGTTGGCATTTGGTTATCGAATCCTTATCGTCCCTAAAGGAAGTTCTTTAATTCTTTGACCCTTGCCGGATAGGGTAAAATTCACGAAAGAATCAGGCTCATGCTCGGAAAATTTAATGGCCAGGGAGTACTCTCCTGGGGCGAGATGTGGCACTGAAAGCCAGAATTGTTCAGTAAACTCGTCTCCAGCTTTTAAGGTGTTAGTCGGAAGTATAGTATATCCGATAAGATGTGGTTGGGAATGGTAAATTTTACCTTCCTTACTGAATTGGAAAATTAAGTAGTAAAGAGGATTATGGTCGCTCGTTGAGCGCCAATGAAGCTTCAGTGGTACCTTTTTTTCAGAGGTGAACCATTGGTTTAGCGGAGGATCTAGATTGAGCAACTCAATTTTTCCAACGTGGGTCAGGGATGGCAAGCTTGTTGGGTTTATTCTTTGAACAAGGGAGGATTCTTCTATAGAGGCTTTTTTAAAGATAACGATATCATTTTCCGCCCAGTGGACCGACCAACCGAGTGAGAAGAATTTCTCTAGTCGGGGTTGGCTAATTTGAGGAGTATCTTTAATTTCATTCACCATCCAGAATTCAGTAAAGTCCGCTAAGACATAGCTGACTTCTGCAGGAAGTTTAAACGGTCTATTTGATAAGCCTAAGCCATCCCGGGAAACATGCAACAGAGCGTAGAGATTTTGATGTTCTGTTAGATGCGCCAGAAAATTGAGTGTGCTGATGACCCCGACTTGGGGAGGGATTTCGCGAAGCGCTCTTTGGCGTGACAAATCTTGAGTGTCAATAATGGCACTTAGTCGCTCCTTAAGTTCGGGGCTATGTACCATGAAGTTCATGTATTGTGTGGCTAGAATGGCTACGAACGCCAAGATAAAAACGCGTTGTTTGGTGTTGGTGAATAGAAGGTGCAAAGCTTGGGTGCATGCCAGAAAGATAAAGGGAGTCACCGTGGTCGCATAATGATAATAAATAGTTTTTTGCATGACGGCAGAAGAAAGGGTGTGCTGCAATAAAATAGGTGCTGCTAAAAAGATAGTTTGGAGGTGAAATGCTGGCAAAAATGCGAAAGGTCGCAAAAATTCGCCGAGATACACCATGTTCAACGGCTGATAAATGATGGAAAGGACTTTTTTAGGGTTTAGAAGGAGATTCCGTGCGATTTCTATGGGGGTTCTCCCTAGATCGCCATAAAATCCGATGTACTGGTTTCCGCCACCGATATTTTCTCTGAATTGTGGTCCAAAGATAAACATAGTTAAGTAAAAATAAACGCACGCAAAAATAATGGGACCAATTGACCAGGGAATTTTGGGTTTGTTTTTACAGAAAAAAGCGTAAATTCCAAACGCGCCGATTAAAGGAGGCATATTTTCTTTAATGATCACTAATCCGAGTAAACACAGCCAGAATCCTTTAAGGTTGTTCTTTTGAAAGAAATAATAAATGAGAAATAACGGTAGCACGTTAAGGCTTTCTAAATGGAATTCATAGAGTGTGGCAAAGATGTTGGCTGGAAATAAGTGAAAAATAAAGAAAAGGACCGCTGCCGACCATCGAGGGATTAGATTTCGAGCGATCATATAAAAAACAAGAGCTCCCCCAACAAATGAGAATACTTTTAAGTAGATAAGGAGTAAGGGGTGGCTAATTAAGCGATATAGGGGAGCTAGGAGTACCATGATGTATTCGGCATGGTTAGCTAAGAAACTCATGTCGAATAAAGATGAAGTTAATCGACCTCTGGATAATTCATGCAACGCCTGCGCATAAAGGGCTAAGTCCCAATCGTAGAAACCAAAATATTGGTATTTAATCGTTAAGATAGTCGCCCACGCATAAAAGAAAAGAAGAGTCGCTCCTAAAACAATTTTGTCTATATAGTCAAATTCAAAGCGGGTACGCAGGGAGGATGTCATGGATTGATAGTAAGGGGATTTGTGATTTTTATGGTCTGCATGGAAGTTGATGGCGCAAGGTGAGCAGAGGTTAGCGAAAGGGTTTGGGCATTAGCCATATCAAAAAAGGTCAATTGCAGTTGATAATTTCCGGCAAGCAGGCCATTGATAGGCAACCAATAAGTCTCTTTAATGAATTCATTTTTTTTCCAAGTTGAGGAGGGGTGAAGGGGGTAGCCTAATCGTCTTCTTTTTTCAAATAAGATTTTTTCTCCTTGAAGCAAAGCAATAGATTGTCCAATGACGGGGAGGTTATCCTGTTTACTTTCCCAATAAAATGTGAGTTGAATTAACGGAAAGGGAGACCGAGGCACTTGGTGGAACTGAACATCCCAAAATACGACTTGCTGATTGATCATCGCCAGTGGTGTCGATTTTGAGGAAATAAAATTTGTTGATGAGGATTGAATAATGTCTTTTAGAGTCGCCCCAGCGCCTGGTTTCGTTGTGAGGAGCATTAAATCCCCCGAGGCCAGGACAATTTTCCATGGGTAGGTGGAGAAGAATTTTTGCAAAGCGGGTTGGGTTTTTTCAGGCGTTTTATTAAATTCGGAACGAATCCAAGCATCTTCTAAGTCAAGGAGAGCGTAGTCCAGGTGAGGATAATCAAGAGGTAGCCAGCTTAAGCCACGCGTGTCGCGGGCGAAACTAAGCCAGGAATAAAGGTGATTACGATTGGTCAATGCGTCATCAAACGCCAAGCTAGTGACAACAGCATCTTGAGGCTTTATTCGGTTAATCATGATCCAAGCGTTATTCTTTTCATCGTTAGTCAGGAAACTAAATCGTTTGGTGAGTTCATTTTTGGCAATGTTGAAATTTTGGATCCAGCAAGCGACCAGAAGTATTAACACCCAATGGTACATTTTGGGGACACGGCTTCTAATTTTGACCAAAGATTGATTGAGCGCATAAAAAAGTAAGGGGATCAAACTAGACGAATAATGATAAATGATGTTATGGAAATGGGATTCCTTCCCACTGAGGCAAACTTGTAAGAAGATGGGCAAGCCAATAAATAACGTACTGATATTGCCCAAGGGAAGAAAAGCTAGCGGTCCCAAAAGGTTTAAGAGAAATTCACCATTTTTGGTTTTGGTTAATAATTCGATCAATATATCCGGACGGGAAATCATCTTGATGATGATTTCCGTTAAAGATGTTCCTAACGAGTGGTAAGTTCCAATATATTGTAATGGTGCCGCTAAACCTTCTCGCGCTTGAGGGAATAAAATATAGAAATAAAAATAAAGTATTGTTACGCCTAGGATGAAAGGCGGGACTCCCCAAGCTAGTCTTTGTGACGAGCGCTGCCAAAATGCGAAAATGCCAAAAGCAGCCACGACCGCCGGCATATTTTCTTTTACTAAAGATAAGAGACCCAATGACAGCATGAATGGCCAGTATTGCTTTTGATCGTAAAACAGCAGCGCAAGCGCGATGATGCCTAAGCTGAGAGATTCAAAATGAAATTCATGAAGCAGCGCAAAAACATTTGCTGGAAATAGCATGAATAACAAAAGGATGAGTATATTGATGGGGAACCCTAAATGCCGAGAGGAGAAATAATACAAGACGCTCCCCGTGATGACGTAAGATAAGATTTTTAATTGAATTAATAATAAGGGATGAGGCCAGATTTTATAAAGTGGTGACAGGAGAAAGGCGATGGGTTCTGCGTGGTTGCCCAGAAAATTCATCCCGTAAAGCGATGTTTCCATTTGGCCATGATTCAAACTCCAGAGAAGTTGGCTGTTTAATGCCAAATCCCAATCGTAATAACCAAAATTCAAGAATTTTATGGTTAGAAGCCAGCTCCAAAAGCAATAATAAATGGTCAGGCTGATGAACCCCCAAAGGAAGGAATGTTTAGATGGGTTACTTGAGCTATGGGGAGAAATGTGTTGAATCGGGTTCATGATTTGATTATCAGCGTGTTAGAATAGCATACTTTATCAGTGAACCCCAGGTCTTTGCCGGATTTTTTGAATATGAAATAGATGGGGAAAAGCAATTTCGGTCGAAATGGATCTTTACACGTTTGGAGAAATTTGTTATTCTGGCGCACGCTGTTAGTTCTTAAATTTTTGTATAGTTGATTGGATAAATTTGGTGTGTCTTCCGGCAGTCACAAGGAATACATGATCGTATCCCTGCCCCCGTTTTTCTAAATAATAAATGTAGAAACGGGGATTGGGCCAAATTTCTTTAGTAAAAAAAAATTAAGGTAATTTGTCCCTGCCCTAGCTTTTTTAGGTAAAAGGTGGTCGCTAGGACTGGGACAGGCTGTTCTAATAAAAAATTTTAAAGCTTGTCCCTGTAGCTCAGTTGGATACCTGCCTGCCGGCAGGCAGGGAGCAACAGCGCCACATTAATTTTTTCAAAAAATTGGTGCAGTTCTGCTGGAAATCTTTATTGTGAATTAAAGTTGTGCGATTTTGTACAAGTTGAGATTGATATTGTCCCTGTAGCTCAGTTGGATAGAGCAACAGCCTTCTAAGCTGTGGGCCGCACGTTCGATTCGTGCCAGGGACGTTTAATTTATTATTTTAGTCGAACGTGCGGGGCAAGTCGTTTTGTTGTTCGACGATGAGCCGAGCATGTTTGAATCAGTCGGCGAAGTCGCCTCCGAAGAGGGGTTCGTGCCAGGGACGTTTTCTTAAATCATCGAACGGTCACGCACGTTCGCCTTAATTTTTCTTTAATGGCCGTATTTGAAAAGTTGTTAGAATAAATCATGCCTGTCGATCCTAAGCTCATTCCTTATCCGGAACACGCACCGGTTAAAAAGAAAACCAATTACGCCCTATTACGTTTGCTAGGGAAAGTGCTGTGGACGCTGACGCTGGGGTTTATCGGTGCTACGATTCTGTTCTTCCTGTTTTTTAATTGGAAGGGCGAGGCGTTTATTGAGAAAAAACTGAGTAAGATTTTTGACGCCCCCGTCAACGTCGAGTATTTGCGCATTCTGGTCCCGTTTGGTTTGGCTTGGGACGATATGACGGTGGGGGATGTTTTCAAAGCCAAGGAAATTCGGATATTTTTAGGCTGGCCGAATGTGTTCGCGCGTGAGTTTCATGTGGCTAAGGCGTTGGTCGTTGAACCTGAATTGACTATTGTTATTCCCCCTCGGCAGGAGGCGACTTTTGTCCCCGAGCCTCAGGCCGAAGTTCCGGCTGAAGCTGATGTATCAGCCGATGACGCCGTTGAGAAGCAGCCTGCACGGCTGGTGATTGAATCGCTGGTTGTCCATCGGGCCAGTCTTGCTGTTATTAACCCGACTCCGGAAAAAGCTTTTCAGGTGTATTTGTCTGACGGGGAAGCTTGGCTTAAGAATTTTGAGTACCCGCAGACGGAACGGAACACAGACTTTTCTTTAAAAGCCATCGTTGTCAAATCCAGCTGGCCGGTGAAGGGCAGTCTCATCGAGCTTTCCGGCTGGTACCAGTGGCCGCAGCGGAATCTTAATGCTGATTTGCGGTTGGATCCGGCGGAAAAAGGTTTTGCCCTGACGGCCAACGCTAATGCGATGGCCAATGAGTGTACCGTGAGCGGTAATATCAAGATGGCGGACATGATGGAAGACCTGACCCCGAAGAGCGAATCGTCGGGGGGGAAATTGGATTTTCAATCAATGTTTATTCAAGCGATCCAGGCGTCTGGAGTGGAAGTGGACGCGCGGTTTCAGTTTAAAACCAGTCTGGATAATTTTGAAATCGGCGCTATTTCTTTTTCCGGGAACATGGGTTATAATGTTCCGCCTAATTTGGAAAAGAAGGCAGAGGCTCCCGTTTCGACGGTAACTGAGGCTGTTCCGGAAATAGCTCCTCCTGCAGTAGTGAATGCCGAAAATTAGGTCGCGGGGATTTGAGTCCGTGATTGAGTTTTTAAGAATTATGGTGGATGTAGCTCAGCTGGTTAGAGTACAAGATTGTGGATCTTGTGGTCGCGGGTTCAAATCCCGTCATCCACCCCATACTTGACGCCAATACGAACTCAAGTTGTAGAGGCCAAGCCCTATCTTGACTTATCGTCGAGATAGGGCTTTTTAGTGAGAATTTATTACAGTGAAATTAGAAATTGAAAGTTTCCTATTTCATGGTATATTCTAAGCATGATCGAACGAAGCGGGTATAGGGAACATATTAAGAATGCTCTTGATCGAGGCCGGGCTGTGGCTTTATTGGGGCCTCGTCAATCGGGCAAGACAACACTCGCGCGAGAATTGGTGGATATTAATTCTCCCAATTATTTTGATCTTGAAGATCAAAGCAGCCTTATTGCCCTTGCAGATCCCAAGGGGGTACTCGAGCCATTAAAGGGGCTAGTTGTTATTGATGAAGTACAGGAGCGTCCCGAATTATTCCCGATCTTGCGTGTGCTCTTAGATAGAAAACCGTTACCTGCGAAATTTTTAATCCTCGGTAGTGCCTCCCCTGAACTTTTAAAGCAATCCTCAGAGTCTCTTACGGGACGATTAGAATTAATTGAAATGGGCGGATTTGATTTGTCGGAAGTTAGCCCTAAGAAAACATCCCAGCTTTGGCTAAGAGGAGGATTTCCGTTGGCATTTTTAGCTAAGAGCGATACGGACAGTTTCGCATGGAGAAAAAGTTTTATTAAAACATTTCTTGAACGTGATTTGAGAGAACAAGGGATTGAACTGCCGTCTGTGACGCTGTATCGTTTTTGGGCGATGTTGGCTAATAGCCATGGGCAGATATGGAACGCAGCGCCAATTGCCGCCTCTTTAGGGATATCTGAGCCAACGGTCAGGAAATATCTGGATATTTTTGCAGGCGTGTTTATGGTGCGCCAGCTCTATCCATGGCATGTGAATATCAAAAAACGTCAGGTTAAAGCCCCCAAGATTTATATCCGCGACACAGGGATATTAAATTTATTCTTAGAACTGGGAACAGAAGCAGAAATATTGCGCCATCAGACATGCGGAGCGTCGTGGGAAGGATTTGCCATTGAGCAGTTGATCCGCATTTTAGAGATAGATCACCCCTATTATTGGGCAACGCATCAAGGGGCAGAAATTGATTTAGTTTTTAATAAAGGCGGGCGAATGTATGGCATTGAGATCAAGCGCGCGGACGCACCAATTATGACGCCATCGATGCGTATTGCGCTGGAAGATCTAAAACTTGAACGGATTATTGTTATTTATCCGGGCAATAAGCGCTATTCGCTACATAAAAAGGTTGAAGTTGTGCCGTTTAGTGAAATTACGGGCAGGATGAAGGGAATTTTAGGATAGTATTATGAAATTTGAATTGAAATTAAAAAGAACAAATATCCCGAAGGTAGAGTTTCTTGAGGACTTAAAAAGAGTCGCTAAGTTAATAAATTCAGATACGGTGACAATAAGTACTTATGATCAAAAAGGCAGATTTTCTGCTAGCGCGTTGAAGCGTCGTTTTGGTTCGTGGAATAAAGCCTTGGATGCTGCCGGGCTTAAAAGAGTTCTTACCTTGAATAATACAGAAGAAGTTCTTTTTGAGAATCTTGCCAATGTTTGGCAACATCTTGGCCGGCAACCAGTTTATAGAGATTTGGATAAAGCCAATGGCTATTCTAAATTTTCCATTGATACATACAAAAGACGATTCGGTTCGTGGAACAAAGCGCTTCAAGTTTTTATTGGTTATATTGAGAATCCTTCGTTTCAAAAGAATGCAACGACAGAAGACCAAAGCGTTGAAGGAAAGCGTAAACAATCAGGACGGACGCCCAGAAATGTAAATTGGCGATTGAGAGCGACAGTTTTGATTAGGGATAATTGCATTTGTAAAATGTGTGGAGCAAGCCCAGCAAAGAATTCGACAGTTGTTTTGCATGTAGATCATGTTAACCCATGGTCAAAGGGCGGAGAAACGGTCTTGGAAAATCTTCAAACGCTTTGTTCTGTTTGTAATGTTGGAAAAAGTAACGAGATCTTCTAATCAAGAAACGGCTGGCCAATAGATACCTCAATCCGTTTCCACTTGCGAATGTACAATCTCGCAAGTAATTGAACCATTTGCACTTCGGAGATTAGACTTTGGTCCATCAAGGTACCCGTCTTCTTCGCCCCTGGTTGAAAATTCAATCAGGGGCTTCGAATTTAGCTTTTGCCCAATCAATTTTAGGAGCCGCCTGAAAAACAAAACTCAGAAGAAACGCAGAAAAACGGATGGCAAGCAATTTTGAATAATCTTAAGAAATATAAGGAGGCAAAATAAAATGGGAAATTATGTGGATGGATTTGTCATTCCGATTAAGAAGAAAAACATGAAAACATATAAAAGAATGGCGCAGCTTGGATGTAAAGTGTGGATGGAGCACGGAGCCCTAAATTACTATGAGTGTTTTGGGGACGATTTTGTGGAGCATGGGCTTGGCTTCAAGAAAATGTGCAAACTCGACAACGATGAAACGGTCATTTTTGCTTTTGTTGTTTATAAATCTAAAGCTCACCGCAATCAGGTTAATAAAAAGGTTATGAGTGACTCTCGTATGAATACCTACGACGTTAAAAAAATGCCGTTTGATATGAAGAAGCTTTCTGTGGCTGGTTTTAAGGTTTTGGTTAAGTCAGAAGCATGATGGTTAAGATAATTGAGTTTATCACTTTTGAGCTTGCAAATGATCAAAGGTGGCTCATGGGGCAATAGCTGGGGGTATTCAAATAAGTTCTAACGCGACTTAACCAGCGGCGAATTTAAAATAATTTTCATTGTTAATAGATGTTTAATATGTGTTGAGGAGAATATATGTCAGTACCAACATATGATGAAATGTTTAATGTTGTTTTACAAGCTGTAAGAGAGCTTGGAGGGTCTGGATCTAATTCTGAAATAGAAGAAGTTTCTAGTCGTATTCTCAATTTATCCGAAAAAGATATTAATGAAATTCACCGAGGAAATAGGACGAAATTTGGCTATAGACTAGCATGGACTAGAAATTATTTAAAAAGATACGGAGTTCTTGAAAATTCAGAGAGAGGTGTCTGGGCTTTAACGCAAAAAGGAAAAGAAGTTAAGAATGTTAATAAGGATGAGGTTAATAAGTATGTTAAAGGTTTAGATAAACAGATTGTTAAAGAATTAGGTCCTCAGCAAGAGGTGTTTGAAGAAGTAGCCCAAGAAGAAATATGGAAAGACAAATTACTATCTACAATTCAGAGCATTGCCCCGGAAGCATTTGAAAGGCTCTGTCAAAGGATCTTAAGAGAGTCTGGATTTATTCAAGTTCAAGTTACAGGTCGTTCAGGAGATGGGGGCATAGATGGGGTGGGGATTATCCGGTTAGCAGGGTTATTGAGTTTCTATGTTATTTTTCAATGCAAACGTTATAAGGGCAATGTTCCTGCTAAAGAGATACGCGATTTTAGAGGCGCTATGATTGGAAGAGCTGATAAGGGGATCTTTATTACCACGGGTAGCTTCACTGCAGATGCTAAGAAAGAAGCAATTAGAGATGGGGCTCCTCCTATTGATCTTGTTGATGGTGAACAGTTGGTTTCAAAGCTGAAAGAATTACGTTTGGGTGTAAAGGTTGCTCCTAAGGAGATAGTAGATATTGACGAAGAATGGTTTAAGAAATTTTAGTTAAATGGATCCGAACTCGACTAATCATCGACCCCAGGATTCGTTCCTATAAAAAACCGGTTTAAATCGAACCAGGTTTTTTATTTGCCAAAATTTTAGAAAGCAGGGTTATGTTCATGGGGTCTTGCAAGAATCCCCGAACCCAATCAGGTACGTGTCCCCGGAATTCCCACCCGGAATTCCGCATGTCCCCGGAATTCCCACCCGGAATTCCGCATGTCCCCGGAATTCCGCAGAAGATTTGAAACTTGAACGGATTATTGTTATTTATCCGGGCAATAAGCGCTATTCGCTACATAAAAAGGTTGAAGTTGTGCCGTTTAACGACATTACTGATGGGTTTAAAGCAATATTCTAATATGGAAAAATTTGAGCTTAAACTTAGAGAAAGAAATATTTCTAAAGAAATTCTTGTGGAAGATCTCAAGAAGGTTGCAAATTAGCAAAGGTGGCCCATGGGGCAATAGTTGGGGGTATTAAAATAAGTTCTAACGCGACTTAACCAGCGACCCCAGTAATTTGAGTAACACCAACGCCTGTAAATAAATAATTTTACAGGCGTTTTGTTTTTTGTCGCTGACAGGGCAGGAGGACTTTGTTATACTCTTGCATCTTAGACATGACGGGCAAGGTCGTGTTCATAATTTTCTAAAGCAGGCGGTCTTGCATGAAATGAGGTATAAGCTGAGACTTGAATGCCGAACGCATAACCGTTAAAAATTATTTAATAATTTAAACGCGATTAATCATGGACATCCAACGCAGTGGATCGCAGCTTGCGAAACAAGGAAATCTCGAATATTTTACCGGTATGGTACTGATTGAGCCGTTGTTTCAGGCCCAAAGTCCCGCGCGAGCGGTTGGCAACAAGGTCACCTTTGAGCCCGGCGCGCGCACGGCCTGGCACACGCATCCGTTGGGTCAGACACTGATTGTGACCGCGGGGCTGGGCCGCGCGCAACGTTTAGGCGGGCCTATTGAAGAGATCCGTCCCGGGGACGTCATCTGGTTTCCGCCGGGTGAAAAGCATTGGCATGGCGCGACACCCACGACGGCCATGACACACATTGCGATTCAGGAGCAGCTCGACGGCAAGACTGCTGATTGGCTGCAGAAAGTTAGTGATGAACAATATTTGGCTTAGTTGATTCGTTAGGTTGCCAGATTGGGGTGAGAGTTCCAACCGTCCTTGAGCGTTAAGCCTGGATTTTTTTGATGATAAGGTAACTATTGTTAAGGTAAGGGATGCTAAATAATAATTTCAATAACAATCGAGGTGGCGGTGAAAAGTAAATTGTTAGTTTTGGTATTAGCGGTTTTGTTGTCCGGCTGCGCGCGGTCGCTTCCCGCGCTTAAGACGGTGGAAGGGGTCGATCTTAAGCGCTATATGGGGCCTTGGTACGTCATCGCCTGTATCCCCACTGTCATTGAGACGAAAGCGTATAACGCTGTTGAGGAGTATCGACTGCTTGAGGACGGGACGATTGATACGGTCTTTACGTTTAATCAGGGAAGTTTTGACGGACTGAAGAAACGGTATAACCCCCGGGGATTTGTTTTTGACAAGGTCAATAATTCGACCTGGGGCATGCGTTTTATCTGGCCTTTTAAAGCCGAATTTCTGATCACGTATCTCAGTCCGGACTATAGTCAAACCATCATCAGTCGCAATAAGCGCGATTATTTTTGGATCCAGGCGCGAACCCCGGAGATTCCCGAGGCTGATTATCAGCGGTTGCTGGGACTCTTGCAGGTGCAAGGTTACGATTTAAGCAAGGTCCGTAAAGTGCCGCAGCAGTGGCCAGCCATGAATAGTCAAAAACCTTAAAAATCGTCTTGCTGGTATAAGTGGGCTTGGCAATGGTTTTATCGATCACGGCATCTGATCGATACCGAGCGGGTGACCCTGAAGAAATAAAACTCAAAGAAAATCATTGAAGAACGCCGGCTATTCGCCTATAAATGATCATTCTCTGAGGCAATGTGGAGATGATCGGAATCTTTGACCACCCATTTTAAGGAGCTAGGTTATGCCAAATTTATTTGATCCATTAACTTTAGGGGATTTAACGTTAAAAAATCGCGTTATCATGGCGCCGTTGACACGGATGCGCAGCCGTCAGCCGGGTGATGTTCCGCACGAATTGAATGCCCGCTATTACGCGCAAAGAGCATCGGCAGGGCTGATCATTTCCGAAGCTACTCAGATTTCTCCTTTAGGTAAAGGCTATCCGGCTACTCCGGGCATTTATTCTCAAGAACAAGTTGCGGGATGGAAATTGGTGACCGACGCGGTGCATCAGGCGGGCGGGGTTATTTTTTTACAGCTGTGGCATGTGGGGAGGATTTCTCACTCGTCCTTACATCCGGACGAAGGTCTGCCCGTGGCCCCATCAGCCATTAAGCCTTCAGGAACGACGCTGACAGCGGAGTTTAAGGAAGTTCCTTTTGAGACCCCGCGCGCGTTGTCTACCGCGGAGATTGCGGACATTGTGGGGCAGTACGCCCAAGCGGCGCGTAACGCTAAGGCTGCGGGTTTTGATGGCGTGGAAATTCACAGCGCGAATGGCTATCTGCTGGATCAGTTTTTACAGGATGGCTCTAATCAACGGACGGACGCCTACGGCGGTTCGATGGAAAATCGAGCGCGATTTTTGCTGGAAGTGGTGGCCGCGGTCGCGCAAGTTTGGGACAAACAACGAATGGGTGTTCGCCTCTCTCCGTATGGAATTTTTAACGATATGAATGATTCGGATCCCGTGAAGCTTTTTACCTATGTGTTGGCTAAATTAAGCGAAGCCGGTATTGGTTACGTGCACGTGATCGAACCGCGTTCGACTTTCGCGGGTGGTATGGACCGTGTGAACGCGCAGGCTCCGAGCACCGCGGATATTTTTCGCAATGCGTTCGCCGGTGTTTTTATTTCTGCCGGTGGTTATACCCGCGAGACCGCGCTGTACGCGGTCGAAGAAGATTTGGCCGACGCCGTGGCTTTCGGGCGGATTTTTATCGCCAATCCGGATTTGCCGGAGCGTTTGAAGCAAAACGCGCCTTTGAATCCATATAACCGGGCGACTTTTTATGGCGGGGGTGAGGCGGGCTACACCGACTATCCATATCTGGTTAACGCTTAAAAGGCTTGGGTACAAAGAAAGAATGAAATTTTGCCTGGGAATTAATTTTGTTTTTGCTATGATGTTGACTTAGAATTTTTCTGGTCAATCGTCGTTTAACCAAAACGGAGGAAAAAATGAGTAAAGTTTGCTTAAGTATGTTAGTCGGTTTGTTTCTCATGACCGCGAATGCGCAAGCGCATTGTGGTAAGTGTGGCGTTGGTGACGCGACCCATGAAGGCGCGGGCGAGATGACAAAAGGCGAAGGTTGCCCCATCGTTGGTGGAAAGCTTGAAAAGTTGACGAAAGAACTTTCTTTGACCGATGAGCAGAAACCCCAAGTTGAGGCTATCCTGAAAGAAAAGATGGAAAAAAAGCAGCAGATCATGGATGACAAACATAAGGCCATGGATGCGTTGCACGCGGATTTTGAAACCAAACTAAAAGGCGTTTTGACCGAAGAACAGGCTCAAAAATGGTCCGCCCACAAAGACAGCATGGCTGAACATCATGGCAAATGCCCGGATTGCAAAGATGGCAAAATGTGCGAAAAATGCAAGGGTATGAAGGGGCATTGTCCTGATTGCAAAGATGGTCAAATGTGTGAAAAATGCAAGTCCATGAAGGGATGCCCGGATTGCAAGGATGGTAAGATTTGTGATAAATGCAAATCGAAAAAAGCTCATTGCCCGATGTGCAAAGATGGCAAGATGTGCGATCATTGTAAAAAGATGAAAGCCGATGCCGAGGCCTCTCAGCCCGCTACCGAGGGACAAGGTAATATGGGATCAGTTCAACATAATTAATCAGACACTGAATTAAAAGTTTCATCGTTTAAGTGTTCATCAGTTCATCAACCCTCCGCGCTTGACCAAGTGCGGAGGGTTTTTGTTTTAGTTTGCGATTGAAACGTTAGGGGTGTTGATATATCCTTTGCCTTTTGAGGGAAAAAGAGTACAATGCGGCCTCTAGTTGTTCATGCAGTTAAACGGTCTCTTAGAGCCGCACTCAAAGGAGTAGGGATATGGGTTTTCAAGGTGATTATAATCAAGGACCGCGGGAAATGCATAAGGCGGTCTGCGCGGATTGCAAAAGAGAATGTGACGTTCCATTTAAACCGAGAGAAGGTCGTCCGGTGTATTGTAAGGAGTGTTTTTCTAAACATAAGGATGCGGGTAGGTAAGTAGCTTCATGATTATGAGAGCGAACCCCTCGCCTGATGGCGAGGGGTTCGCTCTTTATATCTTCTAAAAAGAGAGAAAGATGAGTACCGGTAAAAGTTTTAAAAGCCTAGGGCTTAGCGAAGCGATGGTGGGCAATCTGACGGCGTTAGGTTATCTTAAGATGACTCCTATCCAGGCCGAAGGGCTGCCTTATGTGTTGGAGGGGCGAGATGTTATTGGTCAGGCCAACACGGGTAGCGGCAAAACCGCGGCTTTCGCGTTAGGGATTTTGGCTAGACTGGACGTGGCTAACCCTCAGCCGCAAGCATTAGTACTGTGTCCCACGCGGGAATTGGCGGAGCAGGTCTGTGCGGAAATTCGCCGGTTGGCCCGATTTACCGCGAACATCAAGGTATTAACGTTGGCCGGCGGCTCTCAGGAACGCCATCAGTTGAAATCGTTAAAACAGGGCGCGCATATTCTCGTCGGCACACCGGGGCGCATCATGAAGTTTCTGGATAAAGGAATGCTACGGATCGCGGCGCTGAAGGTTCTCGTTTTGGATGAAGCGGACCGGTTGCTCGAACTAGGATTTCAACAGGAGATTGAGCGCATCGCGGCTCTGACGCCGATCAGTCGACAAACATTATTGTTTTCCGCCACGTTTCCGAATGGTATCAAAGCGTTAAGCGCGACCTTACAAGATAATCCCGCTCAAGTCACGGTTGATTCGCAACATCAAAAGAATCCTATCCGCCAGTTATTTATTCCGGTGAAAGATGAAGCAAGTAAATTGGAGGCGCTGCTGACGGTGTTGGGACATTTTAATCCTGAGTCTTGCCTGATTTTTTGTAATAGTCGGGTGGCGTGCGCTAAGGTCGCGCAATTTTTAAAGAAACATCACGTCAGCGCCTTGGAAATCCATTCGGATCTAGAACAACAGGATCGTACGCTGGTGTTAACCAAGTTTGCCAACCGAAGCTGTTGCGCGCTGGTCGCCACGGATCTGGCCTCGCGGGGATTGGATATTAAAGAAGTCGCCGCCGTCGTCAATTTTGACGTGCCTTCGGATCATGAACTGTATGTCCATCGCATCGGTCGCACGGGACGAGCGGGTCAAAAGGGTCTGGCCCTTAGTTTATTTTTAGAAAAAGAACGGGCGTTCTTGACTCAGGTTGAGAATTATTTGAAAATCACGTGTGAGATTTTTGAGATTGATGCCATGGAGCGTAGTAAAACGTTTGCCATGCGACCAGTGATGACGACGATTTATATTAGTGGTGGCCGCAAAGATAATATTCGGCCCGGAGATATTCTGGGCGCGTTGACCAAGGATGCCGGGCTTGCTGGAACGGACGTGGGTCAGATCAAGATTCTGGAGGTGAACAGTTACGTTGCTATTGTTAGCGCGCGTGTTGATGCGGCGGTCGCGCACTTTCAAACTGGAAAAATTAAGGGCCGAAAGTTTAAGGTAGGTAAGGTTTAGATTTTGGTGTGAGGGGCGGAGATTATTGATGGATTTACTCTTGGCGCCTGGCTTCAGTTGAAGCCAGGCGCTATTTTTTAACAAGTATCGCTATTGGATTTGTTGCTGCGGGGTGATTTGACCACTCAAAGATAGTAGAAAAGCATTCCATAGCTGGCAAACTGCTCAATGGGTTAGCGGAAAAGTGATTTTGGGGAGGTTTGTGAGGAGCTAACACCGTTTTGCTTTTTAGCATGGCATAGAGTACTATTTATACTATCAACGGTTTGCTTTTTCATTGTTTCCTCATAAAACATTGGGTAAATGGAAGTTGGATAGGTTTGTCGTCATTAACTTGTTGATAGAAAACATCCGACCAAAGGCCATCGTATCAAGAATAGATAACGATGGCTTAATTGTCGAATGGATCAGCGAGCTGCTAGCCTAGAGATAATAAAGTGAAGCAGTTGATAGATTTTACGGTGTAAGGAAATACTGTCTTTGGGAATGGAAAGGTCAATAAATCCATGTCGGTGATGATGACCAATAAACGTGATGCGCAAATAAAGGCAACGTTATTTTCTTCGCGAGAAGAGGATCGTGACGTTCCGTCGCCAAAAGCCTTGCTGAATTCTCCCCAAGTCGCCATTATCTTGGTTAATTGGAACGGATTTTCTCATACGGCAGAATGCTTAACGTCTTTGTCGCAAATCACTTATTCCAATTTCTTTGTCGTGGTTGTCGATAATGGCTCTGTTGATCAATCCGCGGCATTGATCCGCCAGCAGTTTCCAGAAGTGCATTTAATACAACATGAGAAGAATTTAGGTTTGGCAGCGGCGAATAATGCCGGTCTGCGGTACGCGATCTCGAAAGGGGCAGAATTTTGTTTGCTTTTAAATAACGATACGATCGTGGCTCCAGACATCTTGTCAACCTTTGTTCAATCGGCGCAACTGAATCCTCAGGCGGGAGTTTGGGGCGCGAAAATATTTTATTACGCAGAACCAAAGCGCATTTGGTGGGCCGTCTCTCGATGGAACGCTGCCGTCGGGCGTTTCGAACACCCTGGTCGCGACCAAGAAGATGTCGCTAATACTTTCAACGCTCCTGAAGTCATGGATTATGCTAACGGGTGCGCGCTTTTTATTCGTTCGGAAGTCATCCGTAAGATTGGATTCATGGATGAGCGAATTTTTATTTATTTTGAAGAAATAGATTGGTGTTTTCGGGCTAAGCGCGCGGGCTATGAGGTCAGGTTTGTTCCCTCCGCAAAAGTATGGCACAAAGTGGCCGCTACTTCCGGAGGGAAAAAGTCTCCGGTTAGTCTCTATTTTGAAACACGTAACCAGTTGCTTTGGGCTAGAAAAAATCTTCCCTGGCGCGAACGATGGATTTTTTATCGAGAATTCTTAAAATATTTTTTCCCATCAACGGTTAATTTAGCCAGTAAAGCTTCATTAATTAAAAGACTCTATTGGGACATTGTATTTTTACGTGGCCCTAAGGGAGTGGCAAAACTCCGCGGTTTATGGGATTACCTGATGGGCCGATTCGGAGACTGCCCGTCATTTATTCGTCGGCTCTGTGCCCCTATAAATATACGTAAGAAAGTTCTGCTGTTGGCGTTAGATTTTCATTTTCCGCTTATTAATGGTGGCCGGCTGCGAACGTGGAATTTTCTGAAAGCATTGGTACCCGATCATGATGTTTATTTGTTCAATATTTATCATGAAGACAATAACCCCGGGTATCGTGAGCCTGAAGGCCAAGCATTATTTAAACAGGTGTGGAATATCAAAAGGCCTCAAAATCTTTATGATGGGCCTAAGACAATTTGGGAACGAACGGTTAACTTCATTAGGGGAGTTTCTTGGGAGATGTCCAACCCAGATAGACCTTTTATCGAACAAGAATTGGGAAAGATTCTCAACAGTCATTCTTTTGATTATATTTTGGCTAGGTATTTTGCTCAGGCACAGTACTTGGAAAAGTTTTTCCCCCAACTACGGGCCAAAATTATCGTTGATTTAGATGACGTGGAACCCATTAAAATGCATCGGTGGGCCGATCAGATGGGTTATCAAGGGTGGTATGATCGTTTTCGCAAAAATCTAAATATTAATTTTATGGAAAGCCAGCATCGGAAGCTCCTAAAGCGCGTTCACGCGTGTTTAGTTTGCTCCTATGAAGATGCTGTCCATGTTACTCGTGAACGTTGGTCAAGACAGGTAATCATTATTCCTAACGCCGTTACGTCCTGCGCGAGGTTAGGAGCTGCTCCATTAAAATGTCGGACGATACTTTTTGTCGGTTCTTTGTGCTATACGCCTAACGTTGAAGGTATTTGTTGGTTTGTGAACGAGGTTCTGCCTTTAATTAGAGCTCAAGAGCCAGATGCGCAATTGTTAATTGTCGGCAGCTACCCGCGAGAAGACGTCATTAAATTGCAAGACCAGGATGGGGTTAAGCTGCATCAAAATGTTTTGGAGGTCCGTGATTATTACGCGCAATCCGCCGTGGTCATCGTTCCGGTTCGGATAGCGGGTGGAACGAGAATTAAAATATTGGAAGCGGGGCTTTTGGGACGGCCTGTGGTATCAACGTCCATTGGCGCGGAGGGGTTAGGGCTTAAAAGCGGCGAGCAATGTTTGGTTGCTGACTCCCGGGAAGATTTTGCGCAAGCGTGTGTTTCGATTTTGCGTGATCAATCTTTGGGGGAGAGCTTGGCTGATCAAAATTGGGATTTTGTTTCCCAAAATTATAGTTTAGAGACGGTAGAAAGCAAAATACGTAACTTATTGTTGGTTTAATGAGGAGACCTTGATGATGGATACTGTAAAATCAGCCGATACTTCGGGCGTTGCTTCGCAGAGGTTCTGCTCGCGTCCTTTTGAATGGTTCGAGATTCAGGGACGTAAAGCGTATATTTGTTGTCCTGGCTGGACTGAGATAAAAGGGATGGACATGTCGGGAAAAACAGTGGCCGATGTTTGGAATAGCTCCCCTGCGCAGGAATTTCGAGCGTCGATTCTGGATGGTTCTTTTCGCTACTGCAGCGGCAGCCGGTGTCCGTTTATGAATCAGGACGGGGTCCCTAATTGGGAGAAAAAAGGCTCGCCGTTTATGAAGCTCAAGGACGTTACGGATCCCCGCTTAATTGATATTATTGAAAATAAAAAAACTATCCTAACGGATGGGCCGTTGGTTTTTAATGCCGGATATGACCGCTCTTGCAATCTATCCTGCCCTTCTTGCCGTAGCGAAGTTATTGGTTTAAAAAAAGAAGAACTGGCTATAGAGATGGATTTTCAAGAGAAAATTATCGGTGAAATTGGCAAAAAGTTAGACGTATTGTACATAACCGGCGCTGGAGATCCTTTTGCCAGCGCGGTCTACCGTAAGTTCCTAAGAAGCGCCCGCGCTGAAGATTATCCGCGCTTACATTTGCATTTAGGGACCAACGCCGTGTTGTGGACCAAGGAAAATTGGGAAGCCATGGCCAATATTAATCAGCGGGTCAAATCAACGCACATCTCGATTGATGCTGCCTGTGCCGAGACGTACGCGAAAAATCGTCGCGGGGGAGATTGGGGCAAATTGATTAAGAATCTGGAGTTTATTTCGCGTTTGCGGCGGGAGGGACCGTTGAATTTTGTCACGCTCAGCTTTGTGGTCCAAGAAAACAACTATAAAGAAATGCCCGCGTTTATCGCGCTGGCCGAACGCCTGGGATTTGACATGGTTTATTTTCAAAAGTTTGAGGACTGGGGTAGTTACGAATACCGGGAATACAAAAGTCAGGCGATCCATCTGCCGCTGCACCCACAGTACCATCAGTTTTTGGAAGTTCTTAGCGATCCCTGTTTTGGAAAGAAAATTGTAGGGCTTTTTTGCCATATGGAGTATCGGCAAAAAGCCTTGGCCATCAAAAAAATCCCGGGTGGATTTTGGCTGCTAGGACGATGGAATGCTGTTTTACGTTTCGCTTCTTTGGTCGCGGCCGCCTTCCGTCGGATAGGGCGCGAGTTAAGAAAGTTGCTGGGTTTAAAAAAATAGAGCGGTTTTTATGATTTCTTTTGAGAAATTAGGAAAACATGAAGGGTTGGGAAATCAGCTTTTTCAATACGCCTTCTTAAGGACTACAGCGCAACGGTTGGGTACCACGTTTTATTGTCCTTCGTGGCTAGGGGAAGAGATCTTTCTGTTAAATGACCAGGGTGTTAAGTCTTCAGTTCGGTCGGCCATAACAAAGAATTATCGCCAGCCGGATGATACGAGCGGTTTTTCGCCCAGCGCCTTGATGATTGAAGACGGGACAGAAATCTTTGGTTTCTTTCAATCGGAACGATACTTTAACGCAGATGAGGTTCGACGCTGGTATACTTTTAAGCCGGAAGCTGTTGCTCGGGTCGCGGCTCAATATTCTTCTTGGGGGATTGAAGAATGCACGGGGCTGCATTTACGCTTCGGAGACATGACACACAATCCGCTTTTTGTGATCCTGCCCGCCCGCTATTACCGAAAAGCACTGTCGCTCCTTAATGATAACGGACCACTGCTGGTTTTCTCCGATGACCTCGCCACGGCCAAAAGACACTTGTCAGGTATTAAAAAGGATTTTCGTTATGTGGAAGGTAATAAAGATTATGAAGATTTGTATTTACTGTCACGGTGCCGGAATGTCATTTGTTCGGTGTCGACTTTTAGCTGGTGGGGCGGATGGCTTAATCCGCGCGCGAATAAATGCGTCATTGCCCCTCGGGAATGGCTACGCCCGGGTCACGTGATGACAAATACTAGTCTTAGTCGAGAGGAATGGACGATGTTGACCACTTGCCGGCCAGTCTTGGATGATTATCGTTTCCTTATGAAGAAAAAGTTGTGGCGAGAACGGTTCTTACGAATGAAACAACGAGGTTTTAAAGAACAGCTCGCTACTATTGGCCGTTACGCGCGAAGAAAATGGGATCAGTAATGTTCTTGTTGATGAGAACTTTAGCTGACAAAAAGTTCTTGAACTATTTAGTTTGAGAAAGAGAATTGCTTTTATAAAGCATTGAACAGGATTCGAATCTAATTGTGTAAATTCTTTTTATAATTTAATTTTGTTTATTGAAAGTTCAATTGATTTCCTGAAGGAGTATGAGAAAACTTTTTGCCCTTATCGGGTTTTGTTTACTGTACGTCATTTCTATCTGGGTGCGAGTACCCTATTTAAATACATCTTTAGGCGGCCATCACGAATGGGTCACGTGTCATTCTTTGATTATTCTAAACAACTGGTCAACTCAAGGTGCTCTCAATAACAAGCTTTGTCTGCAAATGAATTTCCCCGGTGACAATAACCGAGGCATCAACCATGACTATGGTCGCTTGTGGGACCGAGAAGGTAATTCCTATTACGTTAGTTTTCCTCCCGGTTCAATAATTATTCCCCACCTCATTAGCAAAGTCCTTGGCTTTTCTTGGGAGCCTTTTACCCTCAAGTGGATTAACATTTTTTTTCACGGGCTGAGTGGCATTTTCTTTTATTTAATCCTGTCACGTTTAATTCTATGTCGAGTTCCGTTTGATAACGCACTTGTCTTTTTGGGGACGTTTTTGTATTTCTTCCTTCCAGCGCACTTGTGGTTTTTTAGTAATGTTTATTCATGGGACATTTTTTGGTTTTACGTCCAAGTTTTTTGTCTCTATTTCGTTCTCAAAATAAGAATCCAATTGTCAGAAAATAAACCGTATGGTACGTCTTTGTTGGCGTTAGTCATTGGAATCTTTTGGTTGGTTTATAGCGACTTTTATGGACTGCTGTTTACATGCACCGCTGTTTTGTTCCTCAAGAAAAGTTATTCAAAATTTAATCCAGCGGGTGGGACTGTGTCTTTAAAATTAAACTGGCTATGGGGAGCGGCTTTCTTCGGAGTATTGTTGACGGTGAGTACCTATAGTTCTATTGCGGGTATGGCTCCGTTGCTTAAGGATTGGTTTTCATCCGCGAAGGGGTATTTGCCTCAAGGTTGGGTCGATTTAAAAATGATGTGGATATATTTGTGGCGAGGGTATTGGCCGATTTTAGGTAGCATTTTTGTTTTGGTTTGGTATGCACTAATTATTAAAAGAAAGAGCATAGGCGAAGAATTTTCGGAACATCAGAAAGCAGTGCTTTTCTTGACTTTTGTTCCTGCGGCGTTATTTTACACTTTTGTTCCTGGCTGGGTCGCGGAACACACCTACGCGACGATACGTTTTAGCCCTTTCTTGATTTTTCTGTTGGTGTTTTTGGTTCAACAGTGTTTTGATAAGGTTACTTGGGCACGGAGATTTCTCCTAGTGACGTTTATCGTGTTTTTAACCATCATTCAAATCAATCTTTATAAGAAGTATTTTGCCTATCCTGAAAAAGGTGACTTTTGTCAGCAGACCGCCGCGGCCATGAAGGAGCATTGGCAAGAAGGGGAAGTCATCTTTTCGATTAATAATTTTTCTTTTAAGGTGGACCCACGTTATTTATATCATTTGGGGCAGAATGTTCAGACGGTAGAAAATCTTCAGCAGGCGATGGATTATCTGACTTTTTATAATAAACCTAAGGGGGTTATCTTTTTTTTAGATGAAACGAAGGGATTTCTGGAATTTGAAAGAATTTCAAATCGAGATATTGAACCGCGTCGTAATGAGGAATGATGTTTCCTTTTTCTTGAACGGCTAAGGTATTCTTTCTTTTATTCTCTTGAGTAAGCGAGTTCCTTGCTAATTCTTGGAATGGAGGTCAGATTTTAAAGGAATAAGATGCAAAAATAATCATTTGATGTTAATTTTAATCAATTTAAAAGTCCTTAGAACTTGTCTTGTAATGTACTAACAGAATGCAATTTAGCAGTTTATGGCGGACGAATTCTTTTATTTGAAGTCTGACCGGGGAGGACTCATCACCCGTGGGGCCCAGAATGTTGCTTTAGGCGAAGTCCTCCCTCGACAGGGCAATAATCGATCGGATGGAATTTTTGCTCAGTGGTCTTGGAATGGTCGGGAATTTACTTTAATTAACGATCGTTACGGAATATTTCCTGTTTTTTATTATTGGCGCTTTAATGAGCTTTGTGTTTCCTCATCGATCCCCACCATTTTATCCCAAATTTCGAAGCAAGAACTCGATTGCCAAGCGCTGGCGGTTTTCTTCCGGTTAGGTTTCTTCCTTAAAGATGACACCCCGTTTAAACACATTAAAGCTGTCCCTCCAGGGGCTACGCTTTGTTGGAAAGAAAATCAATTGTCTATCGAGGGAGGTCGCTTCGTTCTCAACCCTAAGCCTATTTCGTTACCTAAAGCGATAGAGCAATACCGTGAGCTTTTTAGGCAGGCGCTACGCCGACGTAAACCGGAAGCCGAATTTATCGTTCCTCTCAGCGGAGGTCGCGATTCGCGCTTGATTTTATATGAGTTGGTTCAAATGGGATATCACCCTAAGTTTTGTTTATCAACGCTGCGTTATCCGCCGTATGGAGATAATGACATCGACTTAGCCACCGTTGTCGCTCAGTCTTTGGGTTTACCACATATGATTAAATACCATGAGCGTCGGCGGATAAATAATGAGTTGCGGTGTTTTCGGTTGTGTAGCTTTTGCAGCGATGAACATACTTGGTATTTGGATGCTTTGGATTCCGCGCGAAATGAGGCGGACATTATTTATGACGGTATTGGCGGGGACATTACTGCCTTGGTGGCTCGATACCCGCATCATGAAGGGCTGATGCGAGAGAAGAAATTTGGAGAACTCGCTCAAGAATTGTTCGGTATTTGGGGTATGGCTCAAGAGGAAGGGTTGAAGGGCTTGCTGCATCCGGAAGTGTTCGGCCGCGCTTCTTATGAGAATGCTCTTGATTGTTTGCGGGATGAATTAGCGAGTCACTCTCAGGCCATAAACCCCGCCGCCTCATTTTATTTCTGGAATCGAACCCGTCGAGAGATATCCTTGTGTCCCTATCGTGTTGCGGGTTTTTCCAAAGTCTTTAGCCCGTACCTAGACGATGACTTTTTTGATTTTCATGCCAGTTTGCCTCTGGAGTTGGCACGGGATAGGACATTGCAGTCAGCCGTCATCCAAACTACGTACCCCCAATACACACATATTCCTTTTGATGGTGAAAAGGTACGGTATGACACGCAAGAGCATTATGTTGGCTTTATGCGCGACATTGCCAGCCATACCTTGAGACAGTTCAAGATAAGTTCGGAATTAATTAATATGCGGTATGTTTTTCCTAGATTGGTGAAGGCGATAACCAACCGGAAATATTGTCAAGATTTAGTCGCGCGTGTGCCTCCGTTGGTGCTTTTATATTTACTTGAGTTAGAAAAAGAAATGAATAAGCCATGCCAGCGTTAGTCAGCGTTGTTATTCCGGCGTATAATCGTGCTCATACGATTGCTGACACGATCCGCAGTGTCCAAACACAAACTTATCCGTTTTGGGAAATTATCGTGGCAGATGATGGTTCGACGGATGACACGTGCAACGTTGTTAATGCTATCGTTCAGACTGACCCGCGTGTTCATCTTATTAAGCAACAAAAGAATCAGGGGGCTCAATGCGCTCGCAACGCGGCGATTAAAGCCTCTCGAGGCGAATGGATTGCTTTCTTGGATTCCGACGATCAATTATTACCTGACAGTATAGAAAATAGGTTGTCTGTCGCCGAACGCGACCAGGTATCAGTTGTTCATTCCCCAGCCTACATTGTTTTTCCTGAGAAGCCGCAAGAATTTTATCATGTCCCGGAGTGGAAAGGCTGGGTCTATCAACAGATGTTAAGCAGCGCTGGAACATTATTCCCATCGTTACTGGTCAAAAGATCTGCTTTGGAGAAAATTGGTTATTTGGATGAGTCAATCAAAGCTTACCAAGAGTGGGAAACGTCGATTCGGTTAGCGCAGTTTTTTGCTTTTGGTTTTGAACCACGCCCGACTTTTATATATGATTACCGGACGAATAATGCAATTTCCCGCAGCCATTTGCTGAACGCGTTAGGGTATGGTCAGATTGTGCGTAAGCATTCACTGGCAATTATTCGGTACGTGGGAATAGCCGGGTTAGCGGCGCATCATGAGAGAATTGCTGATTGGTATCAAAAGGCGGAGAAAAAAGCATCCGCGCGATGGCATTTCTTTTTAAGTGTATTGCTAAAGGTTTTTTCTGTAAGAATCTATAAAAATAAAATCAAAGGATTATTCAGGAAAGATGAAAAAAGATGACTCATCAAAAGAATCAAGAAGCAAATCGGCTTTACCATCATTAGAGTTGGCGCTGGACTGGGTTAAAAAGAATCGAATCTCCAAAAGTGGGGTCCGGGTTCATCATTTGACCGATGTCGTCTCACCGGAAGTCACGGGGTATCTGATTGAATCGTTGTATAACGCCGGAGAGAAAGATTTTGCCTTTGATCTTGCGGAATGGGAAGCTAGCATACAGCAAAAGGATGGGTCTTTTCTGGCTCCTGGAGACAGCGTCGCGTATACGTTTGATACCGCGCAAATTATTCGAGGGTTTCTTGCGGTGGTTGATGAATATCAGGAGTTTGAAAGTCATTTAGTGAAAGCTTGTGATTATGTCACCAGAAATATTAGTGCAAAGGGGGAAGTTTTGACGCCTTCCTATGACATGTGGGTGCTTTCTAACGGCGAAATGCTTTCAGAATATGGAAATTTATATGTTCTACCTCCATTATTTTTTGCCGGAGTAAAATTAAATCAACCGCGTTATTTGGCCGCAGCAAAACGCGGTATGGAATATTTCAGAACCAAGAAGGATTTAGTCGAGTTTAAACCGCAGTTGGGAACACTATCCCATTATTTTGGATATATGATGGAAGCCTTGGTTGATTTGGGCGAGGTCGATTTGGCTAACGCAGGGTTGGCGCAGGCCGAAGCTGTCATGAAGCCTGATGGGAAGATTCCGGCATTTCCGGGGGCAACTTGGGTTTGCCCTACGGGAGTTGCTCAGTTGGGAATAGCCTGGGCCAAGCTAAAGAATTTTGCGCTAGCTCAAAAGGCGCATCGTTATTTAATGAAGATACAAAATCCAAGCGGTGGTTTTTTCGGGGGCATAGGAAGAAAGGTGCCTTATTTTGATAATCAAGAAATTAGCTGGGCGGCCAAATTCTTTATTGATTTGTCTTTATTAGTTGAAACCTGATCTATAAAAAGATTATTAATTTCGAATTGGAAGGACGTCTGCGAGCATTAAACCCAGCCCTCGTGTTTGGAATCTCAACTTCATGATTTTTCTTTTACCTTTAACTGCTTTTCTTTTTGTCCTTTGGACGTATCTTAACGCGCCTTTTTATTATTCTTTATTGATTTCTGAGGATCTCATCGGGGAAACCTTCACGTTTCTTGCTTATATGTTCTCTGCTGTTTTGATTTTGGTGGCTGTTTATCAGAAGATAGAATTTCGTAAGCCGGGATTTATTGTGTTTGCTTTTTTGTTAGCTTTTATCGCTATGGAAGAAATTAGTTGGGGGCAACGACTCTTTGGTTTTGAAACGCCATATCGTTTAGGGCGGCTAAGTACCCAAGGAGAATTGAATCTGCACAACTTGTGGGGAAAGCAAAGTATCTTAGCTAAAGTTTTTTCATGTGGGATTTTAGCTTGGATGAGTGGCCGCTTTTGGGTGCGTTTTCCTTTTTGGCAAAATGCAGTCAAGAAATGGGGGATCCCGCTGTGTGTGCGCGGTGCTTATCCTTTCTTGGTGATTGGTATTATTTTGAATTTGGCTCCTACCTCAGTGATTATTCGTAAAGATGAGATTGCTGAATTGTTTCTCGCGTGCGGGTTTCTCTTCCAATGTATGGTCTCTTTTAATTATCGTTTGACTCATCGAAAGATTATTTCTTTTGTGATCGTTTTGTGCGCGTTATTGCTGTTTAATTACTATCGTTTTGGAGCGCGAGAGAATTTAAAAATTAATTTGAATGTTTTGGCGTACGCATTGTATCCAGCCCAAGGTCTTTATGATCCAGCTGAAAGACTATTCGAGTTTTTGTTGGCTAATCCGAGTTGGCAGAAGCGGGATGCCCTGTTTAACTATGCGATGTTCCTTTCTAAAAAGAAGGATGATCGTGCCAGGTCAGTTGCTCAAAAAGCTTTAATCCATGAATTAGAGAGTCATCAATCGGAACTCAGTAAGGCCAAACAATTAATACGTTTGGGTAGACT
>CAYXGG010000019.1:37195-45105 GCA_964464475.1 uncultured Planctomycetales bacterium | reverse complement strand
TTTTAAAAAGCGGCGCCGATAAAGTATCCATCAACACGGCGGCCATCCAAAATCCGGCCTTGATTACGGAAGCCTCGCGCCAATTCGGCGCGCAATGCATTGTGGTGGCGATTGACGCCAAACGAGTTGGCGACCACTGGGAAGTCTTTACTCACGGCGGAAGAAACCCGACCGGACGCGACGCCATTGTTTGGGCCCGTCAAGCCCAGCAGTTGGGGGCAGGGGAGATTCTATTAACCAGCATGGATTTTGATGGCACCAAAAACGGCTATGACTTAGCCCTAACTCAAGCCATTTGCCAGGCCGTGACTATTCCAGTCATCGCCTCAGGAGGCGCCGGTAAACTAGAAGATTTTTATCAGGTCTTCGCCCAAACGGGAGCGGATGCGGCACTCGCGGCTTCAGTTTTTCATTACGGCGAATTGACCGTCGGACAAGTGAAAGAATATTTAAAAGCCAAAACCATAGAGGTTAGATTATGAAACCCGAAGAGAAAGTGATTATCACGAAACAAACACTCAACAAATTAAAATTCAATGACCAGGGGTTGATTCCGGCGATTATTCAAGATTACAAGTCAAAGGAAGTCTTGATGCTAGCTTATATGAATCTTGAGTCCATTAAACAAACGATCAAACTAGGCAAAACTTGTTTTTGGTCACGTTCGCGCCAGGAATACTGGGTCAAAGGCATGACCTCGGGTCACTTTCAATTTGTTAAGAGTCTAGCTTACGATTGTGACCTGGATACGATTCTCATTAAAGTCAGACAAATTGGTTCAGCCTGTCATACCATGAAAAAAAGCTGTTTTTATCGATCGGTCAAAATTAAATAAACATCCCAGAAACCCTATGGTTTTCCCATCAGAAAAAGATTTCCTCAAACTTACGACAAAAGGCAACCTCATTCCGGTTTATCGAGAAATTCTCGGTGATTTGGAAACGCCGGTCTCCGTGTACAGTAAATTGTGCGCGAAAGCCCGCTATTCTTTTCTTTTGGAATCGGTGGAGGGGGAAGAAAAAATTGCCCGCTATTCGTTTATCGCTCGAGATCCGGAACTGGTCCTGACGTCGTTTGGCCGCAAGGTAACGATTCAAGAAAAAACCGTCCAAGGATTTACCACTCGAGAACAAAACTTTCAGCAATCACCGCTCGAGATCGTCCGCGACATCATGCGAGCGTTCAAGTTTGTCCCCAATGCGAATCTTCCGGGATTTTGCGGTGGTTTGGTTGGGACTATCGGCTATGACACCGTACGCTTTTTCGAACGCCTGCCAAATCAACCGCCGGACGATTTAAAATTGCCGGACATCTGCCTGGTTCTTGCCAAAGACTTGGTTATTTTTGATCATCGGCACCATAAGATCCTGCTGATCAGCTGCGTTCACGTTCCGCAGGGAAGTTCTGTGTCGCAACAAAAAATCCTTTATCGCCGTGCTCTAAAAAAAATTGAGCAAACGTTTCTCGACTTAAAGAAACCTTTACCGGCCGAGTCTCCTCGAGTTCCACAATTCAAACTAAACGTAACATCTAATTTGACCGAAAAAAATTTTCTCCAGAATGTGTCTGCAGGAAAGAAACATATTAAAGCGGGGGACATTATTCAAATAGTCCTCTCCCAGCGTTTCGCCACGCCCATCAACGTAGCACCATTAGAACTATACCGATCGCTACGTATTTTAAACCCGTCTCCTTACATGTATTACTTAAACCTTGCGGGAACCCATCTAGTAGGGTCATCTCCAGAACTTTTGGTTCGCTGTGAGAAAGGCATTGTGGAAACCCGACCTATCGCGGGAACCCGCAAACGCGGCAAGACCCCTAAAGAAGATTTAGCATTAGCAAAAGATTTACTTGACGATCCGAAGGAAAAAGCCGAACATATTATGCTCGTTGACCTGGGCCGCAATGATTTAGGACGAGTTTGCGAGCGAGGAAGCGTTAAAATCACGGATTTTATGATCGTGGAGAAATATTCTCACGTCATGCACATTGTATCCAACGTCCAAGGGAAGCTACGACCGGATCAGGATGCACTAAATGTTTTACAAGCCTGTTTTCCTGCGGGAACGCTCTCCGGCGCGCCTAAAATCCGCGCCATGGAGATCATTGATAATTTAGAAACAACCAAACGCGGTCCGTACGGGGGCTGTATTGGGTATTTTAGTTTTTCCGGTGACATGGACACGTGCATTACGATCCGAACCATCGTTGTCCATCAAGGGATTGCCTATACCCAAGCCGGAGCGGGCATCGTGGCCGACTCTGTCCCTAAAAAAGAATTTCAAGAGACGCTCAATAAAGCCCGTGCCCAATTAAAAGCCATTGAATTAGCACATCACATTAAATAACACAACCAACAACAGCAGCAACAATCAGAAAGGAAACACGCAGCATGGAGTTACGCATTCGTCTTCAAAAAGGTGGCAAAGCCGCTAAGAAAACTTACAATTACCGCATCGCTGTCATCAGCAAAAAAGAAGGCCGTGATGGCAGAAACCTCGATATCGTGGGTTATTATGATCCCGCCAAAAAGCCGGCGTTGCTCTCCGTTAATAAAGAGAAAATTAACGCGTGGGTCAAAAAGGGCGCTCAGATGAGTGACACGGTTCGCAGTTTAGTCAAAAAAGCGAAATAATTTAACACCTCGATCTACCAAAGGATATTCTATGTCTCCCGAAGGAGCCGTTAATCCGATTGTGCATTTATTGCCTCCGATCGCGATTTTTTTGATTTTTTATGTGCTGTTGATCAAACCACAAAAAGATAAGCAGACCCAACTGCAAAAACAAGTGGCCGGCATGAAAAAAAACGACCAAGTAGTTACAGTAGGAGGCATTCACGGTACCGTGGTCAATGTCAAAGATAAAACCGTCGTTATTCGTATCGATGATAACGCTCGAATGGAAGTCGACAAAGAAGCCGTCGCCACGATTGTGACGGGCAGCTAGGTAGTTTTTCCGTATAGTTATAGAATAAGTTCAATCATATCCGTCAACAAGGAAGAAGGAATGAATAAAAATCTCAAAATAAAATCGCTGACCATACTCGGCATTATTGCTGCGTCTTTATATTTTTGTATACCTTTAGAGAAACACATCAATCTTGGTCTGGATTTAAAAGGCGGGATGCATCTGGTCCTCAAGGTTGAAAATGAAAATATGCCGGCAGACCGACGCGAAGATGTGGTCTTACGGGCGATGGAGATTTTGCGTAACCGCATTGACGGGTTGGGGGTAGGAGAGACACTGCTGCAACGTCAGGGAGAAAATGAAATCATCGTGCAATTGCCGGGTATCACGGATCGGCAAAAAGCCCTGGACATGATTGGACGTGTGGCGCAACTGGAATTCCGTATGGTCAACTCTGATCCTAATGCCCTTAAAAATGCCCTGGCCGGCCAAGTTCCTGCGGGATTTGTTTTAAAAACTATCAAAAAAGAAGACAATTCGCCCATCTTGATTGAAGAAAAAGCTGCTTTAAGCGGCGAGGTGGTTAAAAACGCGCGGGTGGATTTTGACTCCTCTGGTTTTGGTGAACCCAAAATTTCCTTAGAATTTAATGATAAAGGCGCCAAAGCCTTTGCCGAATTAACCAAAAAAAATGTCGGAGAACGGCTGGCGATTGTTTTGGATAACGAAGTGCTTTCCGCGCCAAATATCCGAGAAGCCATTTTAGGAGGCACCGCGGAAATTTCCGGCATGTTTAAATTTGAGGAAGCATCAATGCTCGCTTTAGCGCTTCGCTCAGGTTCCTTACCGGCTCCTATGAGGGTTGAAGAAGAACGGACTATCGGTCCATTGCTTGGACAAGATTCCATCAAAGCCGGTATTAATGCTATCGTCCTTGGTTTAGGCGGCGTTTTTATTTTTATGGGTATTTATTATTTGTTTGCCGGTGTCGTCGCGGATCTGGCGCTGGGATTAAACTTACTCATCATTGTCGGATTCATGGGCTTTTTAAACGCCATGCTTCCTAACGCTCCTGTGACGTTAACCCTTCCCGGGATCGCGGGCATCCTCCTAACCTTAGGGATGGCCGTTGATGCCAACGTGCTCATTAACGAACGCATTCGAGAAGAACTCGGCAATGGACGACCGCTATCCGCCGCGATTAGTAATGGCTATAATCGCGCTTTTACCGCCATATTTGATTCAAATTTTACAACGCTCATCGCTGCCTTTATGCTCTATCAGTTTGGTTCCGGCCCCATCAAAGGCTTCGCCGTCACCCTAACAATCGGGTTGGTGGCTAGTTTGTTTACCGCGCTCACAGTGACTCGCACGATCTTTGAAATTTGTTTAAGCAGCAAATTCCTAAAATCATTACCCATGCTGCAATTTTTCAAAGATACCAAAATTGATTTTATCAGCAAACGTTTTATTTTTTACACGCTGTCCCTGGCGGTTATTGGCTTAAGCGTTTTCAGCTTAATCACCAAAAGTAAAACCATGTACGGGATTGATTTTGCCGGGGGGCAAGTACAGGAATATCGTTTTACCTCTGTCGTTGGCGCCGATAAAGTTCGCACGCTGCTTAAAGAAGCGGGGATCGCAGACGCTGTTATCCAGCAGATTGCCAACGCACCCGAAAATATTATTATTCGGACCAATGAAGACACGTACGACAAAGTCAACGCCGCATTCAAAGAAAAATTAGCCGGCAACTCTTTCGATGTCCTTAGAGTAGAAAAAGTCGGGCCCGTGGTGGGGAAAACGTTGCGCACTCGCGCCACCTGGGCCATTATTCTTGCACTCGGAGGAATTTTACTTTACGTTGGGTTTCGTTTTAAGCATTTTGATTTTGCGGTGGCTGGGGTTATCGCGTTGTTGCACGACGTTTTTATCGCGGCTGGCCTCTTAGTTTTTATGGGAAGACAAATTGACCTCTTGGTGGTGACGGCCCTGTTGACGATCGCCGGGTATTCAATTAACGATACCATCGTCATCTATGACCGGGTCCGAGAAAACATGGCCAAGAACAGAAAGATGGAGCTTAAGGACATCATCAACCTAAGCGTTAACCAGACCTTAGGACGAACGATTCTGACCAGTTCGGTGACCTTGCTTACCGTTGTTTCACTATACTTCTTTGGTGGCGAGGTACTAAATACCTTTGCGCTATGCCTGCTCGTCGGTTTTGTGTCGGGGGTATATTCCACAATATTTATCGCGTCACCTTTGGTTTTAGCCTGGCATAAAAAATCCGGCTAAAAATCTAGACGCTGGGCCGACTTTTCGCTCAACATTATTGGTGCCCAAATCCTTTATGCGAAAATACCTTATTGGCCTCATTGACCGCTGGGAACAGCAGACCATCGGCCTTGGCGGGTGGATCGCATCAGCACTGTTTATTATTTTTATCCGCAATAGCTTTGAAAGCCTCGTTGATTATCATAAATTTCCTGAGGCTACCTCGTTTGACTTACTGCACGTTCCGATATTCTTCTTTTCAGTTCTTCTGGCGGTCATCGTCACACTGCATCTGTTCACCGCGGTCCCCATCATTAACGTTTCGCGAACCGGACTCAAATGCTTTGCCGTCATCCTCGTCCCCGTCATCATTGACTTCTTTTCTTCATTTCTGACAAATAAGGGAACCGTTGCCTACAATTACATTTTTGAGAACGCCGGAATTAAATTCCTAAATTTCTTCAACCCGTTTTTTTCCATTCCAGAATTACCCGGCAGCCTGCGTTTAGAAATCGCGATGATCACGATCCTTTCGGGCAGTTACATTTGGCTAAAAACCAATCGCGTCGCGGCCGCGATCGGAGGGGGCCTAACCATTTTCACCTGCTGTTTTGCTTACGTGGCCTTACCCGCCTTAATCAGCAATTCTTTTAATTTGCTGATCTATCCTTTCATTAAACTTTGGACCACTGAGCCGGTAGGGGCCACTTTGGATGAATCAGTGACGGTGATTGTTCAATTGGGATTAGGCGTCTTACTGGCTGGCATCTGGTATGCGCGCTACGATGTCTTCAAATGTAAGGCCTTATTAAATAATTTTCGTTGGGAACGCTGCGCTCACTATTGCTTTCTTATTCTGCTCGGTTTGAAATTACAAATGACAGCAAACCTATTCCAAGATTTGTTTATTTTGATCAAAGGGGGTTCCATACTGCTGGCTATTATCTTTGCTTTTCAATTTTCCGTGGTGGTCAATGACCTGGTTGATCTAAAAGGCGATGAACATTCCAACCCAACCCGGCCCCTGACTCAGAAAAAAATACCCCCCGGAGAATACTTCGCCATTGGCCTCATTTTTCTTTCTTGGGGACTACTCTTTGCCTGGTGGGTGTCTAGCGCTTGTTTTATGCTGACGCTGCTTTTTGTGGCTATTTATTTTGTTTATTCGGTGCCGCCGTTTCACTTCAAACGCTTCTTGCCGTTATCAATCTTAACCATCGGAGGGCAGGCACTCCTGGCCTTTCTCATCGGCCAAACAGCTTTAAGTCCGCCCGGAGAAATCCCCACCATTGATACTCAGGTTGCCTTTATGGTGTTATTGGTATTTTGCTTAGGAGCGGGTGTTAAAGATCTTAAGGATATGACCGGAGACAAACTCTTAGGAGTTGCAACGATTCCAGTCCTGATGGGAGAACAAAAGGGGCGATTCCTTGTCGCCTGCCTGGCCGCCTCGGGATATGTCTTATCCGCCTTGCTGATCGTTCCGACACGCGCCCCCGCCATCTTAATCTTACTGGCGCTGATCTTTGCCGGACTTAGTTTCTGGATGATTAATCAACCCAATGCCAAAGAAAAGAATATTTTCCTGGTTTATTTACTGTATGGCGGCCTATTATTAACACTCATTAAATAACATTCTTGTTATTCTACTGGCCTTTTCCTTTCTAAAGATAGGAGGAAGCCAGCCAACCGGCAGGCGGGTTGACTACCTTATTATCTTTGGTAGAAGAAAAGTCAATAACTCCGGAATTTCTCAAGATTTTAATTCATTACCAACTACGATGTATCAATCCTTCAAACTCTTCGTCCAGCAATCCATCACCATCGAAACCGTCCTCAAGGCGCTAGTTGCTTTAGGCTATAACAAAGTACCGCGTATCATACAGGAGGGAGACTTCGCGCAACGCGGAGGGATCCTGGATATTTATCCTTACCACTTTGATGAGCCCTTACGCATTGAATTCGACAATGACACGATCTTAGGCATTAAGAATTTTCATCTTTTGACCGGCGAGCCACTCTGGCCCCATCAGATTGTTTTTTTGTTGCCCGCCAAGCGCAAAGAAAGAATATCGGTCTTCTCATCGCAGCAACCGCTCAATTACTTCGTTGATATTGAGAAGGGCGACTACGTGGTTCACCACCAGCACGGCATCGGTAAATTCTTAGGCATGAGCGATCCGAGCCCCGGCAGCAACGCCCACGAGCATCTCGTTATTGAATACCGCGGAGGGGACAAACTTTTCGTTCCCAAACACGACCTCAACCTCGTTCAGAAATACGTCGGATTTACCAAAATTCCGCCCAAACTATTCAAATTAGGTTCCAAAGAATGGCAGCGCATCAAAAATCATATTCAAAAAAGAATAGAGACCTTAGCGGCCGAATTGCTACATACTCAGGCCTTGCGGGCTGCGCTTCCGGGACATCCTTTCCAGCGCGATACTTCTTGGCAGGAAGAATTTGAAAAAACTTTTCCTTTTGAAGAAACACCTGACCAAGTCCAAGCGCTCAAAGAAGTGAAAGCGGATTTAGAAATGCCTCACCCCATGGACCGATTGCTCTGTGGGGACGTCGGCTATGGAAAAACCGAAGTGGCTTTGCGCGCCGCTTTTAAGGTGGTCATGGATGAAAAGCAAGTCGCGATCCTGGTACCAACCACCGTGTTGGCTGAGCAGCACTATGTTAATTTTAAGCGTCGCCTCAAAGATTTTCCGG
>CAYXGG010000019.1:9678-37095 GCA_964464475.1 uncultured Planctomycetales bacterium | reverse complement strand
GTGTTGGCTGAGCAGCACTATGTTAATTTTAAGCGTCGCCTCAAAGATTTTCCGGTTGAAGTCGACATGCTGTCACGGTTTCGTACCCAGCAAGAACAAACCAAAACCATCCGCCAGTTAAAAGCCGGAAAAGTGGACATCGTCATCGGCACTCACCGACTACTTTCCAAAGACATTGAATTTAAAGATCTCGGATTAATTATCATTGATGAAGAACAACGCTTCGGCGTTCGCGCCAAAGAAAGACTGAAGCACTATAAATTGCTCAGTGACGTCTTGACCTTAACCGCCACACCCATTCCTCGCACGCTATATATGGCATTGGCCGGAGCCCGAGATATGTCGGTTATCAGCACTCCACCCAAAAACCGCCATCCCGTTGCGACCCATATCATTGAATGGGACGAAGACATTATCCAAGCTGCTCTCGAAAAAGAATTACGCCGTAAAGGACAGGCTTTTTTCTTGCATAACCGGGTCGAAGATATCGACAAAATGGGTAACCAGATCAAGAAATTAGTGCCCAAAGCGCGTGTGGCGGTCGCTCACGGACAAATGCCGGGAAGACTTTTGGAAGAAATTATGCTAAAATTTCTCGCCAACGAGATAGATATCTTGGTGTGCACCACGATCATTGAATCTGGCATTGATGTCCCGAACGCGAATACTCTGATTGTGAATCGCGCGGAGAGAATTGGTCTGTCCGATTTGCATCAATTGCGCGGCCGTGTGGGAAGATTCACCCAACGAGCTTTTGCTTATTTTATCGTACCACCGCCAGAACGATTATCGTACGAAGCCAAAGCACGCATTAAAGCGCTCGAGAAATTCTCTGATCTCGGATCAGGCTTTCATATTGCTTTCGAAGATTTGCAAATTAGAGGTGCCGGAAATTTATTAGGTCAACAGCAACACGGTTATATTTCGCACGTCGGTTTTGATCTTTACTGCCGAATGCTCAAGGAATCCATCGATCATCTTAAACTAGGCAAAGGGAGGGTGGATGAAACAACCCATGCGCAAACTTAAATTATCAACAGCCGGAATCCTTTTATCTCTAAGCTTATGCTGGGGTGTCTCACCCACCTTGGCCATCAATGATACGATTCTCGCCATCGTCAACGATGACATCATTACGCTCAAAGATATGCAGGAGTTTCTACGAGCGTACTACTTACAGCTACAAGCAGACGGGAAAAGCCCACAAGATATTGAAGCGGCGGTCGCGGAATATGAACGGGAAGGCATTAATCACTTAATTGAAAACAAACTACTCTTGGATGAAGCTAATCGTAAGGGAATGACCATTCGCAATTCAGCTATTGATGAAAAAATCGACAACATTCGCAAACGTTACCCCAGCGACAAAGCGTTTGTGGACGCCATCACCAAAGATGGATTAACTATTTCTGATTTACGCAAACGCATTACCGATCAATTTAAGATGCGCTACATTGTAGAAAAAGAAGTCAAAGAAAAGATTTTTGTCAACCCTCAGGAAGTGACCGATTATTATCGCGCCCATTTGGAGAATTTTACCAAACCCGAACGCGCCCAAGTGGACTCCATCTTCATTCCGTATGATGCGGATAAAAAGACCTGGGCCATAACGGCCCAGGAGGCTCTTTCCAAAATCCGCTCGGGAACGCCTTTTAGCGATGTTGCTAAAGAATTTTCCAAAGCCCCAGCCGTAGGAACCATCGAAAAAGGGACGCTTATCCCCACGCTGGAAGAAGCTATTTTCCGTCTACAGGAAGGGGAAGTGTCTTCGGTCTTAGAAGCTGACAACGGCGCTTATATTTTTATGTTGGTTAAGAAAATTCCCACCGAGACCGTTGGATTAGACAAAGCCCGCGCTGATATTTACGACTTAATCTTTCAAAAGAAATTTAAGAAACTTTACCAAAATTGGCTGGCAAAATTGCGCAAAGCCGCTTATGTTGAAATCAAGAAGTAAACCTGTCGCCATCACTCTAGGAGATCCTGCGGGCATTGGGCCGGAGGTAGCAGCTAAAGCGATCCAATCCTCAGCTATTCGCAAACTAAAAAACTTACTGATCATTGGTGAATTTAACCATTTTCAACGGCATTGTCCCCAATTACCCAGCAATTGTACTTTTCTGGATCTCAAAAATTTACCTAAATCCGGGTGGAGAATCGGCAAACCCAGCCGTATTTGCGCCCAGGCATCCCTGGATTATTTAGAAAGTGCCTGCGCTCTGATTCAACGCGGGCAAGCGCGCGCGCTGGTTACCGCACCCGTCTGCAAGGAAGCCATTAATCTGCTGGATCGTCATTTCCACGGCCATACCGAATACCTCGCGGAAGCTTTTCACGTAAAAAAATTTGGGATGATGTTTGTCGGCGGGGGTATTAAGACCATCTTGGTGACTCGCCATCTACCAATCAAGGCTGTCTCCTCAGCGCTGTCCACTCAAAATATTTTGGAAACAATCCGGTTAGCCCAGGGCGCGCTCAAATCTTTCTTTAAAATCGCGCGCCCCTCGATTGGCGTAACGGGACTCAATCCGCACGCGGGAGAAGGGGGAACGCTAGGTCGAGAAGAGATAACCACCATTATCCCCGCCATCCAAAAAGCCCAACGCTTGGGAATTCGAGTACAAGGTCCTTTGTCGGGAGACACGGCGTTTACGCCACACGTCGCGAAACAGTTCGACGCGCTGGTTACGATGTACCATGACCAAGGATTAATTGCCGTCAAGGCCAAAGATTGGGACCGACTGGTCAACCTGACGGTAGGACTGCCTTTTATCCGCACTTCGCCTGCACATGGGACCGCGTTTAATATTGCGGGCCAAAACCGAGCCAACCCTCAATCCATGATTGCAGCGATTGAGCTTGCGGATCGGTTATCTCGGTCATAACCCTCATGCCATTGCCCAAAAAATTTCTCGGACAAAACTTTTTGCGTGATCAACGCGTAATAACAAAAATCATTACGGCTTGCCAACTACAGTCCCATGATTCCATCTTAGAAATCGGACCCGGAGAAGGCGCCTTAACTCAACACATCGCCCCGCTGGTTAACAACGTTATAGCCATCGAAACAGACCGCCAGTTAGCTCAACAATTACAACATCAATTTAGCGACAGTAACGTAACCATCATCAAAGAAGATATCCTGCGTTATGATTTTTCCCAACTTAAAACCGGGACTAAACTTATCGGAAATCTTCCCTACAATATTAGTTCACCGATACTCGAAAAGATCATCCAGCATCGTCAGTTTATCAAGGAAGCCTACATCACCGTCCAAGAAGAATTTGGTCGCCGGATGGTAGCCCAAAAGGGAACCCGAGATTACAGCCCCTTAAGCCTCTTTGTGCAGTTCGCGACTAATCCCAGCATTCTTTTTAAAATTAAAAACACCTGCTTTTTTCCTGTTCCCAAGGTCCAATCCTGTTTTCTTAAATTAGAAATATTACCGCAGCCCCGATTCCCGTGCGACGATGAGTCCTTACTCTTTACGCTGATTCGCTGTGCCTTTCAACAAAGACGAAAAACTTTACTCAACGCGTTAAATCAACATTATGATAAACAACAGCTGGCCGCCGTTATCAATAGGCTAAAATTGCCCCTGTTGGCCCGGCCAGAAGAACTCACATTACAAAACTTTGTCGAGTTAACTCAAACTTTAAACCTCGCAAAAATTGACAAATCGTTATGATTCCACATCTATCAACAAACAAAAGAAAATCTAAATTCAGATCCTGCTTCATGTTGCTAATGCTGTTCACCGTGACCTCCTGCGGTTCCACTGACAATCAAACGGCCACCGAGCCCAAAACGATCACTCCGGAGAAAAAGATGACAATGTCCAATACTACGAATTCACGGCAAATCTATTTTAACCGGGTTCAACTGACCGATAACAAAATACAATCACTAGAAAGCACTTTACAAACTCAAATCCCCGATGGTCGTTACTGGTATGATGCGACCAGTGGGATGTGGGGAACAGAGAACGGTCCCACGGTAGGTTTCGTGATGGCTGGGTTAGACCTACCCAACCCGATGCCTGCGGATATTTCCGGCGCAGGTACAGGAATTTTTATTAATGGCCGGGAAATTCACCTCCTTGATCAACAAGGACTTCAGCAACTTTTTGGACAAATTAACCCCGGTCGATATTGGCTGGATGCGCAGGGCAACATGGGAGCAGAGGGACAGCCGGCAGTGGTTAATCTTGCTATGGCCATGCAAATGGCTCAACAACAGCGCACAACTGGTTCAGTGACACACGGCTATGATTCAACCTATGGAGGCCGAGGGACGCTGGGCAACGATGGTGAGGGTGGCAGCATTTATTCGGGAACAGACGCCAGTGGCAAATCCGTAATCTGGTTTCCCGGCATGTAAATCACCTCTTGACGTTATCCAATAACTTCTTGTTTTTTAACTAGCACTTAACGGAGAAAAAACATATGCAAAAAATAACAACAATTCTCGTCATGCTCGCAATTCTTTACTGTTCCACGGCTAACGCCGACATCGTTTACTTAACCAACGGCAAAATAGTCGAAGGGAATATTATTGATGTTGACCGAGAGAAAGGCAAACTGACACTAGATTTAGTCTTGGATGGAAGCCTCACCGGGATGGCGCTGACGTTTGATAAATCCGAAATTCAAAATATCACTCAGGATGGGAAATTCACTAAACTAAAAAGAAAGGCGGCTAGTCAACCCGCCGCTCCTCAAATAAATAACCAAAAATCGAATAGTAGCTCAGCCACAGAAAAAACCAGTGACATTAATGAACGCATCCGTCAGCGCGCTAAAGCCGAAGCCGCCCAGAACCAAAAAAATGCCAATAAAGCCGCTGCCATGACAAAAACCGTTACGAGTAAATCCAGCTATAGTACTTCGGCGCCACCGATGAGCACCAAAAAATCAACCGGCTATCGAACCGGTATGACCCCATAAAAAAATCCCAACCACCGAAATGATTGGGAAGAAAAAACACTTGAATAATTATTTATAATTTATTCCAACCTTCAAACCAATTTTTCTTCATGGCGGAAGGATTGACGGCAAAAGCCTGCTCTAAAATAATTTCCTGCACCTTTTCAGCAATGTCCTCAAAATGACTTCCGATCAAAAATTTCTCACCAAATGGCTGCTGCCATTGCACCCGAGCTTGAACATAGACCGCCATATATTCGGTCAAAAACAAAATAAGAGAAAGCTTCTGTCCGATCCCCAGCGATTCCTGAATATAAAAACTAGCTCCATCGGAGCTAATGTCCTTGCTAAAACTTTCTTTATAGAGGGGTTGTCCATCCAGGCAGTAAAGGACACGATTATTAATTTCCCAACGAGGTAAATAACGTCGTTCTTTGGCCGGGTCTGCGGGGGAGGAGACGGTGGGAACTTTGGGATTTTTATCGACCATAAGTTAAGATTGCTCCATTGGATTGCCACCGACCCAGGCAGTCGTATTTGGCTGGAATATAACATATCCCAACGATCATCGCAACCGAAAATCTGCCAATATTTTGAAGAATTGGCGCTTGACACCACCCTTGCCGGATGTTAAAAGAGGGACCTATGGAAAAACGAATTTACTATCATGACACGGATTCAGGAGGCATTGTTTATTACGCCAATTACCTCAAATATATGGAGGAAGCGCGCACGGAATTCCTTAACAATAAAGGCTTAAGCGTCGCAGATTTTCAGCAGCGAGGGCTGGTGTACGCGGTGCGTAAATGCACCATCACCTACAAATCTCCGGCCCGCTATGGCGATATCATCGTTTGTCTCGCCGAACTAAAAGAAATCACCGCAGCCCAGCTTATATTCAAGCAGACCATCCAGGAAAAAACTTCCGGCCGATTATTGACCGAAGCGGAAGTGTCCCTAGCTTGCCTAAGCCTGGACTTCAAACCCACCCAAATTCCTGAAGATTTAAAAACGAGATTGCAGTAATTTGGCTTGTGTCGTTTTTTCTTTAATGTTAATATAGCCCCTTGAATTCAGGCATTTTTTTAAAAAATAGCGTCGGAATTACGCATGATTACCAAAGAACAAGTCCAATATATCGCCGGTCTTTCGCGCATGCATTTAACCGCAGAAGAAATTCCCGTTTTTCAAAAAACATTAAGCGATATTTTAACCTATATTGAAAAACTTAATCGGCTACCGGTGGACAATGTACCACCGACCAGCCATGTACTTCCCATCAAGGACGTCTTTCGGGAAGACACAATCAAACCGTCACTTTCTCAAAAAGAAGCCCTATCTATCGCCGTGGCCCAGGCACAAGGGGCGTTTAAAGTTCCGCAGGTTATTGAATGAATCTCTTTGCGCTGACAGCCCATGAACTGCTAGTTTACCTTAAAGAGAAAAAAACATCTCCGCAGGAAATCTATCAATCTCAACTAAACCGCATCCAGCAAGTGGAACCAAAAATCAAGGCGTACGTGCGCCTCAATGATGCCGCCAGCCGACTTGCTAAACTGCCAGCCAGTGCGCCCTATCCACTACCGATCGCGATTAAAGATAATATTTGTGTCAAAGGCGAAGAAACCACGTGCGCTTCCAAAATACTCCAAGGTTTTAAACCGACTTACTCTGCCACGGTCATTGAAAAATTGCAGCAGTCCGGGGCTTTGTTTCTTGGTCAAGCCAATATGGATGAATTCGCTTTTGGTTCATCGACCGAAAATTCTTCCCTTGGGCCGTCCCGAAATCCCTGGAATACGGATTGCGTTCCCGGCGGATCAAGCGGTGGTTCCGCGGCCGCAGTCGCGGCTGATGAAGCTGTTTGGGCGCTTGGCTCGGATACCGGTGGCTCAATTCGGCAGCCGGCGGCTTTCTGCGGTATCGTAGGATTAAAACCAACCTATGGCCGCGTGTCGCGCTACGGCCTGATTGCGTTTGCCTCTTCGCTGGACCAGATCGGCCCTTTAACCAAAGATGTCACGGACAGCGCGCTACTTTTGAACATTATTGCCGGACATGACGAGAGGGACTCCACCTCGGCCAATGTGCCCGTGCCTGACTATACGCGATCTCTGAACAATGATGTTCAGGGCCTAAAAATTGGCATTCCCAAAGAGTATTTTATTGAAGGTCTGGATCCGGAAGTTCGCCAAGCCATGAACGAAGCGATTGAGGTTTTGAAGAAAAAAGGAGCGACCTTCCAAGAAGTATCTTTACCGCACACGGAATACGCGGTCGCGACTTACTATATTCTCGCGACAGCGGAAGCCAGCTCTAACCTGGCACGATTTGATGGCGTGCGTTTTGGTTTACGTGTTCAACCCTCCGCAACACGTAAATCTCCCATCGTGGATCTCTATGAAGAAACTCGCGACCAGGGTTTTGGTCGAGAAGCGAAACGCCGCATCATGCTGGGGACTTATTCGCTTTCCTCGGGTTACTATGACGCTTATTATTTGCGGGGTCAACAAGCGCGCACTTTAATTAAACAAGATTTCGATAACGTATTTACTGAATGTGATGCCGTACTGACACCGACGGCTCCCACCACCGCGTTTAAAATTGGCGAGAAGGCCGCTGATCCACTATCGATGTATTTGTCTGACATTTACACCATTTCCGCAAACCTGGCTGGAATTCCCGCCATATCCATTCCGGGAGGATTCTCCAAAACGGGTTTGCCCATCGGCTTACAAATTTTGGCCAAACCCTTTGCCGAAGAGATGATTTTTAGAATCGCCTATACATTTGAGCAAAACACCACCTGGCATAAACGCAAACCGAATTTATAAATTCATTATGAAAGAATTAGAACCCGTCATCGGCCTTGAAGTGCACCTGCAGTTTAATACGGAAACCAAAATTTTCTGTAGTTGTGCCAACCGTTTTGGTGCCGAACCGAATTCTCAGACGTGTCCAGTTTGCCAAGGACTACCGGGGACGCTGCCGGTTTTAAATCGCAAAGCTTTAAGCCATGCGCTTAAAGTCGCTCTCGCGATTAACGCCCAAATTAATCCGATTGTGAAATTTGACCGGAAAAATTATTATTATCCCGACCTTCCCAAAGGGTACCAGATATCTCAATACGACCAGCCGATCGCGTTTGACGGCACACTGACCGTGACATCCGCAGGTCAACCCAAAAACATTCGCATCAAACGAGCGCATCTCGAAGAAGACGCCGGAAAACTCATCCATGACGCGACGCAAAACTGCAGTCTCGTGGACTACAACCGCACCGGAACCCCGCTGATGGAAATTGTGACGGAGCCGGACATCGCCAATTCCCAGGAAGCATATGATTATCTCACAGCGCTTAAGCTGACGCTGCAATACCTCAATGTATCCGACTGCGACATGGAAAAAGGGAGCTTACGCTGCGATGCCAACGTTTCCCTCCGAGAAAAAGGAAGTACGGGATTGGGCACCAAAACCGAAATCAAAAACTTAAATTCCTTTAAAGCCGTCAAGAACTCGCTGGATTATGAAATTGAAAGGCAAACCCGCCTGTTGTTGGCGGGCGAGCGCATTGTTCAGGAAACCCGTTTATGGAACGACGAAAAGGGCCAAACCTTTACCATGCGCAGCAAAGAAGAAGCGCACGATTATCGTTATTTTCCCGAACCTGATTTGGTTCCTTTTACATTGTCGCCAACCATGATTGAGGAAGCGCGCGCGTCGTTACCTGAGCTTCCTTTCGTTAAACTCGATCGATTCCAGAAACAATACAGCCTTTCAGAATACGACGCTAAAGTTCTTGTTCAGGATCCCGCCAGCGCTCATTTCTTTGAGGCCAGCACCCAGCTCTATCCGGAAAGCAAAAAAATTTGCAATTGGTTAATTGGTCCCGTTCTCCAGGAAATAAACACGCGAAAAACCACGTTAAATCAGCTGCCTTTAACGCCAGCAAAACTGGTAGAGCTTATCAAAAAAGTAGAAGCGGGTGTCGTCAGCAATCTCGCAGCCAAAGATATTTTTAAACTCATGATGGACTCCGGAAAATCGGCCGAGGCCATTATTGCCGAACAAGGCCTCGCACAAGTTTCCGACAGTAGTGAATTAGAAAAAATCGCGGACGTCATCATCAGAGAAAATCCGCAAGTCATTGAACAAATTAAAGCCGGCAAAGAAAGCGCCATGGGATTCTTAGTGGGCCAAGCCATGAAAAAAACCCAAGGTAAAGCTAACCCTAAAATTCTCGGAGAACTTTTTAAAAGGAGGCTCCAGCATGCGTAAGAAAACGATTAGTTTAATGTTGTCGCTCATCGCTCTTTTTAGTTTAACCAGCATTGCGTTAAGTCAACCGGCGAATACCAATACCGAAAAAACAACAGCCGGCTCAGACAACGGAGAGAATGCCACCGCAGCCAAAGTTGATCCTAAAGATGATTTGTATTCTCAAATTGAACTCTTCAGCTACGCGCTGACAACCATCCAATCTGAATACGTCGATGAACAAAAACCCAAAGACCTCATTTATGGATCGCTCAAAGGCATGCTTTCGTCGCTAGATCCCCACAGCCAATTTCTGGATCCGGATGATTACAAAGAACTAAAAACCGAAACTCAAGGAAAATTCGGGGGTCTGGGCATTGAAATTTCCATTCGGGACGGTATCTTGACCGTCATTTCACCTTTAGAAGATACTCCAGCGTGGAAGGCCGGTATCAAAGCGGGAGACCGGATTGTCAAAATTGAAGAGGAATTAACCAAAGACCTCACTTTAAGTGAAGCCGTCAAAAAGCTGCGTGGTAACCCGGGAACCCAAGTCAAAGTCACGATCTTGCGAGAAGAAGAGTATAAAATTCACAACTTCACCATTACCCGTGAAGTCATTCACGTCCAAGACGTTAAAGATGCTCAGATTCTTCAAGACAACATCGGCTACGTGCGACTTACCGAATTCCGCGAAGATTCTTTCAAAGAAATCCATGAAGCTTTAGTCAAACTCAAGGAGCAGGGGGCTAACAGCTTAGTCCTTGATTTGCGCAATAATCCGGGAGGTTTATTAAACATTGCGATCAAAATCGCAGAGGAATTTACCCCCGCGGGCGAAATCATCGTCTCCACCAAAGGCCGCCGGGAATCCCAAAACACCGTCACCAAATCCGGTAATACCGCCAAAGAATTCGTCAATTGGCCGATGGTCGTCTTAATCAATGAAGGTAGCGCTTCCGGTAGTGAAATCGTGGCTGGCGCTCTTAAAGACAATCACCACGCAGTGGTTGTGGGAACTAAATCTTTTGGGAAAGGTTCCGTTCAATCCGTCATTCCTCTCCCTGATGGATCGGGTCTGAGATTGACCACCAGCAAATACTTTACTCCATCAGGAGTTTCCATTCATGGGACAGGAATCCAACCGGACGTGGAAGTAAAACTCAACGCAAAGAAAGAAGAGAAGAAGGACGAAACGGATAAAGACGTTGAGAAAATTTTTGAAGACGTCCAAAAGCAAGAAAACGGCGGCAGCGAAACTCCCGTCAACGAAGAAGAAAAGAAATTAAAGGAAGCCAAGACCAAATTATTAGAAGACAATCAGGTCCAGGCCGCTTTAAGCGTTATTAAAGGGATCCGCGTTTACAGCTCGCATCCCAAGTTATAATTTTTTATAATTAGTTACCGTACGACTCTATGCCGGCCAAAAAGAAAAAAGGCGATTTTCGTAATCTCCTCATTCTCATACTACTCTTTGTGGTGGGTGTAGAGTCGTATTTACTTTGGCAGAAAAAAGGAGGAGAGTTTACACCCGGTTCTCAACCTCGGAAACAATTTACTGCCGCACGAGAAAATCCCCCGGTTCGAAAAACCCCTGTGACAACATCGCCGGTTCCCAAAACGACTCAACCTAAAATAAACCCCGCATCAATAACTCCCGAGCCGGAAACAACGAACGCTAAAATTGATCCACCAGTTAACCGACCGGTCAAACCCGTTGCCACCGTCAAACCAGCTCCTTCAACGGCAACGGGATCGGGTAAAGGCGCTAAAATCGCCATCGTATTAGATGATTGGGGCTATAATGCCTCTCACTGTGATAAGCTCAAAGAAATTGAGGGGCCGGTCACCGTAGCAGTATTACCGCATTTACCGCATTCCCGGGATATTGCCAATTGCGCTTATCAATATCAGAAAGAAGTCATGTTACACTTTCCCATGGAACCTCATTGGAACATGGACAAGTATCCGGAAGACTACATTGTCAAAACCAGCATGACGCGCACCAAGGTTGAAAAGTTATTGGATGATGCAATCGCCTCGGTCCCACACCTAGTGGGTATTAATAATCATATGGGGTCCAAAGCAACGGAGGACCGGCGGCTTTTGTCAATTATTTTTGAACGACTTAAAACCCGCCGCTTATTTTTTGTCGACAGCTATGTGACTAATCAATCCATCGCAGACAGCGTGGCGAAAGACAAAGAAGTTCGTTTCGCGCGCCGCGACGTCTTCTTAGATAATCAAAATGAACGAGCCTACATTGAAAAACAATTTGCCGAAGTCGCACGCATCGCCAAAGAAAAAGGGACCGCTATCGCGATCGGCCATGATCGTACGCTGACCTTGGAAATTGTTAAAGAACAAACAAAATTATTGCGCTCGCAAGGATTTGAAATTGTTCCCGTCAATCACCTTATTGAGGCCCAATGAGAATTCTTGGCATCGAAACATCCTGTGACGAAACCGCAGCCAGTGTCGTGGAAGATGGTCGCTGGGTCCATTCCAATATCGTTTCCAGTAGTTTAAAGCAACATCAAAAATATGGCGGAATCATCCCGGAAATTGCCGCTCGGCGCCAATTAGAATACATCCATGGCGTGGTGGAAGAGGCGCTCGCAAAAGCAGCCGTAACCCTAGCGCAGATTGACGCGATTGCTGTCACTCAATCCCCCGGGTTAGTCGGATCGTTGCTCGTTGGTATTTCTTTTGCGCGGGCCTTAGCTTTTGGCCTAAAAAAACCTTTAATTGAAGTCGACCACATTCACGCCCATCTTTATGCTAACTTCTTGGCCAATGCATCCAGCAAAGACACAACCACCGCGTCGGCTATTCCTACATTGCCGGCTATGGGGTTGGTCGTCTCGGGAGGTCATTCCAATCTGTTTTATATCCGCGCCACGCACCACTATCAACTTTTGGGGCAAACCCGTGATGACGCGGTCGGAGAGGCGTTTGATAAAGTCGCCAAAATTTTAGAATTAGGTTACCCGGGAGGGCCGATCATTGACCGTCTGGCTAACCAAGGAAAAGCTGGAAAAATAAAATTCCCCTGTGCCAGCCTGCCGAATTCCTTTGATTTTAGTTTTAGCGGTATTAAAACGGCTGTTCTTTATTACCATCGGGAACACCGTTTGCAACCGGATTTTGCCGTCAGTGATGTGGCTCGTGCGTTTCAGACTAGCGTAACCAACGTACTTGTTGAAAAATGTTTGTGGGCCTGTCGCAAAAAGAAGGTTTCTACTTTGCTGGTAGGCGGAGGCGTTTCAGCAAATTCCGAATTGCGTCAAAAACTGGAAACGATGGGCAATGCTGAAGGGATAAAAGTTTATTGCCCCCCATTGCCTTTATGTTTGGATAACGCGGCTATGATTGCCGGATTGGGCTACCCAATCTTCAAAAATCCGCCCCCAGACAAGCAGGAGCCGTTACCGCGACTGGTCAAACGGCATTTTTCACCCAATTAATCAGGAGGCTGGTATGTCTAACGATTCAATCGACATTATCTACAAAATTGTGATGACGATTTTATTAACCAGCGTGATCGGCATCGAACGCGAAATGAGACAGAAAGACGCGGGGTTAAGAACTCACGTGCTCGTTGGGGTAGGATCCTGCCTCATCGTATTGACTTCATTTCACATATCTGATATATATAAGGCCGTTCCGACGGATCCAACGCGCATCATTTCCAACATTGTGACCGGCATAGGATTTTTGTGCGCAGGCACGATTATTCGCGGGGGACGACAGGTGGTGGGGTTGACGACCGCCGCAACGCTTTGGATTGTGTCAGGGATCGGCATGGCGGTAGGGGCGGGAGATTTCGAAGCTGCCATCGTTGTAACGGTGACTGTTTTTCTCGTTTTAATCGGTTTACGTTCATTAGAAGGACAAATCGCTAACCACGCCAAAAACCCAAAACATTGATAACAGCCAGGGAGGAGTACCATGGTGCTAAACCGCCGAGAAATTAACCGAGAACCCGAAGAACGCGTCATTGAAATCAACGCTCAAATGCAGGGATCCTTGTCTTTTAAAGATCCGGTCAACCTCAAAATTAATGGCAATTTTGTCGGCACTTTAGACACTAAGGGAACGCTCACCATCGGAAGCTCCGCCACAGTAGAAGCGCACATCACGGGAGAAAACATTGTCCTCGCTGGAAAAGTTAAAGGGGACGTCATCGCCAAAAAAATGTTAGTTTTGATGCCTACTGCCGTCTTAACCGGAAATATCTCCACGCCAAAATTAAATATTGTTGAAGGCGCCATCTTCCAAGGACGATGTCAGATGCTCGAAGAATTTTTGGACGTCGCTGAACTGAGTAAATATCTGGAAATCGACCAACCCACCATTGTTGAACTCGCTAATTCCGGGAAAATCCCGGCCACGCGTAATGGTGATTCTTGGGTTTTTGACCGCAACCGAATCGACAGTTGGGCTGCCGCAGGAAAAGTTGACAAATGACCAACGATCAATTCATAACCGTCCGCGAAACCGCACAATTATTGGGTGTTTCGGAAAAGAAAATCATGGACCTAGTCCAAGAAAATAAACTACGGGCCTACAAAATTGCCGACCAATTTTTGCGCTTAAAGAAAACTGAGGTGCTCGGCCTTAAAAATGATGGGGCCGTAGAGGCGGAAGACATTAAGTTTGAATATACGCCGTCGGAGCGCGTTCAGGACTTTTTTTATTACAATGATTTCTACCTTGTCACCTTTGGTATCATGGCAGCATTAATTTACTTAATATTCTTTCTCAATTAGCAAGGAGACCCATGACCTCAAAAACTTATTTAGTTACCTTTAGCATCATCATGATGACTTTCCTAGCAGGATGCGTCACGGATCGAGGCCAAAAAAAAGGTGATGAGCTGGCAATGCAGGTCAAAGCTTACGAAGACATTCTCTTAGGGTTTCAGCAAAAGACGCTCAAATACGGAACACCGATTGAAACAGTTCGCTCGCTCTATGGGGAACCCCAAGATAGCTTCAGTTCAGGCTCTAAAACAGGCAGCACCGATATTTGGTCGTATTACAAAATCCCCAAATCCGAGGGAGAGGAACCCGCGTTTAAACCAATCCGCCTTTACTTTAATAATGGCAAGCTGATTGACTGGAACTATTAATCCGACCACGCTGGAAAATCTCTTGCACTTTCTGCCATGTTTTTGTACAATTCCGATTTTCGCTTGGCTGTATTAACCATCTTCGATAAAACGTTAAAAATTTGGCGGCGTAGCTCAGCTGCTCCGACGATTTGTAAGTGCATTTTATGGGAGTCGGAGTCCCGACTTCAACATTTTAAAGGCGAGGTAGCTCAGTTGGCTAGAGCATTCGGTTCATACCCGACAGGTCGAGAGTTCGACTCTCTCCCTCGCCATTAATTTTCAAATAACGTCGGGAATAGAGCATTCGGTTCATACCCGATGCCGACGCTTTCCTAAGGTCGGCATCCCGACTTCATTAGTCAATTTTTTCACAAGCGTCGGGACAGGTCAGTAGTTTATTGACCTTTCTACTTCAAAAAAGAGATGTACGGAAGTCAATAAGGTCATGCTTAATAAATTTTGCTTTGCTTCAGTGATCTTTTATTTCGCGGTGGGAATCATGAACCACCCCGCAAAAGCTGAAACCAATCTGCTCAACAAAGAAAATCCTTATCAACAGGTAAAAATTCGTAAAGTACTCACGGCCGATACCATTTTACTCGACAATTTGGAGAATGAACGCGTTAAACTGATCGGTCTCAAAGCTCCCGCCAAACCCCGACAAAAAAACATCCAAAAAGACCAGTACGGTTTTGTGATTGAGGACGATGACCCAACGACATCTCTGGAAGAAACGGCTTTTAATTTCGCCAAAGAATTACTCGAAGGCAAATATGTCCGACTCGAATTTGATCACCAAAAAAATTCGGATGATTTCGATACCCTCGCTTATGTTTTTCTGGAAGACGAAACCTTTGTTAACGAATTACTACTTTCCTTAGGGTACGCTCACTTTAAAAGCATCTCTCCCAACAAAAAGTACGAAACCCGCTTGCGCGCGGCCTACCAGCAAGCCCGCCAAGAAAAACGCGGCCTGCAGGGACTGTAAGTACCGCCATGAATCTTGAACAAAAATTCTTAGCGGCGATTCGCCAAAATCAATTGGTGAAAGCGGGAGACCACGTCCTGGTAGCTGTTTCCGGTGGGCCGGATTCGACAGCATTGCTAACCTTATTTACCGCTTTACGGGATATCCTTGGGATCCGCCTGAGCGTGGCACACGTCAACCATGCTTTAAGAAAAAGCGCGGACCAAGACCAATACTTCGTTCAATCATTATGTCAACAACTACATATTCCTTTTTATTATAAAAAAATCCCTGTTAAAACCTCACCCCAGAAATCATCCTTGGAAGAAGTGGCTCGGGAGGGAAGGATCGCTTATTTCCAAACGTTAACCAACCAAATTAAATTCGATACCGTTGCGCTGGGGCATACTCAAGATGATCTCGCTGAAACCGTCTTAATGCGTATTTTAAGGGGATCCGGACTATCAGGCTTGAGGAGCATGCTTCCCAAAAGAAGTTGGGAGAAAATAATTTTTATTCGCCCCTTGCTTAAAATCACCAAAAAAGAAATTCTTTCATTTCTTAAAACCAACAAAATCTGTTATCGGATTGATCCCACCAACCGTTCCCGCGAATTCTTGCGCAACGAACTACGTTGGGAAGTACTACCCTCGTTAGAAAAAAAATTTCCAGCCATCAAGACATCCTTGGCGCGTTTGGCCGAAACCAGCGCTTTGGACTACGACTTTATTGAATCCGCTGCGCAAACGGCTTTCCAACAAATCGTGAAGAAAAAAACCGCTAGAGAGATAACGCTGGATATTCGCCGACTACGCGTCCTGCACCCATCGATGCGAAGCATGGTTTTAAGAATCGCGCTGACCCAACAGCGGGGAGATCTACGCCAACTCACCCAAGACCATCTCGAGCGGATTGAATCTCTATTGTTTCATTTCCCTCCCGGCGCGCAAATTCCCTTGCCAGGAAAAACACTCGTCGCCAAAACCGCTCAATTACTGATACTTCGATAAAAGACTTGCAAATGACTTCAGAATAACTATAATCCTACCCGTATTCAAACCCAATACAAATCCTATGGAACGTAACCGACTCAAAATCAAAAAGAATGCGAACAAGCTTGCCGCCAACAAAAATCAATCTCCTTACGGAGGAGGTTGGTTTTTTTGGCTGGCGATCATGCTGATTCTCTTAATCTTTTCCAGCCAACCACAACTTTCTTCGGTCTCCGCCACGAAAGAAATGAAGTACAGCGAGTTTTTTACACTGCTGGAGCAAAACAAAACTTCTCCTGAAATCGTCAAGCTGACCCAGACCGATAACCTTCTCCAGGGACACAAAAAAGACGGGACTAAGTTCACTGTCCATATTCCAGTTGAAGATAAGGCCATTCTGGACCTGATTCAAGAAAACATCAAAATCAAAAGCTTGGAATATGAAGTCGTTCCGCTAAAAACCTTCTGGAGCAATTTCTTCTTTTCATTCATGCCGGTTATTTTATTCTTTTTATTATTTTGGTTTATTTCCTATCGAGGCAGTCAGGTGGGAAACCGTATTTGGTCTTTCGGAAAGTCCCGCGCCAAAATGACCAATAAAAACAGCATCACCTTTAATGATGTAGCGGGTGTTGATGAAGCCAAAGAAGAATTACAGGAAGTCATTGAATTCTTAAAAGAACCCAAAAAATTCCAGAGATTAGGTGGAAAAATCCCTAAAGGTGTTTTGCTTATCGGACCGCCGGGTACCGGAAAAACGCTCTTGGCCAAAGCCGTCGCAGGCGAGGCGGGTGTTCCATTCTTCTCTTTAAGCGGATCTGATTTTGTGGAAATGTTTGTCGGTGTGGGGGCGTCTCGCGTACGCGACTTATTCGAACAAGGCCGCAAAGCTTCCCGAACCTCCGGCAAGGGTGCCATTATTTTTATTGATGAAATTGACGCCGTGGGAAGATTACGTTTTTCTGGTATTGGCGGTGGGCATGATGAACGCGAGCAAACTCTCAATGCCTTGTTGGTGGAGATGGATGGGTTTGACACCACCAACGGGCTTATCGTTGTAGCGGCGACCAACCGCCCGGACACGCTTGATCCAGCGCTGTTGCGCCCGGGTCGGTTTGATCGTCAAATCGTAGTTAGCCTTCCGGATTTAGTTGGACGTGAAGCCATCTTAAAAGTACATATCAAAAACTTAAAATTATCTCCTAACGTTGATCTCAAGAAGATAGCGCGCCAAACAGTTTATTTCTCTGGGGCGGATTTAGCTAATGTTTGTAATGAAGCGGCTCTGTTAGCCGCGCGACGCAATAAAGAATCCGTAGGCCAAGAAGAAATGGAATCAGCCATTGAACGAGTGATCATGGGGCCAGAGAAAAAGAGCCGCGTCGTCTCCAAAAAAGAACGCGAAATAACGGCTTACCATGAAGCCGGACACGCCTTACTGTCCATGCTGCTTCACGAAGTAGATACCTTCACCAAAGTTTCTATTATTCCCCGCGGGATGGCCGGTGGATACACCTTAACGCCTCCCATGGAGGATCGGCATTATTCGTCAAAAAAAGAATTGTTGGGAGAACTGGTGGTCGTTTTAGGTGGACGGGCGGCTGAAGAAATCTGTCTAAATGATGTCACGACGGGAGCGCAAAGTGATTTCCAAACCGCGACCCGGACCGCCCGCAAAATGATTTGCGTTTATGGTATGAGCGATCGCTTAGGGACCATGACTTTAGGAAATCCCCAGCACCAGGTATTTTTGGGCCGAGACATGATGGAGCATCGGGATTATAGTGAGGAGACGGCTCGCATCATTGATGAAGAAGTTAAATCCTACATTGATAACGCTTATATTAAAGCCAAAAGACTACTGAACGAAAATCGCGACAAACTGGACGCGCTCGCGAATAAACTCCTAGAAAAGGAAACCATTGATATTGAAGAAGCCCGGGTCTTATTGAATATCAACATCGATAAGCAATCCGCGACTTCCTCCTAACGCGACCACCGCTTTTTTCTAAAGAAAGCGGTATATTCTTACCTGTGTTCCCTTCGTCAACTTTCACTCGTTCCGTTTTTACCATTAAAGCCATCCGTCATCAAATCCACTTAGGAACCCAAACTCGGATTATGGGGATTCTTAATCTGACGCCGGATTCATTTAGCGGAGACGGTCGAATCGCAGCCTCAAAGAATGATGTTGGACTAACTGTTGCCACCGCGCTTAGAAAAATTAACGAAGGAGCGGACATGCTCGACATCGGAGGCGAATCGACCCGCCCCGGTAGCCGGCCCATTTCGGCATCCGAAGAAATTCGCAGAATTTTGCCAACCCTCAAAAAACTAAAAATCAAAACCCGCATACCGCTTTCTGTGGACACTTATAAACCGCTCGTGGCAAAAGCGGCTTTAGATGCCGGGGCCTCTATCATCAATTATATTCGAGGCACCCAACCAGACCGTCAACTTATTAAAATGGTCCAACGTTACCGAGCGGCGATTGTGCTCATGCATATGCGCGGAACGCCGAAATCCATGCAACATAAAATTCATTACGCTAACCTCATGGATGAAATCATTTCCGAACTTGGGAAATCCGCAGAATTTTGCTTGGAAAGTGGAATTGAATCGGATAGAATCATTTTGGATCCAGGGATCGGTTTTGGGAAAACAGTAGCTCACAATTTGGAAATTCTCAACCGTCTTCCTGAAATCGGGCGACTAAACTACCCGATTCTCGTCGGAACATCACGAAAATCCTTTATAGGAAAAATTCTAGACGCTGACGTTCAACAGCGACTAATAGGGAGTGTCGGCACGGAAACTGCCGCCATTCTAAGAGGAGCGCACATTGTTCGAGTGCATGATTGCGTGGAGTCATCCCAGGCGGCCAAAATAGCAGACGCGATTCTTAATTTTCACAACTATTCCAAATTATGACTTATGCTTTTTGGTACATAAAGCCAGCCATTGAAATCACTATCCTGTGGTTTGTCTTCTACCGCATTCTGATTTTCTTTGAAGGAACCCGCGCTTTTCAAGTTTTGAAAGGCATCACGTATTTACTGATCGCTTTTCTTTTATCACAAATCTTGGGATTCGACATTCTTAACTGGCTCCTGACTAAAATATTTGGCATTTCCATTATTGCAGTGTTGATCATTTTTCAACAAGAACTGCGCCAAGGATTAGCCAGACTAGGCCAACATCATCTTTTTAGCTTAGGATTAGAAGAAGCCGAAATTCTAGCCGTCATTGATGAAATCGTTGAAGCGGCGTTGCGCCTTTCCAAACAAAAACACGGCTGCATCATCGCCATTGAACGGGAAACCAAACTAAAACCCTATATTGAAAGCGGAGCGGAAATTGACGGCAAGATTTCACGGGAAATGCTCATCAGCATCTTCACTCCGCCAACACCACTCCATGATGGAGGAGTCGTCACGCGTGGCGATCGGATTATTGCGGCGGCGTGTTTGTTTCCGCTTTCTGAAAATCCAAATTTCAGCAAATCCATGGGAACCCGACACCGCGCGGCCATCGGCTTAAGTGAGCAAACGGACGCCGTGATCATCGTCGTTTCCGAAGAAACTGGCGACATTTCTCTTGCCCATGATGGGAGATTGATGCATATGAATGATCCGGATAAATTAACAGTCGCCTTAAAAACCCTCTTAACCAGTAATAAAAAACGAAAATGATTAAGCGCTGGTTTTCTCATAATGTTGTCCTTAAGCTCATTTCTTTTGGCTTAGCGATTATCACCTGGATTTACGTCAACGATCAAATCCACAAGCATTAATTCCTTCAACCATGCCCAAACTTGGCGTCAATATCGACCACGTCGCGACGTTGCGGCAGGCCCGGCGAGAATCTTCACCCGATCCCATTGCCGCAGCTCGAATCTGCGAGGCCGCTGGTTGCCATAGCATTGTAGCCCATTTGAGAGAGGACCGTCGTCATATCCAGGACCGGGATGTCTGGCAATTACGAAAAACTGTCAAAACTCGCTTCAATCTTGAAATGTCGTTGGCGCCCAGCGTAGTTAAAGTCGCTCTGGCTCTTAAGCCTGTTCAGGTAACGATCGTTCCCGAACGGCGTGAAGAAATCACAACCGAAGGTGGTTTGGACGTCGTTAAATACGCTACGAAATTAAAACGAGTATTACCGGCCTTTAAAGCCAAGAACATAACAGTCAGTCTATTTATTGCCCCTCAAGAGCGACAAATCATCGCTTGCAAAAACCTGGGAATCAGCATGATTGAGCTACACACTGGCCATTACGCCACGGCAAAAACCGCGATAGCCCGACAACACCAATTAAAAGCATTGGTCAAAGCAACCCACCTTGCTCAACAGCAAGGCATTATCGTCAATGCAGGGCACGGGCTGGACTACGACAATACTTCTGCCGTGGCTAACATTCCCGACGTTGAGGAATTAAACATTGGCCATTCCATTATTTCCCGTGCGCTCGTCACGGGCCTTGAGCAAGCTGTTCGAGACATGCTTGCCATTATTTAAAGAACTATGACCAAAATTATTGGAACCGGTATCGACATCATTGAGATTGATCGCATTCAACAAGCCATCAAACGTTGGGACAAAGGATTCATTGATCATGTTTTCACGAAAGCGGAGATCGCTTACGCGCTCAAAAACCGCTTCCCGGCCCAACACTTCGCGGCCCGTTTTGCGGCCAAAGAAGCGGTGGTCAAAGCCTTAGGGGATACGGAAAATATTCGCTGGCATGACATTGAAATCAGTAACGCGCCCAACGGCAAACCGCAATGCAAGCTGAAGAAAAGAAACTTCAAACATAAAATATTCCTTTCCATTTCTCATTCCAAAAATTATGCGGTTGCCAGCGCCCTTATTACATCGTAATCCTACCGCGCACAAGAATTCTTTTGGGCATGTTTTAATAGTGGCCGGTTCCCCTAGGATGCTAGGCGCCGCCGCCTTAACTTCACTGGCGGCTATGCGCGCCGGCGCGGGGCTAACGACACTAGCCATCCCACAAAGCTTAAATGCGACCGCCCAAAAAAAAATCAGTCCGGTCATCATGACATATCCTTTGCCGGAAACAGCCGCTCAAACTGTGTCAACGACCGCACTAAGAAAATTATTTAAAAATCCCACGGGCTACCAGGCCGCTGCCATTGGCCCGGGAATGTCCCGGAATCCGAATACGCAACGATTTATTAGACAATTTATCAAATCAAGCCCTTGGCCGCTGGTGATCGATGCTGACGCCCTCAACGCGCTAGCGGGGCATACTGAAATCTTAACAAACACCTCAGTACCCGTCATCCTAACGCCACATCTGGGAGAAATGGCCCGACTGGTCAACAAATCCCCAGATGAAATCCAAAAGAAGCATCACGCCATTGCCAAAGAATTTGCAAAGCGCTACCGCTGCCACTTAATATTAAAGGGACATCGCACCCTCATCGCAGCCCCATCTGGAAAAATTTTTGTTAATACCACTGGCAATGCCGGCATGGCAACGGCAGGGAGTGGCGATGTCCTTACTGGAATCCTAGCCGCATTTCTGGCACAAGGCTTAGAACCGTTGCCGGCCGCCCGGGCTGCAGTTTATTTACATGGCAAAGCTGGAGACCTCGCAGCCAAAGATAAAACTCAGCTGAGTTTAATTGCCACGGACTTAATCGACTATCTTCCTCAATCCATTAAAAATTCGCGATAAACGAGATTTATCGGTTGCCATCTTGACTTATTCTGGAGGTTCCCCTATAGTACTGTTCATCATCAACAAAAAGGAGTGAGGTTATGTTTGCCGTTTTATTATTTCTGATTGGAATTCTTTCCAGAATTGTTTTTCATACGCCCAATTTCACGCCGATCATTTCTTTGGCTCTCTTTAGTGGGGCTTTTTTTCCGAAAAGATATGCCGTTTGGTTTCCAGTCATGTTAATGATTTTATCCGACTTAATTATTGGGTTACATTCCACGATCGTCTTTACGTGGGGAGGCGTGGCTCTCATCGCGCTGTTAGGAAAAAATTTACAAAAAAACACAAATTTATTTAGAGTTTGTGGCTTCAGTTTGTGGGCCGCCTTATTGTATTTTGGCGTGACAAATCTGGCAGTGTGGCTATTGGATGGCTTATATCCCCAGACATTAGCTGGTCTTAAAGAATGCTTTATCATGGCCATACCTTTTTTCCGCAGCACACTGGTCAGCAGTCTCGTTTATAGTGTTATCATTTTTGGTGCTTACGAATTCTGCACGGCCCGCTTAAAGAAAACTCGTTGGGCCAACGCTCTTTTAATGTCTTAATTTTCTCTTGCTGGTGCTCTGTAACAAGAGTTACTGGCCTTTTCCTTCTAAAATATATTTAAGGAAGCCAGTATTAGACCTTTCCTTTCTAAAGGAAAAGGCGGTATTGACTACCTTATTATTTTTGGTAGTAGAAAGGTCAATAAAAGGGAATCCGGTGTAAATCCGGAACGGTCCCGCCGCTGTAACTGGAAACAAACCTCAAGCCTGTCTAAAAAAAGACAGGCATCCATTGCTCTCGATTAATCAATGAGCGAGAAGGATGCGAGGGGCGTGAAGCTTTCCAGAAGTCAGAAGACCTGCCCGCAAGTTTCCAGGCTCAAATTGCCGCGACGACGGTAAATTTAGCGTATATATTGGGTTTAAAACAGGGAACTCCCAATCGATTCATCGATTGGGAGTTTTTTATTGCATGTTACCAAGCTAAAGGAGCACATCATGAAAAGAATCTATCTACTTACCCTTATCGCTCTGATCAGCTCAGAGTATGCTTTTGCCGATCCTCAAGAATTTCCGGTCAGAAAGAAAATAGCCGATCTGGATACGATTGTGGTTACATCCAGTCGGATGGCTCAGCACGATTATAAAATTTCCGGGAACGTAACTGTATTAACAGAAGAACATATCGAAAACTCGAACGCGCAAAACATAGCCGATTTACTCAAAAATCAGTTAGGTATCCACTTGTACGACAACAATTCGCTCAAAACTTCCACCATCGATATTCGAGGGTTCGGAGATACAGCTAGTCGTAACGTCCTTATCCTGATCAACGACCGAAAAGTCAACGCGATCGACATTTCCGGTCCGGATCTAACGCAAATCCCGCTTGATTCTATTGAACGAATTGAAATTCTACGTGGAGCGGGGTCAGTGTTATATGGTGATAACGCTGTTGGTGGTGTCATCAACATCATCACAAAAAAAGGACGTGGCAACCTGCATGGAGAGATCGGAAGCGCCTACGGTAGCTACGAAACACTCAAAAATCATCTTGAGGTGGCGGGATCTAAGAATGATTTCGGCTACTACGCTTACTCACAATACTACGATACCAATGGTTACCGTGAAAATAACGATTACACCTCGGAAGATTACAATGGAAGATTTGATTATAAATTTTCCGACAAATTGGCGCTGGATTTGGACATTGGCTGGCATGAAGATGATTATGAGGCTCCCGGAGGACTAAATTTTACCGAACTACGAACAATTGGTCGACGAGGCACAGCCAACCCGAATGATTATGCCTCATCCAAGGACCGACATTTTAAACTCGCTTTTGATTTTAAGCCTTGGCCTGAGGACCTGGAATGGGGGAATTTTGTAACCGATATTTCCTATCGAAATCGGGACACCTATGCGCTATTAGATTTTGGTTCCTTTGGCAATTTAGGAACAAAGCGAAATTTAGAAACCTTTGGTGTATCTAGCAAATATGTCTTTAATGAAGAAATTCTAAACCATGAAATTAACTTTGTAACGGGTTTAGATTTTTATGATACTGGCAATGATATTCTCGTGACGGGATCAGGATTTGGAGACAACTTAACCATCTCCAAGGAAGAATTAGGGGCTTTTCTTTACGGAGAATTTGAAACTCTAGACAACTTATTCCTCAACGCAGGGGGCCGTTATCAAAAAGCGATATACACTTTTGATCGGCGCGATGTCAAATTTTATGATGAACAGGATCCGGCGGTTCAGGTTTATATGACCGGAGCCAAATATGAATATGCAAGAGGTTCGAATATTCATTTAAATGTTCAGCAAACCTTTCGATTTCTATCAACGGATGAATGGTACGATACATTCTCTGGTCTGAATACTTCGCTCAAACAGCAAACAGGCATTCAATATGAAGTAGGATGGAAACATAATCTTGCTGATCGTGCGCAAGTAACGGTGACACCTTACTGGATGGACAATAAGCATGAAATATTCTTTAATCCTACTACCAACTTCTTTGGATCAAACAGCAATTACGATAAAACCCGCCGTATCGGGACGGAGATTGGACTATCCGGAAAGCTTTTAGACGACGAGAATCCTTGGGGGTGGCTCAGTCAGCTGGAATTATTTTCAAACTATTCGTATCAGGAACCCAAATTCAGGGAGGGAGCGTTTGATAAAAAAGATATTCCGTTGGCACCCCGGCATCAAGCCACCGGAGGAATGCACCTTACCTTCCGAGAGGAATTCAAATTATCTCTCACTTCCGCCTATACCGGCGCACAGTTCGCCATCAATGACACGAGAAACTCGACTCCGCCTATCAAGCCATCCTTAGTGTGGGACGCGAAACTCGGCTGGGAAAAATCGTCCTGGGAAATTTTCTGGGCGGTCAATAATATTCTTAATGAGCAATACTATACCTACGTCGTCAAAAGTGCGACTTCCAACAACAAAGACCATTTTCCGGCATCGGGCCGAAACTTCACTGCCGGGATGAAGGTAAAGTTTTAAATTGAACGAATTATGAATAGAAGAGGGGCCCCACCGTTTCTTACGGTGGGGCCCCTTAATTGACATGGCACAACTTTATTTGCAATAATTACAAATGACGTTCAACCGGTCCAGCAATCTTCACCAATTTAGGAGTAACCGCAGCCGCCTTTCGCCCAAAGTTAGTCCCTAACTGTTCATAAAAAGAAACCAAATTTAAATCCACGTACCGCTGTTTAATGGCCTCGGCCGTCGCCATATATCGAACCGTATCGCCGGCCACACCCGCCACGGTCACCCCAGAAATCTTGTTTAACAACAACAGCACTGCCGCGCCACCAACTTCTTTACCAAAATTAACGTCATACGGCGAGGCATGCCCGCAACGCACAAGGTGACCGGGGTTAACCGCGCGAATTTCTGGAATATCATTAATGCCGGGCACCAACATTTTGGTTTTCTTCATCAGGTCAAGCGTATCCGGATCCGCTTTAAAACGCTTGGTAATTTCCTGAACGACATACTTACTCGCGCCCGCCAATCGCTTATGACCAAAAGCATCTACGCCCGCCGATTCATCTACGATTTCCTTTCCCGAAGCGTCTTTCAAGCCTTCTGCGACCACAACCATATAAGTTCCCCCGCGCACATCACTCTTTAACAGACGACTCCAATAACGCTCTTTACAATGCGCGTATAACGCATCAAAATCGACGGGAATCTCCGGGATCAAGATAGCGTCCGCTTCAGCTGCGACCCCACCGCGAAAAGCCGTGTGTCCGGCATAACGCCCAAAAACTTCCATAACCAAAATGCGGCGATGCGTTTCGGCGGTAGTTTTTAGATCTTCCACAAAATTGGCAATGCGATTGATCGTTGAGTCTCCGCCCACCGAATACGTTTGCAAATCCAAATCCATAGTTTTGGGGGCATGAACGCACTGAATCCCCTGAGAAGAAAGGTCGACCATGACACTTCCCGAGTCATCGCCACCGCTGATCACCAACCCATCCAAATGAAACTTCTTTAATCCCGCCTTGATTCGATCATATTTCTGGTCATCCTTAATACTTTTAATTTTGACACGGGAATGACCAGCTTCCGAACCCGCGAGATTGGCATCAATCGCGTCCAAACGCTCAGGTGTCATTTCCGCGATAGTATCGCAATCAACCAAATTGTACAACCCGGCGTAACCATGCGGGATCAAAAAACTCGTCAAACCCTTGGCGTGCGCCATCTGAGCAGCACCTTTAATAACCGCATTTAAGCCGCCACAATCACCACCACTGGTAAGAATACCGATTCGTTTCATCAAAGACTCCTTTGTTAGCTTCACCCTAGTTTCAAAATGGAAGAACGTATATTAGCAAAGAAATATTTTATTGTGAAGCACGAACTGAATGCTAAAGAAAGAAATTGCATTTCCAAAAAAAAACTGCTATATATCAACCCTGTCATTTGAGGCATTCCAGCATTTGATCAAACCTGTTGAAGGTATTTAGTTTCAATCACGCGAAATTAAATCAGAAACTCTTTGCTGGCGTAGCGCAGTTGGTAGCCCCAGTTTTTCCAAAATTCTTAAGAGATAATTGGGGCAACACTTGATACCGCAAAGATATATTTAAGGAAATCAAGTGGTGAACAACGGTTTTGCCCCTCGGCCATCTGAAATTTATTTGCCGATGTAGCTCAGTTGGTAGAGCAACGGTTTTGTAAACCGTGGGTCGCAGGTTCGATACCTGTCATCGGCTTACATTTATAAAGTAATTGATGGCCTCGGGGTTCGCGCCGAGGAGTACCCGCTACAAAAATACATTTTTATTGACCTTTTCTGGTCCAATGCTAGAAAGGAAGTCAACCTGCCGGACGGGCAGGTACTGCCTTTTCCCAAGAAAGAAAAGGTCGTTATACCGCCTTCCTTAACTAATGTTGGAAGAGAAAAGGCGTGTAGAAAAGCGCGGGATAAACCGTGGGTCGCGGTTGTGATTCCTGTCGCCAGCTCATTGTAAACAAAGAAAATACGAAATTGGGCAGATACCCAAGTGGTCAACGGGGGCAGACTGTAAATCTGCTGCGTCAGCTTCGGAGGTTCGAATCCTTCTCTGCCCATAATAAGTGTCAGGTGTTAAGTGAAAAGTGTTAAGTTACTATGTCTCGCCTAAAAGCTCTTGACACTTAACACCTAAAACTTAACCCTCTCAAGAACGCGGGCGTAGTTCAGTGGTAGAACTCTAGCCTTCCAAGCTGGTAGCGGCGGTTCGATTCCGCTCGCCCGCTCCATACAAAAAATTTATAAAACAATAGCCTTCTCCCGCATTCTCAAGATTCTTTTTTAGATGAATGCGGGACCCCGCCAACAACAAAAAAAGGCGGGGCAAGCTGGTAGCGGCGGTTCGATTCCGCTCGCCCGCTCCATAC
>CAYXGG010000019.1:0-9578 GCA_964464475.1 uncultured Planctomycetales bacterium | reverse complement strand
AAAAAGGCGGGGCAAGCTGGTAGCGGCGGTTCGATTCCGCTCGCCCGCTCCATACAAAAAATTTATAAAACAATAGCCTTCTCCCGCATTCTCAAGATTCTTTTTTAGATGAATGCGGGACCCCGCCAACAACAAAAAAAGGCGGGGCAAGCTGGTAGCGGCGGTTCGATTCCGCTCGCCCGCTCCATACCTTCACCAAAATTCCTGAAAAAAGCGTTCACAGCCTTCGAGCGCCGTGTATAATAACCCACATCTTCAAGGAAAACTATGAAAGTTACTTTACTTATCCCTACCTTAAACGAAATTGTTGGCATGAAAAGTATCATGCCCAAAATCAAAAAAGACTGGTATGACCAACTCTTGATTGTTGATGGCCAATCCACAGATGGCACCATTGAGTATTGCCGGCAAATGGGATACCCCATCGTCATCCAACAAAAAAAAGGCATGCGTCACGCCTATATGGAAGCGTTACCTCACGTAACCGGAGATGTGCTTTTGACGTTTAGTCCGGATGGAAATTCCATCCCAGAGCTCATCCCCGAATGCATTAAGAAGATGCGGGAAGGTTACGACATGGTCATCGTATCACGTTACGCCCAAGGCGCCAAAAGTTACGATGATGATGCGGTAACAGCCTTTGGCAACAAACTTTTTACCACCAGCATCAATCTCCTGCACGGAGCTCATTATACGGACGCGATGGTCATATACCGTGCTTACCGTAAACAATTAATTTTTGATTTAGATTTAGATAAAGACTCCAGTTACGAAAAGGAAGAAAAACTTTTTAGCACCCGCATCAGCTGGGAACCACTATTATCCGTCCGCGCCGCCAAAAGAAAACTCAAAACCGCCGATATCCCTGGAGATGAACCCGCCCGGGATGGGGGAGAGCGTAAATTGCAAGTATTACGCTGGGGGGCGGCCTACATGTACCAGGTTATCCGAGAAATCTTTGTCTGGAAATAGGACAGATGTCCCACCTGCGTTCCATTCTAAGAAATGATTGGGTCGCAGCTGCAGGGCTGCTGCTTATTTTCTTAGCCACCAACGGCTATACCTATGGTTGGGACGACCAGCATCTAGAAATTCCTCACCTAAAAAGTCTGATCAATCCCGCACTCTACCCAGGAGATTATTACGTTGACGCGTTGCGGCACAACTTTACCAGTTATCTTTATCCCATATTAGCCAAGGTCATCTCAACAGACCAAATCCCTACGACTTACTTCACTCTTTTTTTAATCTCACGCACCTTACTATTTTTCTTCGCTTTTAAATTGTGGCGGCAAATAACCGGAGAATGGAGCGCCGCCTGGGCCTGTTCTCTGGCCAGCATTGCCTTCTTAAGAACTTCTGATTTCTTATACCGGACCTTTTCGCATCAAGAATTCGCATTGGTTTTTGCCTTCGCAGGTCTTTACCTGTGGTATCAAAATAAATATTATTGGGCAGCGCTAATGTGGGGAATAGGCAGCAATTTTCATGCTCTTTACAATCTATTTCCTATGACTTATCTGGCACTAGAATGCTTACTGAGACTGAATAAAGAATGGTTCAAACGCTTAGTTGTTTCCGGCAGCATTTATTTAGCTTGCGCAACTCCTTTTATTGTCTGGACTAGCTCTACAATGCTTAGTGCTAGCCAGGGCGGTTCTCCCGAGGCGTCAAAATGGATTCCGCTTTTTTTGTTAGCTTGCCCGCAAAACTTCCCCTACGGTGACATTCCCTGGGAACAAGTTCGACAAAGTTTAGCCATTGCTTTACTTAAATTAGCCCCCTATTGGCACCTGGCCATATTATTTGGCGTTTTAGCTTTTCATTTTCCAGAAGGGCGAAAAGATAAACGATTAAAAGCGATGGCCATCATGACCCTGATCACGTTCATCATCGCCTTTATTTTTACCTACGTCTATCCCAGCAAACTGGTCATTAATCTCAATCTCTACCGAAACACCCAATTCTTAGGCTATTTTCTTTATGGTTACACCATTTGGTTGATGTTAAAAATAAGCCAATCGCACGTAGGATTGGTTGCCTGGTTGACTCTGATGGGGACGACACTACAGTATCTTTCAGAACCCTATAAAATTATAGGAGCCTGGGTCATTTTTTGTGCTTTAGCCATCCCCAAAGCACTTTCCAAAGAACGTGCGCTCCAACGGAATGGTCTTTTGCTTCTTATATTACTAGGAATGCTATTAGGATTAGGGGCCGCCCTTAAAATCACGCAGGCGGCCCCACTTCCACTCAAGGCCTTTGACAAACTCTTTTGGACCGCGGGGATAGGAGGGGGAATCCTTATTTGTAGCGGGCTTATAAGAAAATCACCCTGGAGCCGAATCATCAGCAGTCAACAAATATGGATCCCGATTTTAATTTTTGTAATCTGGTTCAGTCACTTCCACTATCACCATTGGCAAAGCGTCAAAAACGGCAAAGGGTTCTGGGGTTTACAAAATGATTGGGTTGACATGCAGCAATTTGTGCAAAAAAACACACCTCTATCAGCCCAACTCTTAGTTCCAAATGACATGGAGATGGGTGGGTTTCGTATCCATTCTGAACGTAAAATACTGGTTGATTACCGTGATTGCGGCGTCGTAGGTTTCAATTACCCTGCCGCGGAAGAATGGTTTAAACGGATGAAGGCTGTGTGGGGGTTTAAGGTACTCGTTGATCCCCAATATAGTTTAGAATCGGCGCTATTTAAAGCCGTCGAACAGTATAAGGTCAATTACATCGTATTCATGAAATACTACGCGCCGCCGCAGTCGCTGGCCGGATTGACCAAGATCTATGAAAACGGACACTTTTGTCTTTTTAAGGTAGAGCAAAACCCCATATTTTGAGCGCTATCCGATTTTCGCCCCTCTTAGAAGTCTCGGAATTTTCCCTTGAACCCCGAAGGAGCTTGACTATAATACTACTCATCTTCCAAGGGGTTTCCTCTCGAAGATCAACGCGCTAAATTTTACTTAAAGAAAACTGTTCCCTAAGCTATTTATTCAGCGGGAATATAATTGAGTGATATTGGATTCCCCGAATGCCATCAAAAAGAAAGCGAATCAGTTATACAATCAAAACTGTTGCCGTTATCGGAGACGGTGGTTGGGGGACAACATTAGCCATCCATTTGGCTAAAAAGGGTTATGCGGTACGACTTTGGGGGGCCTTCCCGGATTACGTGAGGCAGGTTCGCCAAACCCGGATTAATAAAAAATTCCTGGCGGGAATTAAAATTCCCGAAGAAGTTCAGCTCCTTGATAATCTAACCGAAGCATTACAGCACGCCGATCTATTGGTGTTGGCCGTACCGTCCCAGTACGTTCGTAGTGTTCTTAATCGGCTCAAAAAAGAAAATTTAAGCAACAAAATCATCTTAAGTGTAGTTAAAGGCTTGGATGACAAAAACTTGCAACGCATTTCCCAAATTATCACTGAGGTGCTTGGCTCTATTCCACTCGCTGTCCTATCCGGGCCGACCATTGCTAAAGAAGTGGCGCAGCAGATTCCCACCACAGCTGTCATCGCAGCAGCGAATACCCAGCTGGCTCAATCGCTACAGAAGGTTTTTCATTCAGAGTCTTTTAGGATATACACGAACACGGACATTATTGGCGTTGAACTCGGCGGGTGCGTCAAGAATATTATTGCGATTGCGAGTGGCGTGTGTGATGGATTAGGTTTTGGGACAAATACGAAAGCAGCATTATTGACGCGAGGACTCGCCGAAATGACCCGCTTAGGCGTAGCACTGGGAGCCAAAAAAGAGACGTTTTACGGTTTGACTGGCTTAGGGGATCTCGTCACCACCTGTATGAGCGCACAAAGCCGAAACCGCTCGGTGGGAGAAAAACTTGGACAGGGACAGGCCATTCAAAATATTTCAAGCGGGATGGACATGGTGGCAGAAGGGGTCCAAGCAGCTAAACTGATTGTTCGCTTGGCGAAAAAGGTTAACGTCGCCGTCCCTATTACCGATCAGGTCTACAAAATTATTTATCAGCACAAGGATCCTAAAAAAGCCGTTGAAGATTTATTAGCCAGAGAAATGAAATCAGAATAAAGACACCATTCTTTATAAGTTCAACATTGACTCTTGATTCTTGACACTTAACACTAACTATCACGGAGCGTAGCGCAGGTGGCTAGCGCACTTGTATGGGGTACAAGAGGTCGACGGTTCAAATCCGTCCGCTCCGATTATTTTATCCGCTAACAAGGAGAGCTTCATGACGACAAACGGTGATCAACAGGAACGTCGGAAGTACATCCGTATCAAAAAACACTTCATTCTTTCTTATTACGAAAAAAGCCTTCCGAATAAAAAACATGACGCCTCTCAGCTAAAAAATATTAGCAAAGGCGGCATGTGTTTCTTAACTTCGGTGTATTTTAAACCGGGGACCATTTTATCGATCGAATTAAAAACCCCTTATTTAACAGGAACCGTCTACCTGGAAGGCAAGGTGCTCGGCTGTACCGAAAAGCTCAATGGCATTCTTTTTGAAACACGTATGCAGTTTGAGCAAGTCAGCACTCAAGCAGAATTTGTCATCAACAAAATCGTTGACTATTACAAAGAGAACAAATCATGAACAAATTAAATATCGGATTGATCGGATATGGCGTCGTAGGGCAGGGTGTAGTCAAATTTCTAAGGAACCGGGAAAATTTCCTGCGCAACAAATTCAACACCGAATTTGAACTCAAAATTATCTGCGACCGTAGTATCCACAAGAAAAGCACCCGCGGGCTGGGCAAAACCATGCTGACCACTAACTACGAAGACGTGATCACGCGCCCCGATGTGGACGTTGTGGTGGAATTGATCGGTGGCATTTCTCCCGCCAAAGAAATCGCAGTAGGCGCGCTTAACGCCGGAAAACATATCATTACCGCTAACAAAGCATTGTTGGCCCAGCATGGGGAAGAACTTTTCAGACTCGCGAAAGCCAAAGACCGGAATATTTATTTTGAATCTTCGGTAGGTGCGGGAACTCCTATTATCAAAACCATTACTGAAGGCGTTGCCGGTAACAAATTTAATGGCTTTTATGGCATCATCAACGGGACCTGTAATTATATCCTGACCGAGATGACCAAAACCCATTGCACCTTTTCCCAGGCGCTGAAAGAAGCCCAGAAAAAAGGCTACGCAGAAAGCAACCCATCACTCGATGTCAGCGGTATGGATACCGCCTATAAACTCGCGATTTTGGTTTTTCTCGCGTTGGGAAAAAATATAAAAATCTCCGACATGACGGTCGAAGGCATTTCGCATATATCACATATTGACATTGATTATGCGGAAAGCTTAGGGCTGACCATCAAATTGCTGGCCATTGCCAAACGCGTCAAAAATGAAATCGAGGTCCGCGTCCAACCAACCTTGATTCCTAAAGAGCACCCGCTGGCTTCGGTCCACGGAATTTTTAACGCTATTTTTCTGGATACCGATCCGTTAGGAGATGTGTTGCTGTACGGACAGGGAGCAGGGCAAATGACCGCGGCATCCGGCGTTATCAGCGACTTAGTCAATTTGGCTGCGCGACATGATGTCTTTTCTGCCATGACGGTAGGAAATCTTTTTCAGGACATCGCTTATTTTAAATTACGTAAAATTGACAAAATTTATTCTAAATATTATTTACGTTTTATGGCCGTTGATAAACCCGGTGTTCTTGCAAAAATTGCCGGGTTGCTAGGCAAATACGGCATCGGCATCGAATCGGTCACCCAAAAGAGTCAATCCGGCGCATCGGTCGTGCCGGTCATTATCCTAACGGATTACGCCCAAGAAAAAATGTTGCGCATGGCCTTAGATAAAATATTTAATTTATCAATCGTGAAAAGCAAGCCCGTGGCCATCCGCCGGGAGAAGTTATAGCGATGGGTTGGCGCGGCCTTATTCAGCAATACCGAAAATTCCTGCCGGTTACGGACAAAACTCCCGTTGTGACCCTCAACGAAGGCAACACGCCGTTAATCCATTCAGAACAGCTCTCACAATTATTAAAACTGGACGTTTATCTTAAATTCGAGGGGCTCAACCCCACGGGTTCGTTTAAAGATCGAGGCATGACCATGGCCATTTCAAAAGCCGCGGAAAAAGGAACCAAGACGGTCATGTGCGCGTCTACCGGCAACACGTCAGCTTCCGCAGCTGCTTACGCCGCTCGTTGCGGCATGCAATGCATTGTCCTGATCCCTGACGGCAATATCGCCTTAGGCAAACTAGCACAAGCCATGATTCATCGGGCTAAAGTCATTGCTATCCGCGGAAATTTTGATGAAGCCTTACATTTTGTCAAAGAAATTACTTCTCAATACCCGGTCGAACTAGTCAACTCCATCAATCCCTTTCGTATTGAAGGGCAAAAAACAGCCGCGTTTGAGATTTGTGACTTTTTAGGAGACGCCCCTGAATTTCACGCCATTCCCGTCGGTAATGCCGGCAACATCACCGCTTACTGGAAAGGTTATAGTGAATATCAAGCAGCCGGAATCAGTCACCAGCGACCGCGCATGCTTGGATTTCAGGCAGCTAAATCCGCGCCCATTGTGGAAAACAGAATCATCGAGCATCCGGAAACGCTGGCCACGGCTATCAAAATCGGCAATCCGGCCAGCTGGCAGCAAGCGCTGAAGGCTCGAGATGAATCAAAAGGTCTGATCGCCGCCGTCACTGATGAAGAAATTATTGAAGCTTATAAAATTTTGGCCAGTGAAGGCGTGTTTGCAGAGCCTGCCTCAGCCGCGTCCGTTGCTGGTATTTTGAAATTGCATCAGCAAAACTACTTTCAACATCAAAAAGGACGGATCGTGTGCACGCTAACCGGTCATGGATTAAAAGATCCCAATATTGCCATTAAACAAATCAGCCAACCGGTCACTGTGAACGCCGAGCTCAAAGCAATCCTAAAAGAAATTGGTTATTAACGTGTCGCTGCGAGGAAAAAAAGTCCTATTAACATATGGTCCAACGTGGGTGGCGATTGACCCCGTCCGGGTAATCAGCAATATCTCCTCTGGCGAAATGGGACTTCTGCTGGAGACCGCTTTAATCAAAGCAGGGGCAAAGGTCACGTCGCTTCAGGGCCCAATTACGCGACCGAAAGCAACAACGACACGAGCAACGGTCATTCCTTTTATTTATTTTGAAGAATTGCTATCGAATCTAAAAAAAGAACTTAAAAAACCTTACCACGCGGTCATTCATGCTGCGGCCGTGGCAGATTATGAGGTGAGCGGCGGCAGATCAACTAAAATTAAGTCGAATCACAAACAACTAGCCATAAAATTAAAACCGACGCCTAAAATAATTGAAGGCATTAAAAAAATTAATCCTGATATTTTTCTCGTAGGTTTCAAATTAGAATCAAATTTTGGAGAAGCGAATTTAAAGAAAAAAACCTTAGCCCTGCGAACCCGCGCCCGATGTGATTTGGTGGTGGCGAACACACTCACCCAGAATCGCTATGCGGCTTGGTTATTAAATAACAGCGGTAAAGTTTTGACTAGCGCGCCATCAAAAGCCCAATTAGCAACAATCTTAATCAAAGAACTGAGTGCTCGATTATGAAATATATCGTCATTGTCCCAGATGGGATGGCGGACGAACCGGTTGAAGTCCTAGGGGGGAAAACTCCTCTAGAAGTCGCTCATACGCCCAATATGGATTTCTTGGTACGAGAAGGAATGACAGGTTTGGTCAAAACCATTCCGGACTCATTACATCCAGGGTCCGATGTCGGCAACATGGCGCTTTTGGGTTATAACCCGGAACAATCATTTTTTGGACGAGCCCCTCTTGAAGCGGCGAGCCAAGGCATTATTTTAGCTGATGATGAAGTTGCCTTTCGCTGCAATTTGGTCACCATGATGGATAAGGTGATGATGGATTACAGTGCCGGACACATTTCCACCAAAGAAGCAGAAATTTTTGTTGCCGATTTAAACAAGAACTTAGGCGCACCCGGCACTAAATTTTATGTCGGTAAAAGTTATCGGCACATCCTCGTGATCAAAACAAAAAATAAGGAAGAGCTCTTTAAATTAAAAACAACGCCACCGCACGATATTCTTAACCAGAACACCCAAAAGTATTTGCCGTCTGGCGCCCAAGGCCAGGAATTAGTAGCCTTGATGGAACGGTCCCGAGAAATATTTGTGAATCATCCAGTCAATCAAGTACGCGTCGATTTAAAAGAAAACCCCGCCACCCAAATCTGGCTATGGGGCCAGGGAATCAAACCGCATCTGCCGGCTTTTGAGGATAAATTTGGTGTTACCGGTGGCATCATCTCCGCCGTTGACTTGGTCACCGGCATCGGAAAATTGTCGGGATTAAACATCATTGATGTCCCGGGCATCACGGGCTACTATGACACCAATTACGCCGGGAAAGGTCAATACGCCATTGACTCATTGAAGAAAAATGATTTTGTGTATGTACACATTGAGGCTCCCGATGAAGCCGGCCACAATGGTGACGTTCGCAATAAAATCAGCGCTATTGAGCATATTGACAAAGAGATTGTGGGGGCTATACTAAATCATTTTAAAAATAAGAACAATTTTCGCATCTTGGTTTCGCCAGATCATCCGACCCCCGTAGGTAAACGTTCGCACACTCGGGAACCTGTGGGGTTCGCCCTTTATGGGCATAACATCCCTAAAGAAGAAGCGAGCGCCTATAGTGAAACCATCGCCAAAGAAAAAGGACTGAGATTTAACAGCGGCGAGGATTTAATAAAGTTTTTCATGCAACGTTAAAACCCTTAAGGAGACATGGAAAAAAATATTATTGTTCAAAAATTTGGCGGTTCGTCAGTAGCTAACCCTGAACGCATCAAGGCGGTCGCCGACCGGGTCATTAGCTACAAAAGCCATAAACAGGATTTGGTGGTGGTGGTTTCCGCGTTAGGCGACACAACGGATGAATTGATTGACCTATCTAATCAAATCACCAGTGAACCGCCCAAACGGGAAATGGACATGCTCTTGTCCACTGGCGAGCAAATTTCGATTGCGCTGTTGGCCATGGCCATTAAAGCCAAAGGGTATGAAGCCATTTCTTTGACCGGAGCGCAAGTCGGCATCATGACCGATAAGGCGCACACTCGGGCTCGCATCCAAAAAATCCGCACCCGGCGCATTCGTAAAGCGCTCAGTCAAAACAAAATTGTCATCGTCGCCGGCTTTCAAGGCGTGACTTATGACGATGAGATCACCACCCTAGGACGCGGAGGATCAGATTTATCAGCGGTGGCGCTGGCTAAAGCTCTTTCCGCCAAGGTTTGTGAAATTTACACCGATGTGGAAGGAATTTTTACCACCGACCCGCGCATTTGCGCTGAGGCTAAAAAAATAAAAAACATCACGTTTGATGAAATGCTGGAAATGGCGGCCCTCGGAGCGCAAGTCATGCAGCCAAGATCCATTGAAGTCGCCCGAAAATATAATATCCCGTTGCACGTTAGATCCAGTTTCTCCAAGGAGGCAGGAACCATGATTATGAAAGAAACCGATAGGATGGAAGAAGTCGTAGTGCGCGGCATCGCTTGCAA
>CAYXGG010000018.1:0-46723 GCA_964464475.1 uncultured Planctomycetales bacterium | reverse complement strand
AAGTAGGTTGTGATATCAACAATTACAGCGCGGCAGGCAAGATCGGTCGCTGGTGCAGTATATTTTTTATGCGATTCTAGGGAGGGTATAGGTATCCATGAAATATGATGTCGTGTTGTTGTTTCTTGCAATTCTTGCTCCTGTGATTGTTGTTAAAATTTCATTTTCCGAGAGTATTAATCAAGAAAATTTTAAGCAATCAACATCAGCGAATGGGACTAAGGTCTCTTATCAGGAGGCTATTCAAATCGCAAGCAAAGAACTCATTAGAAGAAAAAACAAAGATAAGTTTTGGAAGGCTGTTGAGAAAGATACCTGTTGGGAGGTCTACTTTTTGCCCACCGCTTCGTTAGCCAAAGATGTTAACGCAACTATGGTTGAGGTTGGCAAGAGCCGAGGCGAAGTTATCCGTTATGTTCCAGGAAAACCTGTGGGTTTCTGGAATTTCTTGAAGAAAGCTAGATAAAAGTTTACCTGGCCCCGAGTGCAAGTACCGAATTAGGGATTGGGAAATGAAGAAAGTAGGTTATTGTATTGTAATGTCAATATTTAAGCGGGACTAAAATCTTTTTATAAAACCAGTGGCAGTATAGCAACTAGCTAGTACTAAAATTTCTTAAGGAGCAAAGATGTTAAAGAAATTACTTTCAAAATTATTTGGTCATCGCACTCATCAAAGCGCTGAGGCCCCATCGACTCACCCAGATCCTAAAGGCAGTGAACCTGGTGAGGAAGAATATCTCGAGGGGGAACCGGGATTAGATCCGCCTTTTGGTAAGGTCAATTTTGGCGATTTAAAAAAGTTGGACCCTATTGCCCGCGAGTCTTTAGGGCAAGAGCGTGGTAAACCCATTGAGCGGTATTATATCGAGCAATTTATGCACCAAAATAAGGGAGATGTGAAGGGTACGGTCTTGGAGATGGAAGATAACACTTATACCGTCCGGTTTGGTCAAGGGGCTGTTGAGAAAAGCGAGGTGCTCCACCTGGACCCCAATAATCCGCAGGCCACGTTCATTGGTGATTTAACGAAAGGGGATTTTTTGCCGTCTAATCATTTTGACTGTGTGATTTGCACACAAACGTTATTCGTTATTTATGATTTTAGGGCGGCCATTAAAACCATTCACCGGATCCTTAAACCCGGGGGTGTTGTCTTGGTGTCTTTTCCGAACCTGTCGCCGATTGTTGATTATGAAGGGGTAAGCTGGAAGGACTGCTGGCGATTTACCAAGTATTCGGCGAGGCGCGTTTTTGAAGAATTTTTTCCTCAAGACAACATTACGGTGACCAGCCATGGGAATGTTTATGTCGCGATCGCCCAGTTTCATGGGCTGGGGCGCGGTGAGCTCAGTAAAGAAGAGCTCGATTATCATGATCCCGCTTTCCAGGTTGTTATTACGCTGAGGGCTAAAAAGTAGTTCAAGCATTACCGGCATTGAGCATTAGTACCTGACATGTTTTGCGTACTTTTCCCAACAACCTCTTTGTCTCACCTAAAATTCTGCTATATTTAAAGTGATTTCATTGTATTAATTTCGGGCTTTGAGGCTCTCCGTTGTGCTGCTGCGTCCGTGTTTATGATTTTTCTTAAAACATGCAAAAATTTGTGTTGGTTTTGTTACTCAGTGTCTGTTGGTGTGGCGCGGGGTTAGGGCAGATGGCCTTGGCCGCCGAAGATGATTTAATGACCCAAATCGATGCCCTTTTGGATTATCCTTTAACGCCGCTACAAAAAGAAAAGGTGACGTTTTCTACTCAAACGGCATTAAAAAATTTAGAACGCATTCAGGAAGAGTTTTTGCGTCGAGTTGCGGTCCTGGCGGAAACCGATATCGCATCTTTGCGAAAATTGTTGGCCCCGCCCGATCGCATGGTTCCACCCCGGGACGTGATCGCTGATCTTAAAGAGCTCACCCCAAAAACGTTATCTGAGTTTAGGACCGTCCAAATCCGTGGCGCTTATAAAATAATGACCGAGCAGTCCTCAACCGTATGGAACGAACTTTTTCGTACGGTGGGCGGGATTGTTAACTTGCCTCCGGAAAAGATTAAACAAGTGTTTCAGCTGGGTGGTTTGTCGTAGTTGAAGCTGCCAGGTATTCGTCCGCAGATTTTATCCAAGAAACGCCTAGTATGTTTTTTTGAGGTGTCCTTTTAGAACGTTACTTATCCTGCCCCCCAGAGAGGGTTTGTGAACAGTTCTGTTTAGCGTTCTCCTTTCATGTAAAGCGTGGGCATAGCAAATAATTCTTTGCAAAATCAACGAAAATTAGCACCACGCCAAGTCTAAAGATATGAATTTAGTTGATTATTTTTGTGTTATGGATCGTTTAGCTCCTGTTGTGAATGAAGCTGTCCTTCTGGATTCCCAGGACTGCGCTATCGAATCAATAAAACACCCAATAAATTAAAGATTAGAATTTACTTTCTGTTCTAGTTGCGTACCATAATTATATTGGAATCAATATCCTAATTGAGATTGATCGTTCTGCAGATCGTCTCGTAGCTTGTCTTCATCCTTTCCATGATGAGAAAATGTAGATGTTGCCAGTTAATCAGATTGATTTTACGGTCCCTAAACACCTCCTTAGTTATATTCTAACTTATCACTAAGAACAGGAGTACTCATGAGAATCGAGCAGAATTATTGGACGGAAGGCTCAGGGTGGAAGGACAAATCTTGGGGCAAGCTGGGAGCCGCGGCGCAGGTAGTATTCGTTTTTGGTAGCCCTGATGTCCTCAAAAGAGAGCCTTTGTTTAATGAGATTAAAATACTATTTCCAAAGGCACTGATTTGGGGTTGTTCTACTGCAGGTGAAATCATAGGGACAAATGTGTTTGATCATAGCCTGGTTGTCACGGCCGTGCATTTTGAACACGGGGCTATCCAAGGAGAATGTGCGCGGATTAGTCAGAAGGATGATAGTTCAAAGGTCGGGGAATCGCTGGCGAAGCAGTTGGACCCTAAAGGGTTAAAGCACGTTTTGGTTTTATCCGATGGATTGTTAGTTAACGGCAGTGCTTTGGTGCAAGGATTGTTGAGCGTTTTACCTTCCGATGTCGCGGTTACGGGGGGACTTTCGGGTGATGGTGCCCGTTTTAAAGAAACATTGGTGGTTTGGAACGCAATTCCGCAAAAGAATTCCGTAGCCGTGGTGGGGCTTTATGGAGAGCGTATAAAAATTGGTTATGGGTCTTTGGGAGGATGGGACTCTTTTGGTCCGGAAAGAGAGATTACCCGATCTCAAGGGAATGTGTTATATGAACTGGATGGCAAATCCGCTTTAGATTTATACAAGAAATATTTGGGGGAGCACGCTCAGGGGCTTCCGTCCACGGGGCTATTGTTTCCTTTATGCGTGCGTTCCAAGAATGCCGATTCGCTGGTGGTTCGGACTATCCTGGGGATCAATGAAGAAGATCAGTCGTTAACCTTCGCCGGTGACATGCCCATGGGTTCTTACGCTCGGTTAATGAAAGCCAATTTTGACCGTCTGATTGACGGGGCGGTGTCGGCTGCCAAAACAAGCTCGCAATCGATAGGCAAGGACCAGGCCGATTTGGCGATTTTAATCAGCTGTGTCGGGCGAAAATTAATATTAAAACAACGGATTGAAGAAGAAGTTGAGGGCGTCCAGGATGTGTTGGGGAAACGGGCGGCTTTAACGGGGTTTTATTCTTACGGTGAAATTTCGCCTTTTACTCCCGGCGCGAAGTGCGAATTGCATAACCAAACGATGACTATTACAACTTTTTCCGAAAGCTAATCGTGTCCGAACTGCATAGCCTTTTAAAAAGACAAATCAAGAAATACGTCAATGCTTCGAGTCTGGAAGATATTCCCGCTCCGTGGCGAGAGTTTGTTGCTGCGGTCAATGAAGCTTACGCGCAATCGGATCAAGACCGGGTATTATTGGAACGGTCCATGGAATTAAGTTCGCAAGAGATGTTGCAGCATAGCGCGGTCATTCGAGAACGCGAAAGACGCATGAGTGCTTTACTGGAGAACGTGCAGCTATTAGCCGTGGGTTTAGACAATCAAGGTAGGGTGGAATATGTAAATCCGTTTTTGCTTAGGGTGACGGGATATGAGAAGAAAGATTTCTTAGGCCAGTCATGGTTTCAGAAATTTGTCGTTCAAGATCATCCGGTGTCGACCGAAAAAGCATTTCGGGAAATGATCTCTTCTGAGTCCTTCAAACAATACCAGAACGTCGTCTTAACGAAGGACTCTCAGGAACGTACCGTAGTGTGGTATAACACGCTGCTTAGGGATGAGAATGGCCAGGTGATCGGGACCCTTAGTTTAGGGGAAGATGTCACTTATAAGAATTTTCTCATTGAGCAACTCATTGAATCTGAGAAAGAAAGTACTTTGGCCCAGCTCGCCGCCGGTGTAGCGCATGAGGTCAAGAATCCTTTGGCCATTATGTTGCAAGGTCTTGATTACTTTGTGAATGAGATGGGGCCGAAAGATAACCAGATTATTACTACCATCCTCGATGACATGCGCCACGCCGTTTTACGCGCGGATCTGATTATCAAAAGTTTGCTTGATCTTTCTAAACCCACTCAGCTTTCCGTCAAGCCATGGGACATTCATCTTATCTTGGATAATTCGTTATTGCTGGTAAAAAATAATTTGGACAAACATCAGATAAAAGTAGTAAGAAAGTACCAGGCTAATCCTTCGATTCTGAATCTGGATAAAGAAAAGATGATTCAGGTTTTTATAAATCTTTTTAATAACGCGGCGGAGTCGATGGTTCAAACCGGGACGTTGACGATAGAAACCACGGAAACTGTTGTTGATTCTACCCATCAGCTTGTCATCAAGATTGAGGATAATGGGCCAGGTATCCCGATTGATGTGTTGAGTCATATTTTTGATCCTTTTTTTACCACTAAGCGTGGCCGTGGGGGAACGGGTTTAGGATTATCCATTGTGAAGAATATTGTCAATTTGCATCAGGGAAGAATTGAAGTTCAAAATCGTAAAGAAGGTGGGGCTCGAGTCACATTGACTTTTAATCTGCCGCATTGAGGTCAGGGCAACTGTTGCTGATTTTATAAGATATTTTTTTAATCAACTGTCTAATAACTGTTTAACATAATTTTAACATTATGCACTCACCTATCATACTCATTGGCACGGGCGAAATGGGCGGGGTTTTTGCCCGAGGGTTTCTTAAACTAGGGCATCCGGTGGTCCCGGTAGTGCGTGCCATGAATCCTAACGAAATGGCACGTCAAATCCCAAACCCACAGGCGGTCGTGTTGGCCGTGGGGGAAAAAGATTTGACCGCGACATTGGACGCTTTGCCCGACGCGTGGAAATCGGCGTTGGTGTTGCTACAAAATGAACTCTTGCCCCACGATTGGCTTTCGAAGGGGCTCAATCAGGCAACCGTCATCTCCGTATGGTTTGAGAAAAAGCCAGGTCAGGATGCAAAAGTCATTTTACCATCACCCGTCTTCGGGCCCCGATCGGAATTAATTAAGGCCGCGTTGGGGGCCCTGAATATTCCGGTCAGGGTTTGCGCGACCGATGACGAGCTGCTTTTTGAATTAGTTTTGAAAAATGTTTATATTTTAACAACGAACATTTGTGGATTAAAAGTCGGCGGAACTGTGGGCGAGCTATGGTCTGCCCATCAGGAATTTTGTCGGCAGGTTGCCGGAGAGGTCATGGATGTTCAGTTTAAGTTAGTCGGGCGCTCGCTGGACCGTGGTCGACTCTTAGCTGGGATGGTCGCTGCTTTCGAAAAAGATCCATCTCATAAATGCATGGGGAGGACCGCATCGGCACGGCTGGAACGGGTGTTATTCTTGGGACGCCAGTTTCAGTTGAACCTGCCAACGATCGCCGGTATCAACCCCAGTTAATTTAAATGTTTTTAGATTTTGCAAGTGACACGCTTTGAATAATCTTTAGTTGGAGCCATAAATTGAAGGAATCACCCAAAAATTATACGCCGATTGAGCATACCGCTGACATTGGGATCAAGATTTCGGATCCGGAACTAAGTGGGCTGTTTAAAAAAGCCGCGCTGGCCATGTTTGACCAGATGATTTTGTCTGCGGACCTTCCTAAAAAACCCCGTAAGAAAGTTATTAAAGTTGAACTCAAAGGGATCACTCAGGAAGAATTGTTGGTGAATTTCTTAAACGATCTTTTATCACTCTCCGACAGCAAAAACGTTATTTTTAAGGAAGTGGAAATCATGTTGTTAACCGTCAATCAGCTCAAGGCCATCGCGGTCGGGGTCCCTCGGCGGCATTTTCAGTTTCGTACGGAAATTAAAGCCGTCACCTTTCATGACCTTAAAATCGAATTTAAGAACAAACAGTATCACGCGCAGATTATTTTTGACGTTTAGTTTTTTTAGACCCTTCTCACTTACGAGGTGAGAAGGGTCTAATTTGAACATCATTCCTATCAGACCTTAATGCAATCCGGTACTACCATTTCCCTTAAGAAAATTGATGATTGTCGTTTTGATATTCCTCGCCACACGGATCCCGGCATGCGGGTCCCCGGCCGTATTTATGCCAACGACAAACTGCTGAAAGATATTCTCAAAGACAAGGCCATTGAGCAGGTGGTGAATGTCGCCCACTTGCCGGGGATTGTTGGCTATTCGATGGCGATGCCCGATATGCACTGGGGATATGGCTTTCCCATCGGAGGTGTGGCGGCGACTGATGTCAACGCAGGTGGTGTGATTTCGCCGGGAGGCGTTGGGTTTGATATTAATTGTGGCGTGAGGTTTATTCGCACCAATTTTAGTTTTGACGATATAAAATCTGTCCATAAAGAACTGGTTATGGCACTGTATCACCATGTGCCTGCCGGGGTGGGATCGGAAAGTGGACTTAAGGTTTCTACGGCGGAGCTAAAAAACGTTTTGCTCAAAGGCGTGCGCTGGGCGCTCGAGCAGGGTTTTGCTACATTGGAGGATTTAGAAGCGTGTGAAGATGATGGATGTATTCAAGGGGCGCAGGTGGAATGTGTTTCTCAACGGGCGTTAGAACGAGGCCGAAAGCAGATTGGAACGCTCGGCAGTGGAAATCATTTTTTGGAATTACAAGTCGTGGCGGAGATTTTTGCTCCTGAGGTTGCGCGGGAGTTGGGTCTTTTTCCTGATCAGGTGGTGGTGATGGTTCATTGCGGGTCGCGAGGGTTAGGTTACCAGGTGTGTGAAGATTATTGTCGTACTTTTGTGAAGTGTTTGGATAAATATGACATTAAAGTCCCCGATCGGCAGTTGGCGTGCGCCCCGGTAAAATCTCCCGAGGGAGCGGAATATTTGGCCGCGATGCGAGCGGCGGCCAATTTCGCGTTTGTTAATCGGCAATATATTCTGCACCGAACTCGCCAAGCTTTTGAAAAAGTTTTCAAAAAGCCTTGGCCAACGATGGGTTTGCAGTTAATTTATGATGTTGCGCACAACATTGCGAAGATCGAGAATCATCATTATAATAACCGTCCTTATTCGTTGTGCGTGCATCGAAAGGGCGCAACGCGGGCGTTTCCACCCGGACACCCGGAGCTTTCTGCCCGGTATCGTCAGCTGGGGCAGCCGGTGATTATTCCGGGAGACATGGGGCGCGCGTCGTATCTGTTGATCGGACAAGAGTCGGCCAGTGAAACTTTTTATTCTTGTTGTCATGGGGCGGGTCGCGTTATGTCGCGGTCTCGGGCCCAAAAGGAGTTTAGCGCGCGTACATTAATTAAAGAATTAGAAGCCCAGGGCATTTACGTTGCGGCCGAATCTTTGTCGACGGTGACCGAAGAGGCTCCGGGTGTTTATAAAAACGTAACCGAAGTGGTGGAAGTGGTGGCCCAGGCCGGGCTTTCTAAGAAAGTCTGCCGGATGCGCCCGATCGGGGTAGTGAAAGGATAGTTCGTGACCCGAGAAAATTGGAAGGAATAGAGCAATGCATGATTTGAAATTTATTCGTGAGAACGTTGAATTAGCCCGGCAGGGGTTGGAGGCTAAACGCAGTAAGGTCGATTTATCGGCTTTATTGAAGCTAGACCAGGAACGTCGGGAAGTCATCCAACAGATTGATCAGCTTCGCGCGCAGCAAAATGTGGCTAATGATGAAATTAGTCAGCTGCTTAAAAATAAGCAAGATCCAAAAGAGAAAATCGCTGCGATGAAGCAGATTTCCGCCCGGATAACCGAGATGGAACCGTCTTTGAAGGCGGTCGAACAGAAAATCGATGATGTTTTGTTGACTATCCCTAATTTTCCTCATGTTTCTGTGCCGATGGGGGGACCCGAATTGAATAACGTGGTTCGCAGTTGGGGCGAACCCAAAAAGTATAACTTCAAACCCTTGACGCATATCGAGATCGCGGAATCGCTCGATATCATTGATTTTAAGCGAGCTACCAAGCTAACAGGTTCAAATTTTATTTTGTTTAAAAAGGACGGAGCGAGGCTCGAGCGGGCGCTCATTAATTTTATGCTGGATTTGCATACGCGCGAACATGGTTATAGTGAGGTTTTGCCGCCAGTCCTGGTCAATCGTGCGTCCATGACCGGCACGGGGCAGCTGCCTAAAATGGAAGAAGACATGTACAAACTTAAAGACGAAGACTTGTTTTTAATTCCGACGGCAGAGGTTCCGGTGACGAACATCTATCGCGATGACACCCTCGAGGAAAAAGAACTGCCGGTGTACTTAACGGCTTACACGCCCTGCTTTCGACGAGAGGCGGGATCCTACGGGAAAGATACCCGAGGGTTGATTCGGGTGCATCAGTTTGATAAAGTTGAATTAGTGAAATTTGTTAAACCGGAAAGTTCTTATGAAGAATTGGAAAAATTAGTCGGTAATGCCGAGAAAGTTTTTCAGCTGTTGGGATTGCCGTATCGCGTTTTATTGCTGGCCTCGGGAGACATGAGTTTTGCGGCGGCAAAATGTTATGACATCGAGATTTATGCCGCAGGCATGGACAAATGGCTGGAATGTTCCAGCTGTTCTAATTTTGAAGATTTTCAGGCTCGTCGCGCTAATATCCGTTATAAAGGAAAAGACATGAAGAAGGCTGCTTTCGTGCATACCTTGAACGGGTCAGGGGTCGCGCTGGCGCGGGCGGTGGTCGCAATCTTGGAAAACTACCAGACGGCGGAAGGGGAAGTTGTCATTCCTTCAGTATTAAGGCCTTACATGGGCGGTCAGGAAAAAATTATCGGAAAATAATATGACTTTTATCGCCAATCTGCTTAAGTTTTTGTTTTTTATTGTCTTTATTCCAATTTTGGTCACGATTTTTAACGTGTTTCTCTCCGCCTTGAGCGATTTGCCCAAATCTCATGCCAACTGGTTTTTGTTTGGTATGGGGTCTTTCTTGGTTTTGCATCTATTTATCCTGGAAATGCGGGCGTGTTATGATTTTGGGCACAAACTGGTCAGTGATTTGCTCAAATTTCTAGGCGGATTTGCTTCCCCGTTGGCCCTGATTGTTCCTACCTATGCGACGATCGTTTTGCTTTTTTATTTGATTTCAAATAAGTTCTTAGACGTCTCAGAATTGGATAAATATTTCTTATTTCTGGCGGGGTTTATGTTGCTGCTGCATTTGGTATTCTCAGCTAAGTTCATCCGTGAGGACGTCAAGCAGGGAGGGGTGGTCAGTTATTATTTTTATATGAGTTTAGTTTTTGTCATCAACTTGCTTATCGTGGCAATTTTTTTCTCCGGCATTTATAAAGATTATTCCTTTACCAAATTTATGGAAACTGTTTTTGATGAATCGGCGCACATTTACGTAACGATTTATCAACGGTTGCTTAAATTTCAGTCGTAACTAGGCGCGCTTGTTCATACCCAAGTATCGCTCGCTTTCGTATTGACCCCCACCGGTAATCACCGACCAATCCTTTTGCTTGAATGACTCGATGGCAGGGAATCAGATACGCGATCTGATTTTGAGCCACAGCCGAACCCACGGCGCGGGCTGCTTTGGGATGACCGGAGAGTTTGGCTAATTCCTGATACGACAGCAGATGCCCGGAAGGAATTTTTAACAGGGCTTCCCAAATTCTTAATTGAAAGGAAGTTCCGCGCGCTAGAAGTTTTAGCGCGGTCGTTGGACCAGGTTTGCGATCGAATATTTTGATTAAGGTTTTTTGTGCGAGTAGGTTATTGTGCGTGAACTTTGCTTTGGGCCATTGTGAACGTGCTTCTTGCAGGACTACGTTTCTTTTATTATTTTCAACAAAGGTTAGTTTACAAACTCCTCGGTCGGTCATTGCCAGAAAAGCTAGCCCAAAGGGGCTGAGGCCAAAGCCGTAGCTAATTTTCAACCCTTGACCACCGAGTTTATATTCTCCCGGGGTCATCGCTTCGAGGGTAATAAATAAATCATGTAGTCGTCCCGCTGAGGAAAGCCCAGAGTCCCAGGAGGTGGAAAGGACATCGCGGCTTTGCTTTAGAATCCGTTTCGCGTGCCGAAGCGTGAGCACTTGCAGGAATTTCTTGGGACTTATGCCCGCCCACCTTAGGAATAATCGCTGAAGGTGAAATTCACTAAGATTTACCGCTCGGGCCACTTCAGCCAGGCTTGGCTGTTCAAGGTAATGATCAGCAATAAAATTAATGGCTCGCTCGATACGATGGTAGTCTCGAACATCCCAGGTTTTTAATTTCATGTTGATATTCTAATTCTGAGGATAGGTTGCGCCACCCGAATCTTGCGCAGTTTGAGAAGATAAGAGCTAGGTTCTGGCGGAAGCGCTTTAATACAGTTTGGCGGAAAGTTCGAGATTCGCGTTAATATTTTGAAATTGTAATTTATAGGCTATGAAGGTGAGTTTGTTTTTAAAAATGTATTAAACGGAGAGGTAGAGATTTCCCCGCCTGCCTAATACCATTTCGATGGCGGGGTCCCGCATTTCTTCTCATATAAGATAATCCTTCGACTCCTCGCTTCGCTCGCGTATCCACGGACTTGTGGTGAGCGAGCGAAGCGAGTCGAACCACGGAGAGGTAGAGATTCGAACTCTAGATGAACCTTACGGTCCATAACGGTTTTCAAGACCGCCGCTTTCAACCACTCAGCCACCTCTCCTCAAGAAATTACTAAGAAATTTTCTTTTATCCATTTTTGACCAGCACCAGATTTTAAGAATACTTCTCGCTTCCGCGCCAGAGGATAATCAGAAAAAACTTCAACATGGATTAATTTCCAAGGTAAACCTGATTTAGTCGAGCGAACATCATCATTATTATGGGCCTTCAATCGAGACTGTGCATCGTTATCTCTGGATGAGCCCTTATAAAAAAGTTGACGAGTTTTGCTAAATAAAATATAAACACAGGCCATGCTAAAACCGCTTTTCCGCCGTAGGCGGACCCGCCTATGGCGGGCAACCACTCAGCCACCTCTCCCAACATTTCTTATCAAAATCTCGCCGCCTCTTGCAATCACAGGCAGCGGCTGACTCTATATCAAAATTTCTCCCCAACTTTGGTTGGGCTCTCTCGTCCCTCAGGATATTAATTATAGAGAGGGGCAGAGACGGTACTTCTTTGTAAATATAGCTAAAATGAGGCTAAAACGATTATCCATCCTGCCTCATCTTTCCCATTTTTCCCCTTGATGCCCAGGAAATTGTTGAGATAATAACACCATAACTTAGCTATGTCAATTTGACGTCGAAAGTAATTTGTTCATGCTTAAATCAAAAGTATCCTCCCTCGAAAATTCTTCGGTCCTGCGCAAATTCACGATTCTTTTTATTCTCATGTCGGTCCTTCCGTTGGCGGTTTTAATGTATTTCTATTGGCAGCTAAGTTCTCACGGTAAAATTGAAATTACGCCGGAAAGTCTTAACATTACTTTAATTTTTGTGGTGCTGGGGATGCTGTTGGGGTTTGCCACGATGCGATCCATTTTGACCAATATCATTGATTTGACTAAATCCAGCACGGAAACTTTAAAAGAAGTTCTGGGAAAAGAGAAAGTCACGGAGCTAACTAATAACAATAACGAAGTCGCTGTTTTGGCTAGGTCGTTTGGTGAAATCACCAGTCGCTTGGAAGACAATATTAAAAATTTGGAATTGGCCAAGAAGACCTTGCACTCCGTGATCTCCCGGGTCGGGCAGGGTATTACCTCGATGAAAAACATCAACAGTTTCTTAGAATTAATTTTGGAAACTGTTGCCGACGCTCTGTCCGCGAAGGGGGGCGTGCTCCTGGTTAAGGAAAGTCAAGGAAGTTTCGTGATCAAGGCCGTTTATGGTATTCCTTACCAAATTAAAGAAAATAAATCTATTGATATTGCCGAAGGGCCATTCGCGACGGTCGTCTCATCCGGAAATCCTTTGATGATCCCCAAAATGCATGAGGGTGAAGTGGTCGCTAAAGAATATGGGTTGATGTTTGAAGCGCCGGTATTGTGCGCGCCGCTCATGATTAAGAATAATATTTTGGGTTTGATCGCGGTCAGTGGCCGCAAAAACGGTGGCGGCAATTTTACAGAAGAAGAAACCAATTTGCTTTTTAATTTAGGTATCCAGACGGCGATCGCGCTGGAGAACGCGAAGTTAAGCAATGACGCAGAGAAAACCTATTTTGAAACCATTTCGGCGCTCGCTCTTGCCGTTGAGGCCAAGGATCGTTATTCGCGCGGGCATTTAGATCGAGTCAGCGAATATTGTGAAAAAATTGCTAAGTCGTTAAATTTACCTCCAGAAGATATTCAGCTACTTAAGGACGGAGCTCGTTTGCATGATTTGGGTAAGATTGGAATCTTAGATGAGGTGTTACGCAAACCCGAACCCCTCAACCCTCAAGAATGGGAAATGATGAAGAAACATACCGAAATAGGCGAGGGGATCATTAAACCTGTCCAATCGTTGTCTAAGTTGTGTGATATTGTTCGTCATCATCATGAAAAATTAGATGGTTCTGGTTATCCGGATGGATTAAAGGGAGCGGAAATCAGTTTGTTGGCGCGCATTCTTAGTGTGGCAGATGTCTATGACGCTTTAACCACCGATCGTCCGTATCGAAAAGCGTTTTCCTCTCAACAGGCCAAAGATGAATTGATCAAAATGAAAGGGAAACTTGATCCAGAAGTGGTCGATGCTTTCCTACAAGCTTTAAGCGATTCCTCAACGGCCTCTTCCTGATTATGTTTGATAAAATTCGTTGTCAAAGCTGTGGCATGCCTTTGGGGGAAGGATTCTGGGGAACCAAAGCCAATCATGAAATCGAACCGGAATTTTGTAAATTCTGTTATGTCGGCGGACAGTTTCTTGAACCCAACCTGTCGTGTGAAATCATGATAGAACGGTCGGTGTATTATATGGCAACCCAGCTCAAGATGCCAATTTCCGAAGCCAAGAAAATTGCTTTAGAAGTTATCCCGCAATTAAAACGGTGGCAGTGATGAACAAAAACGTAGCCTTAATTTTTCTGGGGGTTTCATTATACTGTTGCCCGCTAGCTTTCGCTGACAATCAAGTCTGGCAGAGCGGCCTACGGCAAACATCGCTACTGGAATTGTTTACGTCTGAAGGCTGCAGCAGTTGCCCCGCGGCTGACCAAATGTTTTCCCGATTACGCGCGACCCCTGATTTGTGGACGGCTGTTGTGCCAGTTGCGTATCATGTCGATTATTGGAATGGTTTAGGGTGGCCGGATCGCTTATCCAGTGCACAGTTTACTCAACGTCAAAAAGAATATGTAGCCTCGTGGCAATCTCGACAAGTGTATACGCCTATGCTCGTTCGTAATGGGGGAGAATATTATCATGGGACAGGAGGAGCTGAGCCTCAGGAGAATGTTGGGCTGCTGACTGTTGAGCGGACGGGGCAGCAGCTTTTTCAATTGCGGTTTGTGCCATCGAGTCGATCAGGGGATGTGCGTTATGTTTTTCACGCGGCGATTTTAGGTTTTGATATTTCTTCGGATGTCACTCATGGAGAGAATTCGGGAAGAACCTTACGGCATGATTTTGCGACCCTTTTATTGAAGGAATTGCCTGCTCAAAAACAGCCTGACGTGGATTTTTGGCAAGCGCAATGGGGTTGGAGACAAGATGATTTATTGTTGGCTGCGGACTCGTTAGGATTTGCGGTTTGGGTGACGGTTGCTGAGGATAGCAAACCTATTCAGGTTGTCGGAGGTTATCTTTAATTTATGTATAGCCGACATTTCGTAAAACCCCGAGTGGTGGTTAGCCAATGTTTGGAATTTGCGGCCTGTCGTTATAACGGAGAAAAAGTCCGCGACGATTGGGTCAGCGCAATGAAAGATTTTGTAGAATTTGTTCCTGTCTGTCCGGAAGTGGCGATTGGTCTGGGCACTCCTCGCGAGCCAGTTCGCTTAGTAATTGAAGCTGGAAGAAAATATTTAGTCCAGCCAGCCACCGGCAAAGACGTCACGCAGCCCATGGCCGATTTTGCCGAGAAATTCCTGCGGTCACAAAAGCCTATTGACGGATTTTTGCTGAAAAGCCGGTCGCCTTCTTGCGCGATTAAAGATTCTAAGTCTTATCCAGCCATTGATGGTAAAATTCCTTTAGGCAAAACGTCTGGTTTTTTTGGTGAGGCTGTTGTTAAACAATTCGTTCATTTGGCCATAGAGGATGAAGCTCGGCTGAACGATTCACTGCTAAGGCATCATTTCCTGACAAAATTGTTCACGTTGGCTGATTTTAGGCGAGTCAAGGCATCTCGAAAGATGAAAGAATTGGTTGATTTTCAAGCTAGAAATAAATTCTTGTTTATGGCTTATCATCAATCTCGGATGCGATTGGCGGGGAAACTAGTAGGTAACCAAGAACAAAAAACCTGGAGTGAATTGCTTAATTGTTATGAGCAAGAATTAACTATTATCCTCACCAGGGTCCCTAGATCAGCCGCTTACGTTAATGTTTTTGAACACATCGTGGGATATTTCGCTAAATATTTGACGTTGGCAGAGAAGAAGCATTATTTGCAGTCACTGCGCCAATTTCAAGTCGGAAAATTTTCTATTGGATCGATTTTGTATCTCTTGGAATCCTGGATTAACCGTTTTGATGATGAATACCTTCGGCAGCAAACGCTGTTTCAACCTTATCCCGCATTATTAGCGAGGTGACCCATGGATCGCATGCTGAAAGTTAAGTTAGTGATTGCTGGGATTGGCATGGTGATCATGGCCGTCTTATTTAAGCTGATCATGGGGGCTTTTGAAAGTGGCTTAAAAAAAGAATTTTATCCTGACGGTAACTTGTGGGCGGAGAAGAATTATGTGATGGGTCACTTAGACGGTATCAGTAAAGAATATTACGAGACTGGAGAATTATGGACTGAGACCCGCTATCGAAAAGGAAAGCTGGAAGGTAACAAGACCTCTTATTATAAAAACGGAACTATTGCGAGCCGTGAACCCTATTTAAATAACCAACAACATGGCAAATCAGAATATTTTTACGATGACGGTACCCTCAAGGAAGAATCGATGTACCTAAGCGGGCAGCGGGAGGGGAAACGAGTTCTTTATTACTTGAGTGGTCGTGTTCATCGTGAAGAACATTTTACGTCAGGGTTAAGGGACGGTAAGTCTTTTGAATTTTATGAAAACGGCAATACTAAATTGATCGAAGTTTTTTATAATGGAAATTTGTTTACACGGATTTTGTATGATGAATTTGGCGGGATGATGGCGGAGGAGGTTCACTAAACGGTCATGAGCTTACCCAATCTATTGGCCGCTAATTCCCGTTTTCGATTGTTGTGGCTGGGGCATTTAGTGAGCGCATTTGGTGATCGGCTCACCCACATGGGCCTGCTGAGTTATGTCTTGGTCGAATCTTTTGATGACGGTTCTACGATGGCGATTATTACGTTCTTTTCGCTGTTGCCTTTCTTGATTTTGGGCCCACTATTTGGCGCTTGGGCTGACCGCGCTTCTCGTACCAAATTAATGATCATGGGAGATGTGGGAAGGGCGTTGATTGTCGGCTTTATTCCTTTGTTGTGGGCTATCTCGCAGTCATTCGTTCTGCTTATTGTGTTAGTATTTCTGTGCGGTATTTTCTCCGCCCTTTTTGCTCCTGCCAAACAAAGTTTGGTCCCTGCCATCGTTCCGAAAGAGCAATTAATTGAAGCCAATTCTTTATTGGTGACCACGGGGATGCTGGCCACGTTGCTGGGGACTTTGCTGGCCGGCTTACTGATCAAAGTGGTTGGCCTAAAGATTGGTTTTGTCCTGAATGCGGTCACCTATGCTGTTTCGGCTCTTTTGATCAGCCAAATGAGGGTGCCGGAGGCAAAAGCCAATGTTGGTATGACTCAGGGGTATGGCCAGCTTAAGGCAGATATTTATGCCGGTTTTCAATTTTTGCAAAAGCATTTATTGGTTTTTAGACTCATTCAACTGAGTTCGGTGTTGGCTTTTGTTCAGGCCACGGCGTATATCTTGGTGATTAATTACGCGACGACCTGGTTGAATTTAGAAGCCCTGGGGGTAGGGGTGATTTTATCCAGCGCTGGGTTAGGCATGATTGCGGGCGCCTGGTGGTTAAACCGTCGCAAAGCCAAAGTGAATTTTCATCGGGCTTTATGGGGAGGCCTGGTGCTGGCAGGTATATTTATTTATCTGTTTCATCACGGACCCAACGTGCTTTTGAGCGTGCTGTTGATGGTGGGGGCTGGAGCAGGGATCGCGTTGGTGGAAATCGCTTTGGACTCAATGTTGCAGAGATTGATTCCAGATGCCTTTAAGGGGAAAGTCTTTGGTTTTAAAGGCGTTTTAAATAATTCCGTTTTCTTGGTGGCTTTGTTACTGATCGCGAAACTGATTAAAGTTTTTGAAGTTACGGGACTATTTACTTTTTTGGGCATTCTCACCATTGCGTCCGGAACGGTCGTCTATTTATCGCATCAGGAATGGCCGTATAAGCTGGCGCGGCAGGTGCTCAAAATTTTATTAAGTCTTCTTTTTAATTTGAAAGTCTCCGGGCTAGAACATTTACCCCGAGGACAGAAAGTCATTTTGGCGGCCAACCATTCCAGTATCCTGGACGCGGCGGCATTACTGTGCGCTTATCCCCGGCGGGTGTATTTCATGGCTGCTGATTTCTTGTTTAAAAAGAAGTTTTCTGGATTGGTGATGCATGTTTTTGGGTGTATTCCTGTCAAACGAGGTGGTTTTAATAAAGAATCCATTAAAGAAGCTCTGCGGATTTTAGGGACGGGGCATAGTCTAGGAATATTCCCAGAAGGAAAAATTACTGAGGATGGTCGAATTACAGAGGGAAAAAAAGGTGTCGCCGTCATGGCTAAGATGGCGCATGTGAAGATTATTCCCGTGGCCATTGAAGGCGCTTTTGAGGCTTGGCATGTGCCTAAAAAGAAAATACGGCGGTTTCCTATTGAGGTCCGTTTTGGTAAACCCATTAGCGAAGCGCATTATGATTCTCCTGAGGAGTTGACGGAGGAAGTGATGAATGAAATTGCGGATGTTAAACAGCAGATTGAAACCGAAGGTTATATGCGAGTCCATCCAAATGAAATCGTCAGGCACCTTATTAACTTCGGATAATGTTCTAATTGAATATGATCGCTATGAACAGGGGCATCGCCACGCCGTTGTGATCGCGCATGGTTTTTTTAATAGTAAAGCGGCTAAATTGCTTCAAGATTTGGCGCTGGCGTTAAACGATCGTTATGATGTATTTGTTTTGGATTTTCGAGGGCATGGCAAAAGCCAGGGATTATTTTATTGGACCAGTCGTGAATATTTGGATTTGGAGCAAATGTTGCGTTTTGTTCGCGAACGACATCCAAGAGTTGGGGTGGTGGGATTTTCTTTAGGGGCCGCGACTAGTCTCATCGTGGCGGCCCGAACGTCATTTATTGACAGCCTTATCGCGGTAAGCGCGCCCACCGAATTTGAACGCATTGAATATCGCTTTTGGGAACTCGACCCGGACAACGATATTTTTTATAATTTGGTGGGAGAAGGCAGGTATGGAAAGGGAGTTCGTCCGGGACCGTTCTGGTTAAAGAAAGACAAACCGATCAGCTTGGTCAAGCAACTGAAGACTCCGGTATTGTATGTGCACGGTGAAAACGATTGGTTAATTAAGCCCATTCACTCGGAAGAATTATTTAAGAAAACCGCTTCTCGAAAAGCTTTAGCGATGATCAAAAACGGACCGCACGCGGAATATTTGCTGCGCAAACATAATACCGAAACGCTTTCCGCCATGCGGGATTGGTTTAACGACACCTTGTAAGGAGAATGGGTTATGTTCGCGATTTTGATGACGGGCGCACAACTTTTATTTACGTTATTCATGTATGGATTAGGTATTTTGTTTTTTGGCGTGTCTCTCATGCCGGGATTAGCGTTGTGGTTTAAACAGGCGGAGTGGACGGCGAATGCGAGTTGGGGGTTTAAATTATTTGCGATGGGACTTTCGTTGGCGGCGGGGTATTTCTTGTTTGGACTCACGCTCATTCTCCTGGTGGGGCTTTTTAGGACCTTGACACGACTAAGATTGCAAGAAGGCGTTCATCCGTTGTTTTCTCTGGAAGCGCTGAAATGGGCATTAATAAGTTCATTGTATTTAATGATTAATTTTACTTTCATTGAGTTTGTTTTGCTGACACCTTTTGCCAATTTACTTTTTAGAATGCTGGGCGCCAAATTAGGTAAGAACGTACAAATTAATTCTCGGCACTTTTACGACGCCAGTTTAGTTGAGATTGGGGACAATACGGTCTTGGGGGGCAACGCCATCATCAATGGCCACACGGTCGAGCGAGGACGGTTACGTTTACGTAAAGTTAAAATCGGCAAAAATGTGACGATTGGTTCGCATGCGACGATCATGCCGGGTTGCGAAATCGGAGATAACGCCATTATTGGTGCCAGTGCGGTTTTGTTAAAAAATTCCAAGGTCGGACCTCGGGAAGTCTGGTTCGGTCTTCCCGCGCAGAACATCCGCAAACGACATTCCACCGACAATAAAATCATGGGAGATGGGCATGAGAGCGGCATCGCTTAAAAATGTTACGATTTTAGACCTTCTTTACGCGATCACCAAACGCTTTGAAGATGTCCCGGCTTTAAAAGTCGACGATCGGGTTATTACCTATAATCAGCTAAGAGAACGCTCGGTGGATGTCTCCGCAACCTTGATTAAGTTGGGTTTGCAACCCGGTGAGCGGTGCGCTATTTTCATGGAAAGTCGTCCGGAATGGGCGATTGCTTATTTCGGTATTGTTTCCGCGGCAGGCGTTACCGTTCCTTTGGACACCAAACTCAGCGAAACAGAAGTGCTGTTTATCCTCAATGACGCGCAGGCGCGCTGCGTTTTTGCTTCCGGGCATTATGTGGATCTCATTCAACAACGGCGCGCTGATTTACCGCACCTCAAACAAGTTTTTTCTTTTGATGGTTCGAGCGACCCGATGATTATCGACGTGACGGGCTTACGTTGTGGTCCGGAGGATATTAGAAATCGTCCCCTAGACGTGAAGCCAGAGGATACGGCGCTGATTGTTTATACGTCCGGTACAACGGGGATGGCCAAGGGGGTCATGATCAGCTACAAAAACTTACTTTTTGAAGTCATGCAGTTGCATAGTCTGGTGCAATTCTCACCCCGAGATCATTTTATTTCGATTTTGCCGTTAAATCATTTGTTGGAAATTACCGGCGGGTTGATCGCGCCTTTGTATAGTGGCGCGTGCGTGACGTATTGCAGTAGCCTGAAAGCCCCGACCATCATGAAATTAATGCAGGAGAATAAGGCGACGGGCATGTTTTTGGTACCGTTGGTTTTGAAAATGTTTCATAACGGTGTTTGTAAACAGTTGGAGAAGCTACCAGCGGGTCAGCAAAGAACCGTTAAGTGGCTGATGCGTGTGTCGCGATTTCTGCATCGCTTTGGCATCAATGCCGGAAAACTTTTCTTTAAGAAAATTCATGACGGCTTTGGCGGGCATTTGAAATGTTTTGTCTGTGGGGGCGCGCCGTTAGAGAAAAATATTGAAGAGGATTTTGAGGCCTGGGGTATTCCGATTTTACAAGGTTATGGGTTGACGGAAACATCACCGGTCATCGCCGTCAACACCTTTAAGGATCGACGCATTGGATCCGTAGGCAAGCCTTTGTCAGGGCTCGAGGTTCGTATTGTTCCTCCCGAAGGTGGCGGCACTCGACCTGGTGAAGGGGAAATTACGGTGCGAGGTCCCAATGTGATGAAAGGCTATTATCAGCGACCGGATCTGACGGCCGAAGTTATTCGCGATGGGTTTTTTCATACGGGTGATTTGGGTTATTTAGACCGGGATGGGTTTTTATTTATCTCCGGTCGTATTAAAAATTTGATTGTTTTGGGGGGTGGAAAAAAGATTTTTCCGGAAGAAGTAGAGGAAGTCATGTCGAAAAGCCCTTTGATTAAAGAAATTTGTGTCTTGGGACGCAAAGCCACTCAGGGGATCAGAAAAGGAACTGAAGAAGTTTATGCCGTAGTCGTGCCTGATTGGGATCGGTTTTCGCAAGCCGAACGCTCTGATGACGCCCAGATTCAGGCGAAAATCAGCGCGGCGCTCGAAGAGCGGGGAAAGCACTTGGCGGATTATAAGCGTGTGAGTGAGTTTGAAATTTGGCGGGAAGAACTCCCCAAAACATCCACCCGTAAAATAAAACGTAAGGAAGTCCTGGCTAAAATTACTGGCCTTTTCCTTTCTAAAGATACTTAAGGAAGCCAGTACCTGCCCATTGGGCAGGCCTTTCTTCTCTAAAAAGGAAAAGGCGGTACCTGCCTCGCCGGTCCGCCTCGGCTCGCCATCAGCGAGACGGGCAGGCGGGTTGACTACCTTAATTATCTTTGGTAGTAGAAAGGTCAATAAAACAAATTAGTTTGTAACTTTATAGGGCTAGTCCCGTTATACGCCCAGAGAATTCTTGGCCAAACCTTAGCTGTCCAGTCAGAGGAGATTATGATGCGAAAGTTTATTGCTTGTGGGTTTTTGAGTATGCTGCTTCTGGGGTTTTCCTCAACTGCTTTTGCCGAGGGTCATCCCGCGATATTAACTGCCGATCGTCTTCGCAATGAAAAGTCCTACCAGCTGGCGATTCCAGAATATGAAAAAGTTTTAGCCAATCAGGATTTGGCTGCTGATCTTAAAAAGGAGGCCAAAGTTAAATTGTTGGATTGTGTTTTGAAATCGCAAATAGAATCTCGAGTCGAATCCGCCCATAAGGAATTAACCGACATCATTGCGGGTAAAGACCACGACCGCTGGTGGGCAGAAGCTAATGAGTCGCTGGCCCAGTATTTTATTCTTCGTGACCGATGGTCACACCAAACGGAAATCATTCAGTATTACGATAACGCGCGAGATTATTGGGCGGGTTCTTCCGATATGAAACTGGCCAAAGCGCAGTTTGTGCGAGTCAGTTTTGATTATGGCGATTATTTAAGCCAGAACATGGGATGGTATTATCAAGGCCTTCGGCCGATTGAAGGCAGAGGTGTTATCTCCGGAAGTAATGGATTGGCATCGCTTTATCACGAGATTTTAAAGGTTACGGATAATGAATTAGAAAAGGCGCGAGCGACATATGCGCTCGGCATGTGCTATTTAAATAATTACTCTCTCCCTCAAGACGCGAAGCTGGCTGAAAAATATTTTACTCAAATAATTGATAAATATAAAGAAAGTGAATGGGTGGATGACGCTTATTTTCAGCTGGGGCAGTATTATGAGCGCCAGACAGAATTTGAAAAAGCGCTTACCACGTATCGCGATTATGTGGCGCGTTTTCGTCCCGGGATGTCGCAATGGTTAGATAATGCCAAAGAGAGAATCAAAGATATAACGGCCGGCGCTCTGCAGGTCAGCGTGGGGTATCATTTTTTGCCTGGATCGGAAATTCAATTTAACTTAGGTTGGAAGAATATTGATGAGGTCCAGGTCGCTTTATACAAAGTTGATTTGGTAGAGAATTTGCAATTGAATTTATTAAAAGCGGAGACAGATAGCGAGCGAGGCATGGATAGCTACCAAGCCATCCTTAAATCGATGGTGGAGGGCGGCCGTCTCTTGACCTCGGCGCAAGTGCTTAGTTTCTCTAAGAAATTAAAACAGGATAAGCCCTATCAATGGATGAATGAGCATAAGGGCTTGGCAGAATGGCTTCAGGCTGATGTCAAAGAACCGCTAGATAACAAAAAAGGCATTTTACCTTCGGGAGCGTACCTGCTGTTGGTTTCCGGTGGCGGGCAGAAGGTTTATGAGTTGGTGCTCGTCAGCGATTTAGGGCTGGTGTCTAAGACCGCGGGTCAAAAGAATTTATTTTATGTGTTTGATGGTCAGACCGGGGCTCCTGTGCCCGGAGCAAAAATAAAATTCCATTCGCGTTATTACAATGACAACGGCAACTGGGTCGTTGAAGAGGGACAGGGCGTCGCGAATGATCAGGGATTGCTGGATGTTCCGCTAAAATCCGGAAATAAGAACTATGGTCAGCAGCATTCTGTTTTTGCGGTGGCTTCTTCCGGAGATCGACAAACTTTTATTCAAAACGGCTACTATAATTATTATGGCCAGCGTTCTCCCTGGTGGATTTATGCCACGAGTGATCGTCCGGCGTATCGACCGCAGGAAGAAATCTCCTATAAAGCGATTCTGCGTCAGAATAATGGATCCGCTTTTGTTACACCATCGGGTGTGCGGGTTAAGGCCCGTTTGTTTGATCCAAAAGGCAGTCAGATAAAGGAGCAAATGTACGTTTTAAATAATTATGGTTCCTTTCATGATCAACTGACGTTGGATCAGAACGCGGCTTTGGGTGAATACCGGTTAGAAGTGTACACGGAAGATTTAAACACGCATTTAGGGAGCCAAGTGCTCTTTCGGTTGGAAGAATATAAGTTACCTGAGTTTTTGGTCAATATTAAAGCGAAGCCGTTAGAAGAGTCAGTCGGGTCGAGTACTTTTAAATTGGGGGATACGGTTACGGTCGAGCTGGACGCCCAATATTATTTTGGCGGACCGGTTGCCAGCGCGGACGTCGAATATTTGGTGTATCAAAATTATTACTACCATTATTATTATCCGTCTCGACCGTATGATTGGTATTATGAGTCCTTTCGTTCACAGAATAATTATTATGATAAAGGGCAACTCATCACTCAGGGAAAAATCAAAACCACGGCCGATGGTAAAGCGATCTTTACATTTGAAACGCCCAAAGGCTATGGCAGTGATTTACGTTACGTGGTGGAAGCGCGCGTGGTAGATCAGAGTCGGCGGGAAATTTCCGCGACTACGGAAGTCAAGGTCATGAGATTTTCTTATTTGGCCTTTTTAACGCCGAAGCAAAGTCTGTATCGCCCCGGAGACAAGGCGGAAATCGAAGTCAAAACACTTAACGCTAATGATGAACCGTTGGCTGTTGAGGGTAAAGTCTCCATTAAACGTAACTGGTGGATTTACCCAATTGCCGTGGACGCGAAGGGACAACGGCGGGATGTGGCTTCTGAATTAGAGTTAGCGCAAGGAGAAAGAATTTTTGAGCCAGGCCGCTATGACCAGAGCGAACTGTTTACCAAGTTTGTCAAAACCAACGAACGCGGCGATGCCATCGTGGATTTTCAACCTGAGCGGGATGGCTATTATATTGTTGAGTTTACTGGATTTGATAAGGACGGAACTGAAATTAAGACGTCGACAGCAGTTTATGTCTGTGCCAAAGAAAGTAAAGATATTGGTTATCGCTACGGAGGCTTACAAATTATTCCGGAAAAAGACACGTTTAAAATGGGTGAAGTGGCGCGGGTTATGCTGGTAGCCGACCGTCCGGACACCTGGGTGCTGTTATCTTCGGAAGCGGAAGGACTGCATGATTATCGACTCGTGCATCTGGAAGGAAACGTGAAATTAGTGGAGATTCCGGTCACCGAGAGCTTTATCCCCAACGTGTTTCTGGTCGCCATCTCGGCTAATGATTATCAATTGAAATCAGCCTCAACCCAACTCATTGTGCCTCCCGAAGATAAATTCTTAAATATTTTGGTTTCATCTAACAAGGAACTTTACCAACCTAGAGAAGACGCTACTTACGATATCTTGGTCACCGATATCGCTGGTAAGCCGGTGCAGGCGGAGATCGGCTTAGGAATAACCGACGCGGCGGTTTATTACATTCAGCAGGAGTATCTGCCGGATATCCGAAAGTATTTCTATGGACAGATGAAGCAATTGACCATCGCGACCCAAACCAGTTTTTATCAACGGCCGTATCGCCGTTTGGTTCGCGGCTTGCAAAATGAATTGCTAACAGATGAAGAATTTGACCGGGATGGAAATCGAAGGAATGCTGAACTGAGTGATGCCAAAGGAGATTCTTTTCCCATCTCAGCTTCTTCCAATATGGCGGTGGATGCCTTAACCGCAGGGGGTAGAATGGAGGAGCACAGTTCTTTGCGTAAGGATAAAAATAATAGCCGATCGTTTGAAGCGGGTGAGAAACAGCTGGCGGCAAAAAAAGTTGGTTATCTTGCCGAAGGAAAAGAGCAAATGAAATACCCCGCCGCGAGCGCTCCGTTGGAAAGCCTCGCCAATAATGGCGAAGCCGGCTTGACTACGGCTCAGGTACGAACGGATTTTCGTTCAACGGTGCTGTGGTTACCCGTGGTCCAGACTGATGTTAATGGGAAGGCGCAGGTAAAGATAAAGTTTCCGGATTCTTTAACGAGCTGGCGCACGACGGCACGGGCGATCACGACCGGTACCGCTGTCGGGAATATGACTCATGAGACCAAAACCCAGCAGGACATTATTGTCCGTCTGCAAGCCCCACGTTTTTTTACGGAGCGAGATTCGGCCGTTATTTCGGCTAACGTTCACAATTACACGGATTCGGAACAGAAAATTAAAGTTACGTTGCAGGCGTTGGGAATGAAAGTCGTAGAGCCTTTGGAAACCTGGGTGACGCTGAAAGCCAATTCTGAACAGCGAGTTGATTGGACGGCGAGCGCACAACAGGCGGGTGTCGCGGAATTAAAAGTAATGGCTCAGACCACAACTGTTTCGGACGCGATGCAGCGGTCGTATCCGATTATGGCGCATGGCCTGGAGAAATTTGTCGCGCAGTCAGTGGCTTTAAAAGGAGAAGCGGCAACGGAACAAGTTAAGAGTTTTACCTTGAATCTCCCTAAAGAGCGAATTCCTCAATCAACGTCGTTACGATTAACGCTGTCCCCATCGCTAGCAGCCAGTATGTTGGACGCTTTGCCTTATTTGGCAGATTATCCGTATGGCTGCGTTGAGCAAACCATGAGCCGGTTTATTCCCGCCGTGATCGTACGTAAAACGATGCGGGATTTAGGTTTTACTGAACAGCAAGTGCAGGAGTATATTCAAAAGGTGCTGGTGCCCCGAGAGGATCCCAAAGGGCATCCGCAGCGTCGGGAGGATGTTACTATTTCAAAGCTTGATGAAATGGTGACGACAGGCTTGGCGCGTATTTATGATTTTCAGCATGCGGATGGCGGATGGGGGTGGTGGAAGGAAGGTGACAGTGATCGATTTATGAGTGCTTATGTCGTTTGGGGTTTAAGTTTGGCCAACCTTTCCGGAGTGAATGTCCGTCAGGATGTTTTGGCCAATGGCGCTAACTTTGTTCGCAATCAACTCGTGGAAGAAGAAAATAATCCTGACATGCTGGCCTGGATGTTGCATGCGCTTTCGCACATGAAAGGATCAGAAGAGCGTGATGAACGCGAATTAGCGCAAAGTGAACGGCTGTGGGCCATGCGGGATAAGTTGAATCCGTATGCGCGCGCTTTGTTTGCTTTGTATGAACATCATCGTTCGCATCCTGCTCATCGCGATCGCGCGCAGGTGTTGGCCCGTAATCTTGTGAATGGCGTTCAAGAAGATAAAGACAACGGAACAGTTCATTGGGGAGAGTCGGGCATCAATTATCGTTGGAGCGAGGGTGGGGTGGAAGCCACGGCGTTTAATGTGAAGGCTTTGGCCTCCATTGAAGCAACGTCTGCCTATCTGGAACCCGCGGTAAGATGGATGATTCTAAATCGCCGGGGAGCGAGTTGGAAAAATACTCGAGATACAGCGATTGCCATTCTGGGCTTGGCGGATTATTTGCGAACGACTAAAGAATTGACGCCTGATTATGATTACGCGATAACCGTCAACGAGAAAGTGGTTGCCCAAGGAAAAGTCACTCGGGATAATATGTTTTCGTTTGATCGGTATATTGATTTGACGAATGCGGATTTAGTTGATGGCGACAATCAAATCAAGGTGAGCTTAAAAGGACCCGGGGCTTTGTATGTGGCGGGTCATTTGAAATATTTTACTTTAGAAGAAAATATTCCTCCGGCGGGAAATGAAGTGTTTGTCACCCGAGAATATTATCGAGAAGAGAAAAAGCCAACGTTATTAAAAGGCTATTTGACGGAATGGAAGCCGCTTAAGGACGGTGATAAAATTCGCAGTGGCGAAAGGATTCGCGTTGAGGTGACGTTGGAAGCCAAAAACAATTATGAGTATCTTATCGTGGAGGATTACAAGCCCGCTGGCTGTGAAGCGGTGGAATTAAAAAGTGGAAGTGGTGTCGCGCAGATGCTGGACAGTAACGGAGATCCTAAGGAATCTACCTGGCTTTATCAGGAATTCCGCGACCAGAAGGCTGCGTTTTTCTTTAGTAAAGTCAAGCAGGGGAAACATCGCATTCAATATGAGTTGAGGGCGGAGGTCCCCGGAGAGTTTCACGCGATGCCTAATCAGGCGCACGCCATGTATGTGCCAGAAATTCGGGCCAATAGTCAGGAAGCGCGGTTTACTATTTTGGATGCACCAGCCGATGAATAATCAAACAAAGCAGGGGATGTTCGTTGGTAACTCTGGGCTGGCCCGTCAGGGCCAGCCCAGAGTTGTTTTTTTGTTTTTGCTTTCGTTTCTTTTGAATTATTCGTTGATTTTGTTCTTCCATGATCGTTTTTGGGTCCCTCAGGATGAAGGCGTGTTCGCGCATATTGCGGAAAGACTATATCATGGCGACGTCTTGCATCGGGATATTAAAGAACCTCATCCCGGCCTGGGAAATTATATTAATGCGTGGGCGTTTGATTATTTTGGCGTTGATCTGGTGGTGTTGCGTTACCCATTGATTATCGCGGTTGTTTTACAGGCAGCTTTTATCTTTTGGTTTTTTGCGAGGAGCAATCCTTGGCTTGCCTTATTGGCTTCCTTAGTTCCGGCCTGTTTGGGCGTGCTGCATTTTCTCAATCCGCATCCCCAATGGTATGTTCTCCTCATCGTGTATTTCAGTTTATGGTTTTTGTCTCGTCAACAGAAGGTCACTTTGAATACGTTTCTGATCGTAGGATTCCTCTGCGGTCTGTTGTTTCTTTTGAGGCAATTAAGCGGTATTTTTATCGGGATGGGCATGTTGCTGTATTTGCTGACGGCTTTGCCGGTCTCATCAGAAAGACAGCGCTTTAGTTTTTATCGCGTTACCTTGATTATCTTTTTATTTATCTTGGCGGCTTATTTTTGTCGAACCTGGGAAGTGGGTGGCTTTTTACTCATTGGCATTTGGCCGATGCTGATTTTGGGATATTACTTGCGATTCTTTGATGTGGCGAATCAAGATTTTACGAAGGGTTTGTCGTATTTTCTTTTGGGTGTGGGTGCTCCTATCTGCAGCATGAGTTTTTATTTCTGGTCTCAGGGAGCTTTGCGAGATTTTCTTTATGATTCCTTGGTTATGAGTCTGGGGCACTGGGGGCAGCCGTTTTTGAGAGCCTATCTTTTTACGGATTTGATACGGGATGGCGGGCGGCAATTGTTAATGAGTTTTTCCGTACCGGGAATACTGAATGGATTATACTGGGTCACGTTGCCTTTATCAGCGGCAGGACACGGCATCCTTTTTTTAAGTCGGCTAAATCAAGGAAACGTATCCACGCGAAGTCGCTTGTTGTCGCTCTTAGCCGGTTTTAGCGCTTTGGTGTCGTTGCATAATCAGATCCCGATTTATTTGTATTTTTCTGTCGCTTTAAATGTGTTGGCTGTTCTCAATTTAGTTTGGGAGTATCCAGGAAAAGTATTTCGTTGGTTAGCCGTTAGTAGCGTGCTGCTTTGGTGTGGTGTTGCTGTTTATTATCATGCAGCGCAACCAACTATTCGCGGTTGGTCGGGATATATTCGCGGAGTTCGCGTGCCGCTGACTGAAGCCACGGATATTCCTCGAGTTGATTTACGCATTGATACATCCACGAGAGACCTCTATGAACAGCTTTTGCGCGGGATTAATGATTACTCAGTCGTCTCGGACACCATTTTTACTTTTCCCAATAATTCCGAGCTCTATTTCCTATCGGGACGCAAGAATGCGTTTAATTTTTTTAGTTTCGATTTGACGGTAACCTCATTTAAGGAGCTGGAACATATCAAAGAGCAACTCAAGTTAATTAAACCAAAATTAATTATTTTCTCTTTTTTGGATAAACGTAATACAATGTTTTCGTTAATGCTGGGCGATTACCTACGCGAGCATTATCGCTTCTTGGAGCGAATTGATCATTTCGATTTCTTTACAACCACTTATTAATTCTTAGATCTTATGTCGAATGTAGGCACACCATCAATTTCTAATCCATTCGGGTGGATCCGCGGACCGGGTTTTGACCTAACTTTGATTGTCGGTGTCGCAAGTTTGGCGCTGGGCACAGGAGTAGCGATTTGTTTTTATCCAGGATTATTTCCTCTTTTGCTGTTATTAGACCTCTGGTTTCTGGGATACCATCATGTGGTATCAACGTTTACGCGCCTGACTTTTGACGTTCAAAGTTTTAAGGAATATCGTTTCTTAGTTGTTTGGCTGCCGATGATTGTGGCCGCGGTTACCATTTTTGCGGTGTACTTAACGGGTTCCTGGATTTTGGCTACGACCTATTTATATTGGCAATGGTTTCATTACATGCGACAAAGCTACGGGATTTCCAGGGTCTATCAGCGTAAGGCTCAATTGTCCGGAAAGTTTAATGATTTGTTGGAGGATGGCATTATTTATTTGGTTCCGATTTGGGGTATTTTAAATCGTTCCTACCAGAATCCCGGCCATTTCTTAGGGTTAGAATTAAAAGTGATTCCCGTGGCGCCGGAACTGTTGAACGCCGTGGCTCTGACTTCACTAGCGATGGTTGTTTTTTGGGGAGTCATCAAAATACAAGCTTTTGTTCAAGGAAAACTAGACCGGGCACACACGCTGTTTCAGTTAACGCATTTGAGTGTGTTTTATGTAAGTTATATTTTAATTCCGAGCATTGATGTCGGTTGGCTGGTTATAAACATTTGGCATAACGCGCAGTATGTCCTTTTTGTCTGGCTGTTTAATAACAATCGGTTTAAAGAAAAAATTGACCCCCAACATAAATTTTTATCAACATTGAGTCTTTCTAAACATAAGGTTTGGTATTTTGGAACTTGTGTTTTGCTGGCTGGGATCATTTATAAATCGATTGAATTAGGGATAAAGATTTTTGAGGTGCCCGTATTGCCCTGGGCCATTGTTGTTTACCAAACCATCAATTTTCATCACTACATTGTTGATGGCATTATCTGGAAAATCCGTCGCAAACCCATCCGGGACAATTTGGGTCTCGAATCCGCAGTTTAGTTTCTTTCTATGGGCAATGTTCGTAAAATAGGCGAGGTCTATTACATTGAGTTTTTTGCTCGAGGCCTCAAATATCAGCAAAAAATTGGTACCGATTATGATCAAGCCTGTGCCTCTTTAAAGGAAATTGAAGGCAAGATTGAACGCGGTGAGGCGGCCCTGATTGTGAGGGAGGTTGAGTGGGACATTTTCTTCGAAGATTATGTGACCAACGTTTGTCTGGATTTTTCTTTCTCAACCATGCGTCGTTATGCGGCCACCATCCATCATTTTAGAGACTTCCTTAATAAAGAATGGGCTAGCCAACGGCTTTTATCCCAGATTACGCCTAAAGTATTGGAGCATTATAAAAGTTATTTGCTTAAGTCTGAGTACTCTCGAGGGCAGGCGCCTCGTCCACGCTTAATTAATTTTACCTTCTTTTTGCTTAAAGATATCTTTGACTATGCCATTAAATTGGGTTATCTCAATGATAACCCCACGACGCATATTCCATTAGTTTCCGATTTGACTCGCCGGTTTGATTCTTTGCCTTCAGAAAGAGAATTGATTGATTGGTTTAAAACGTTACCGCAGCCCTTGGCCGAAATTCTGGAATTGATGTTGTATACGGGTATTTCTTTAAACGAAGTGCTCGCGTTAACACCATCAGCCGTCGATTTAAAGAGGCGCACGCTGCAGATCGGTGGGAGTCGGGCCCGATTGCTGGTTTTAGGTATGAATGCCCAAGCCATTTTGGAGCCCAAGTTAGGTAAACTGCAAGCGCCGCTTCTTTTTACTGATTTTTCCGGACTATCCCTAGACCCACGAGCTTTGAGGGAAGAATTTAATCAGCAGTTAAAGAAATTTCCGGGAAACCCATTTAAATTGTCGGATCTTAGGCATTGTTTTGTCAGGATCCCAATCGCGCGAGGGGTCTCACCGGTGATTCTCAGCCGATTATTGGGCTATCGGGATGTGGCCAGGGCTTTTCGGTATCATGAGTTTTTTGAAAATTATTGGAGTCAGAAGTCTTTGCATTAATAGAACCCGAGGGAGTTCTTGACGACCATGGCACCACGGAATATAATGGTGCTCATTTTTGGAGACCATACTTTTCCTGGCCGCATATCTGCCTGTTGATGTGAAAGGTCAATAGAGGTCAAAAAATTTAGAATGTAAGGAGATTAGGAGAGTCCGCCGCTTTGTACAGAAAATGCTTTTAGAAAGCGGTGAGACTTCTCCAAAATTCCTGCGGAATTTTGGAGAGGTGCCAGAGTGGTCGAATGGGGCGGTCTCGAAAACCGTTATGGATCGTAAGGTTCATCTTGGGTTCGAATCCCAACCTCTCCGTGAGAGAGTTTTTCCGCATTATCTAGAATTCTTATGGAATGCGGGACCCCGCCATCGAAATGGTATTAGGCAGGCGGGGAAATCTCTACCTCTTCGCCATTCTTTACAGTTCGTAGCGTAGCGTAGGTGATATGCTGCTGATATCAGGTAGTGGCTTCTAGGAATCCAGTTGATAAAAAATTAGATTTTGTATTTATTCCTAGGGAGAGGTCATCGCGATTATGTTCGAAGTTCTTGGCCTGGATATTTCCGGAAAAATAATTTTCTTTTTGATGCTTTCCTTTTCTTTCTTCGTAGGGATTTTGTTGATGGTCTCGCGAGAAGGTTTTGATGCGTTTAATAAGGCTTTACAAAAAGAATATGGCTTAAGAAAAAGAATCGCGCCGCAAATTGAAGATACACATGTTGATGTCGTGGATAAAATTTTGACGCGGTATCGTTTTATGGCGGGTATGTTGATTTGTTTGGCGTCGTTTTTCTTGCTGTTGATTTATAAATTATAAATTCTATAAGATTTTGTTGGAGAGGTGGCCGAGCGGTTTAAGGCGCACGCCTGGAGAGCGTGTTACGATCGAAAGGTTGTTCGAGAGTTCAAATCTCTCCCTCTCCGTATACTATATGACTCGCTTCAATCCTAACAGGAAAGAAGCGAGTTTTTTTTGTTTTTGGTAACAAAAAGGCCAGTCATTCATGGCGAACCTTTTCACTTGGTCGATTGACAGTGCCCTCCCTATAAATTACACTTACCTTAGTTTTTAAGTGGCCTCGTTTCTTTCATCCTTGTTGACAGGCAGCCAAGGTCGCGTCGTTACTCTTACCCAGCAGGAGCAGTTTTCTTATGGAAAAAGCTTTAAGATTGGGTGAAATGCTGATCGCGGAAGGCGTTATTTCCCATCAGCAGCTATTAGAGTCCTTAAAAATCCAGGAGCAGGATGGGCGCAAACTGGGGGACATTCTGGTGCAAAGAGGTTTTGTCTCCGACCGTCGTCTGGTGGACGCCCTCGCCAAATTATTTGCCCTGCCAACCGTATTCCTGGAAGAAAGCTTTATCGAAGAGAAGGTCCTTAACCTAGTCCCGGTTGATTTAATCAAGAAGCATAAAGTCATTCCATTGGATATCCAGGATGGTCATTTGCGTTTAGCCACTCATGACCCGCTGGATTTAATTTCCTTTCAGGAAGTTCAGTACGCCAGCGGCTATCAAGTTAAACCGGTCGTGGCAAGCCTCAAAGATATTGAGAAATATTTGACTAAATTAGGGAATTCGCTTAAAGCCATGGCCGTCTTGCAGGATAGCAAAGGGGCGGGCGCGCAGTCTACGTCGGTCATTCAGTTGGTTGAATCTTTTCTTATTAAGGCCATTCAGGAAAGGGCTTCGGACATCCATCTTGAACCTCAGGAAATGGGATTGCGCGTACGGTTTCGTATTGATGGGGAACTGTATGAAAAATCTGAATTGCCCACGGATTTAGCCCGCAAAGTGGTGTCTCGGATTAAAATTATTTCAGGGATGGATGTCGCTGACTCGCGTCGACCGCAAGATGGCCGAATGTCCTTACCCGAGCATTTGTCTAATCATGATGTGCGGGTTTCTACTTTGCCTGGCATTAACGGGGAAAATGTGGTCTTGCGCATTCTCAGTAAATCATTTGAGAATTTCTCTCTGGATTCGTTAGGAATGTCCTCTGAGGAAATTGCTCAAATTGAAGAATTGATTAAAAAACCGCATGGCATGATTTTAGTCACCGGGCCGACTGGGGCCGGAAAAACGACGACGCTTTATTCCTTTCTGCATAAGTTAAACCAGGTTTCGAAGAATATTATTACGGTCGAAGATCCGGTTGAGTATCGACTCCCCGGGATTAATCAGACCGCCATTAATAATCTGTCCGGCTATACGTTTGCCACGGCCATTCGTCACATTTTGCGTCATGACCCCGATATTATTATGGTAGGCGAAATTAGAGACGTAGAAACTGCCGAGATTGCCATCCGCGCTGCATTAACCGGGCATTTGGTTTTGTCCACATTGCATACCAATTCTGCGGCCGGAGCCATTATGCGTTTGTTGGATATGTCGGTTGAGCCTTTTTTGATTCGCTCAGCACTGATTGGCGTCCTGGCGCAGCGATTGGTGCGTCGACTCTGTCCTAAATGTAAGAAAACTGAGAAAATTCAAACTCCCTATCGTCAAGAGCTTCAAAAAAATTGGCTGGGGCCGGTCCCTGAAGAATTTGCTTTGGCCTCCGGCTGTCAGCATTGTTTTATGACCGGTTATGCCGGTCGAGAAGCGGTTTATGAAATTTTGCCGATTCATGACACTATTAAAAATTTGATTTTGGAATCCCCCAATGAAAAAGAAATTACCCGGTTGGCTATGGAGCGAGGAATGAAAACGTTACGCCAAAATTCCCTTGAGAAAGCCACTCGTAAATTAATATCTCTGGAAGAGGCCATGCGCATGACACTGCTGGAGGATGAATAATATGGCCTTATTTTATTATAAAGTTCGTGATGAATCCGGAAGAATGCTGCATGGATTGTTGGAGGCCCCGGCGCGTAAGGAAGTTAAACGACGTTTAAGTGCGGGAGGATATTATTACCTTAGCGCTGAAGAATACGATATCAATGTACTGTTTCGACATCATGCCAGTTTACAGACGCTTAAAATGTTTACTCATCGGCTGACTTCTTTGGTGGAAGGTGGCATTCCTATTTTATCGGCGCTGAACATTCTTTGGCGCCAGACCGAAGACAAATCGTTGCAGCTGATGATTTGTTATTTGAAAATGCATTTGGAAGAAGGAAACCGGATTTCGGATGCCATGAATAAATTTCCAGGGATTTTTCCTCCCGTTTACCGGTCTTTGATCAAAGTCGCGGAAATGGGAGGCGCATTAGCCGGGGTATTGCGTCGTCTCAGTGAATTCTTGGAATATCAGGCGCAGCTGATTTCTCGCACCAAGCGCGCCTTGCTTTACCCCTGCATTGTCGTTGGCTTCTCGATCATTGTCACCATCGGAATGTTTACCTTGCTGGTTCCTACTTTTGAGAAAGTGTTATTGAAGCTTAACGTAGAATTGCCACTTTTAACACGGATGATTATTGGGTTATCGCATTTGATGCGTTCTTGGATTTTTTGGGGCGTAATTTTTGTTTTGTTATTAATTTTCTGGACTGCTTATCGCCAATTAAGAAGTAATCCTCGATTTTCCTTGGTCCGGGATGGATTTTTGTTAAGAATTCCCTATTTCGGAGATATTATTTTTTCTATTGCTTTAAGCCGGTTCATTCGGTCTTTGGGCGTGCTTTTGGGGGCGGGTTTGCCGATTCTGGAAAGTTTGACCGTGGCTAAAGAAACGGCCGGTAATCAATTGATTGTGCAGGGGATTGATCGCGTCAAGAGCCGCATTGAACAAGGAGGATCTCTGTATCAGTCTTTCAAGGGAGAGTCGGTTTTTCCGGTCATGTTGCATGAAATGATAGGGATTGGAGAATCAAGCGGAACGCTCATTACCACTTTGGAAAAAATGACAAAGCATTTTGATGAAGAAATTGATTATAAATTAAGTAAGTTTTTAACCTTTCTGGAGCCCTGCCTCATTGTCCTCATTGGGGTGATCGTTCTGATTACCCTATTATCTGTATATTTGCCTATTTTTTCAATCTGGCAAGGTTTAATTAAGTAATCTTGTTTTTAAGGTTTTGCTGTATCTTTCCTAATCTCAATTACTTGCAATATTTTTTTTCTGCTTACTGGGAAGCGTTTTCAAAAAAAATGGGGGAGGGGTTGTTTTTTGAAGCCAGGAAATGGTATGGTTTACTATCAACCCTGACTTTGAAAAACTATGATGCTAACCGTACTAAAAAGGAGAAATTCAATGAAAAAAGGTTTTACGCTAGTTGAACTTTTGGTTGTTTTAGTCATTATTGGTATTTTGGTCGGTTTGATATTGCCTAATACCATCCGTGCCATTCAAGAAGCTAATCAGAAAGAATGTGCTTCTAATCTGCGAGCCATTGATACCGCCATTCAGATGTGCTACACCCAGACTCGTAACTGGGCTGTCTGTGATTCTATTCCTGAACTTACCAATCCAGGAGCTGGGCAAACACCTTTCTTGGATCAAGCTCCGGTATGTCCATTTGGGGTTGGGTACGCGATCGCGGGAACTCAGGCCATTGGGTTTTCTTCAACTAAGGCGACCCACTTTGGTCAGTGGCCACCTCAAGGGATACGACATATTGGTTTGTAATTTAGGATTCTGGCGAGTGAGGCATAAAGCCTCACTCGCTTCCTAACTCACTAATGAAAGTAACCCGTACATGGCCCAAGGATATTTAGGATTAGATATTTCATCGCAAAGTATCCGCTTTGTTTTTCTCGCAAAGCAAGGGTCGCATTATGTCGTCACGCATGAGCACACCGAAGAATGCTTTTTCGATCCGCACAAAGCCGGCGCTTTAACTAAGAAGATCAAAGATTATCTAGCTTCGGAACGCTTATCCCCACAAAAAATTGTTGTTTCCTTGTCCCTGTCTGACCTCCTGGTTCGCGATACGCTGCTGCCTAAGATCAAACCTAAGGAGTGGGATGAAGTCATTAGCGGTGAGATTGATAAAATTCACGGATTCTCACAGAAAGAATATGATTACACCTGGTACGCTTATCCGGGGCCAGAACCTAATAAATCTAAAGTGGTTTTTGCTGCGGTTGATCAGCAGATTATTGATTATATTATTGAAGAAGTCCGCAATACCAAAATTTCCTTTCAGCAGATCGAAGTAACGCCATTAAATATCAAAGAGTTGATTTATCAGTCTAAACCCTCCGAGCGGACAATTGGAGTGCTGCTGGTTCATGACCAGTTGAGCTATTTCTTAGTGGTTCAGGATCGTCAAATCAAATTTTTGTATAAAGCAAATACGGGAAGTGCCCATCTTAGAGACAAGGCGACTCCATCGCTAATACCTTATGCGTTGAAAAGTTTTGTTTCAGAGATTGAGCGAGTGCTTAAGTCTTTTCAGAATGAAGGTAGAAAAGATACCGTTGAGAAGATTTTCTGTGTTTATGACAAATCGATGGTTCCCAATCTTGTCGAACAGCTTGGTGGGCTGGTGAGCGTTCCTTTAGCTGAACTAAAATTGGACGGTGTCAGCCGTAATATTAAAGTCAAAGAAGGCACGGTCGAGAATCCGATGTCTTGGGTCAGTCTCTATCCGGTGCTGTCCGAATTGTTGCATTGTAAAGATGATTTTTCTTCGCATCGTTTCTTTCGGCACCAACAGGCGCACAAAAAAGTTGTGGCGCTTAGTTTGTTAGGTATGTTTATTATGTTTGGATTAAGCGTTGTTTTAGGATTATTGGCACTCAACTTTTCCCAACGTAAAGATATTGTTGATCGCGAAATGGAACAGGTAAATGAGCAGATTTCTACCTTGCAGCGTGAATCAACAGAATTATTCGCGAAACGTGACGAGTATTTACTGGTGCGCGAAGGGCTTTTACAGCAGGCCACCTATGTAAAGATGTTAAATCGTGTGTCTTGGGCCGAAGTCCTTTCCATTGTGGCGGAAGACATGCCGGAGCAGTTGGCCCTGACTCAGTTTGAATTTTTTGAAGGGGGCAAAGTGTCTTTTGAAGGGGATTCTCTGCAACTGGAAACTATTTCGGAGATGATTCGCGAAGTAGACAGTTCACAAAAGTTGACAGGGGGTAAGTTTGATTTCTTAAAAGAAAGCAAAGAAGAAGAGATCAAAATATTTGAATTTGGTGTTTTCGCGGAACTACGTAGCGAAACAGATTTAAACAAGTCCTTGGCGCAGAACAGTGAGCCGGAAGGGAAAAATGCCGATGGACGCGTCCAATAAATTTAATCATAAATTATTGATTATGGTTGGTGCCCTGGCCATCGTTTTGGGTGGTGTTTTAAGCTTATTGAATTATCAAAAGTATGACAAAGCCAATAAAGAGTTGGTTTCTCAGAAAAAAGAACTAGCGAGTTTGATTGTTGAGATAGAAGAGACGCGCCGTAAATTGGCGCAATATGATCAGGAAAAAACAGAGTTTGCCAAAGTGATGTTTTCTGAACGAGATGTCCCGGCATTCTTAGACAGCATTTCTCAGTTTGCCGCGCAAGACAACGTTCAGATCGTTAATATGAAGACGCAGAATTTTCAACAGGTTATTGTTCCTAAAGAGATTTCTGAAAATATGATGGGGTATCGGCTTAACAGCAATCGCGAAGCGAACGATGCCGCTATCCGACAACAAAACATCGAGCGGATTATGACACTGTCGGCCATGCCGATCCAGATCAGAATTAAAGGAGAATTTGAATCTTTGTTAAGTTTTTTCAGTCAACTCGAATCTTATAAGCAGTTGCTTTCCATTAGCCGCATGAAAATTAATTCACAGCAGGATTACCCGATTTTAGATTGTGATTTTACCGTTAAAATTTATAGTTTGATGAATTTAAAGGATCTGAGCCAGCGATGAAGCCACTTCTTTATATGACAACGCTGCTGGCTCTGATTATTTCTTGCGGGGGATGCAATTTTTCCTCTGTGTCGCTATTTTCATGGTTGGATAAAAAAGAAGCAGAAGCCCCGAAAGTGGAGCCGTTAGTGCCCGTGATGGAAGATGAAAGTTTGGCCCAGCTTGTTTTGAAGCCGAAGCCGTATCAATTAAATGTTAAGCGTGACCCCTTTAAGCCCTTGATTGATGCCAACGCCAAGAAAAAAGGACCGATGACCGAGGATTTGCAGCTAGCGGAAATGCAGAATCAGGAGATGATTAAGAGATTCCAGTTGTTGGGCATCGTTAAGGTCGGAGAAAGTGTTTCCGCTCTTATTCAGACTGAAACTAAGAAATCCGCGTATGCGGTCGGTGATGTGGTGGAATCTTTTACTGTTAGAGAAATTTTAGATGACCAGGTCCTTCTCGCCAAAGGGGATCGAGTCTATTACTTAAAAAGAGGAGAATAACATGTACGGCAAAATATTAAGAATAATCTGTGCTGCGATGCTGTGCGGGTTGCCCTTACAGCCGGTGCTCACGAGCGCGGAGAATGTTAATGATAAAATATCAGAGTTAGAAAATTTGGTGTCCGCGATGAAAAACGGTGCCAGCCCCAGCGTCCCCGCTAAAGACATGTCTATCGATCCTGTTACAGGAGAGACGTTATATTCCACTGAAGAGTACACACAGGCGGAACAAGTGTTGAATAATAATGTTGTTGCCAGCGAGGCGATGCCTATCATGGATCAGGTACCGGTTGCAGTCGAAGCAAGGCCCAGTCCGGTCATGGATATCCCTTCAGATGCTCCAGCTGTTGTTTCCGTATCTGAGGATAAGGTATGGGCGGGACCGACACTGCATTGCTCTGATGAAAGTTGCCAGGGACTTAAAGATAGCGATGTACACAAACAAGAAGTCAAAAGTCTTTCCGACGAGATGGTTATTGATAAGTATTTCTTGGAAGCCAAACAAACACCGTTACCTCAGCCAGAGTACAAACCGTCGGTTCCGGAAGAAATACAGCCGAGCCAAACTAATGAGGAAATCGTAAAATCGCTTATTCCGGCCGAAGTCAAGGGGCAGAAAATTGATTTGGATTTTGATGAAGTCAAATTGGGCGATATTTTTATGACGCTGGGTAAGACCGCTAAAATCAATATCTTAATGGATCCGGAACTGAAGGCGCAAAGTACTGATTTGCACCTTAAACAGGTTCCTCTCGAAGAAGTGATGGTTTTATTGGCTAACGCTCATAATTTAGGATTTAAACGAGTGGGCGATTCACTCTTCGTCACTTTAAAAGAGAAAATCACTAAGGAGAACACCGTCTCGAAAGTCATTAAACTTCGTAATATCAACGTTCAGGAAGCCAAGGGAATGATTTCCGAATTGGTGAAGACGGTTAATGTGGGTGAGGAAACAAATAGCTTGATCGTGATTGGTCAGCCAGAAGAAATTCTCAGAGCGGAAAGCATTTTGAAAACCATTGATCGTCCACAACCTCAAGTCATCTTGGAAGCGCGCGTTATTGAAGTGAATCGTGATGCGCTTAAGGATTTGGGTGTTGATTGGTCGGATACGATGAACCTATCCTATCAGGAAGCTAATCGTCCGAGTACGTTTGGGACAACTGAAGACGCACCGGCGTCGCCTTTCCAGATCTATGGTTTTAGTCGTAGTCCCATGCAGTTTAGCCAGATCATTAAAATGTTAGAGAATCAAAACAAGGCTAAAGTGTTGTCAGCGCCGCGAGTTTCCACATTAAATAATAAAGAAGCGGAGATTTTTGTGGGGGACCGATTTCCTTATACGGTCACGACTATATCCGGCGGTGTGGCAACCACCGATGTTCGGTTTGAAGAGCCGGGGATTCGTCTTAAAATTACCCCGAGCATTATTGATGACGAATTTGTGGTCATTAAAGTTGAACCAGAAGTGAGTTTTATTTTTGGTTTCCGTGGCCCGGATGATCAGTATCCTTGGACCAAAAAGCGTCAAGCTTTGGCCAACGTGCGTGTCAAAAATAACCAACCCTTTATTTTGGGCGGCATCTTAAATCAGGAAGACAAAAAGAATTTGTACAAGGTGCCGTTTATTGGTAATGTGCCTTTGTTGGGAAATTTGTTTAGCTATAAAAAAGATACGGTGGTGGATACCGAATTAATCATCACCATTGTCCCCACGATTGTCAAAGGAGAGATTTAATCATGAGAGGTTAGGTTATGCGGTGCGCGTTGAAAACCCGAAAGGGTTTTTCCTTAATAGAACTATTGACCACGGTCGTGGTGGTAACGGTGATTGGCGCGGCAGCCGCGATCACCGTTTCTGTTTTATCACAGTCCAATGAAACCGCCCGCAATCGCACGCTCGCGCAGCAGTTGCTGCAGAAAAGCTTGGAGGAAGTGCGTCGCGTCGCGCAGACTTCTTTTGACCAGCTGAACACTTGCCAATTTCCGATTGATAATAATTCACCCAATGCCTGCGGCTTTGATCTTCTGGCCAATGAATATGCGGGATTTACGCGTGTTTTAAACGCTACCTCTCAAGTGAACGGCAGTAACGAATTAAAAAATGTGCAAATCAATGTTTCCTGGGCGGAGTTTGGCCGTAATAATCTGTTAAGTTCCGTGACGCTTTTGTCGCGCCCGCCAGATCCTCTGCCGGGAAATGTGATTGGGATTGTTTCTTCGCAAGGAGCAGGCAATCCTTTGGTGACAGGGGCGGTTATTCGATTGACCAGAGTAAACGCGACCGGCTCTTACGACAGTATTTCGCAAGGAAATTTAAGCGCAAAGGGTGTTAATTTTGATTATGCTTCCAGTTTGGGGGGGACTTTTGGGTTACCCACGGGTTCTTATCAACTGACCGCGACGCATCCCAATTTTGAAAATTATAGCCACGGCAATTTGGTGGTGATTTCTTCCAATAATGAAACCCGGGTGGACTTTGCGATGGTACCCAAGCCGGTCGATGCCACGATCTCGGGGCGATTAGTTTTGCGCACTAGCGGACAACCGATTCCTTCCTTCGCCAACGCCGCTATCCGTTTATATGAAAATGGGGTTAGCCAGCAGCAGTTAAATAGCGTGACTAATTATAATTTTACCGTACGATTTACAACTCCCCAGCAACGTTGTTTTACGTTAAACACGGTTTCCAGTTATTTGGCTGGCTACGCTTATCCTGTGAATCGAGGTGGCGCACCCTCGTGTACGTTCGATTATAATCCCCAAGGCTACAGTACGGCGGTGGTCGCTGCTAATGCTAGTTTGAATTGTGCGAATCCTTATAATGGGGGGCCGGCCAATGTCAGCGGAGATCCAGATCGAGTTTGCGTTAATCCGGGAGATAACCTCACGATTAATTTATCGCTAGATCCGGTGCCGGAGGTGATTGTTCAAGGTATGGTTTTAAATTCGCAGGGTCAACCGATCGCCAACGCAGTCGTATCCGCTTTTTGGCCTGCGTCGGCCGGTGGATCGCGTTGGCTGAGGACAGCGACCACGGATGCCCAGGGTCGTTATTCAATTTCCGTTCCGGCGGTGCAAGGTATGTTTACTAATGGAGCGCCGAATGCGTCTTATTTAGCGATGTACGCAGATGGACTGGTTCCGATTACCGGATGCTGTGATCAACCCACCAATGTCAGCGCGCGTAGTCAGACACTTTTTGTCGGGCCGCTATTTCCAGGGGATGGCCCGCGGGCGGCCCCGGCGTTTACTATTACCGCTGGCAATCAAACCTGCGGTAATCTGGGCGGGAATATTCGTGATGGTTCTTCAGGCTCAGGGATTAACGCGGTAGCGGTGAGTGTCGCTTCGCAGGCTACAAGTTCAGCGGCCGGAGCGTATCTGTATTCCTGCCAAAGTACTACCGGATATCGTATACCACAAGGAACGTATGCTTTCTTAGCGACGCACCCTAGTTATTATCCTTTTGATTCCAGGGGAAATAATTTTTATGCGGCTCGGCCGGGTGCCGTCATTCAAGCTAACTTGTTACGCAATTATGATGGAACGCTATGGCCCCGCAACACGGGAACGATTAGCGGTGTCGTCCGAGATCGTCAGTCAGGTTTACCGCTTAGTAATGCGCGCGTCGAGTTAATTCTTTATGATAATTCTCGGCGAACCGTAATCACCGGAGTCAACGGGTTATTTAGTTTTCCCGCAGTCCCGGAAACTTGGCCACCGCCCAATTTACCCCCTAATGATCCTAGTTATAATCGTACAGTGCGGCAGCATTCGTTAACGGTTACCCACAGTTCCGGAATTTTTAGCAATTATGCCAGTGGGCTGTTTACATTAAACGCCGGAGAGAACAAGTCGTTTACGATTGATTTGGATCCGCTGGGGCAATTTTAAGGAATTGTTCGGATGAGTCCTTCATTCAAAAAAAGAGCTTTCAAACAACAGGGTTTTACGCTGGTTGAGATGATGGCCGTATTGGCCATTGTGGGCGTTTTGATCGGTGTTTTCTATCTGGTATGGCTTAGTAATTGGGAGATGATGGAGAATCAAATGGCGCGCGCTGATTTGTGGGACGAGGCGCGCGATATTATTGAACGTATTAGCTTTGATTCCCGGCAATCTCGGCGTATTGTTTTGGCTGGCGTGGGCACGGCGCTGGTCACGGTTAATTTGCAAGATCGTCTCGGCGCTTCTTTAGCGATGTATCGATTTAGCAATACGGGGCAAGTTGATTACCGTCGGGCGCCAAATCAGAATTTTATCCCTTTAAGCGTTAATCTAGATCTTGCTAACTCTCAAATTGTTCAGCCGGGAAACTTTTCGTTATACCTTAAATTGTCCATGGTTGATCGGGCGTTTAATCAGCCCATCAGAATAGAAGCGGCCAGTGAAATGGTTCCGAGGAATCAATGATGGTTAAAAATAGTTCATCCAGACTACGCAATTCGCGAGGCGTTATTTTGTTAGGGGCGATTGGTTTGGCTTTTTTTTTATCCATTCTGATCGGTGGGGCGCTCATGCGTTCAACGAATCAGCAAATGGGGGCCAGGCAACGGGTCGATTCTCATCAGTCTTTTTATAGCGCGGAATCAGGCATTGAACGGGCTCTTTTTGAATTGCGTAAAGATCCTCTGTGGCAGCCCACTGCTGCGGATCAGAATGTAGCGGTGCAGTCAACCCAGGGGGCGAACCGACAAACGGAAGGGTTCTATTCGCTGCAAGCGGTCGCCGGCAATAGATTCCAGGCTTGGGATACGGTATGGATTCGGTCCTCGGGTTGGGATTCGGCACGATTGGTTCCTCGAGTGATTGACGCGCGGATTGTCAAAATTAATCCCGCGCAATTTTTGGTTTTGACGTTTGGAGATTTGCGTTTTGGTAGCGGAACGAGCGTGGACTTTGATGTTTTCGGACGGGATATTATTTTTGAAGTCAACGATAGTCTTCCGTCGCCTCAGAAGGACATTAATATTAATGGCAACATTCTCTATTTAAGAAACGTGAACGGGCAGTCTCATCCCGCGGTGCATCTTAATGCGCAAAGCACGATTACTCAGGCCCCGTCCATGACGTTTGCAAATTTGGATCTTACCCGGTACAAGAATCTGGCGATTTCATTGGAAGGAAGCCACGAAGGCGTGTATCACTCCGGAAGTGCTCAACTGGATTTAGATTCGGTTTGTGGCAGTACCGTTCCTCCCAAAATAATCTATGCGGAGGGAGATATCGAAGTGCGCGGACGGTACTCATGTTCCATCTTAGTCGTCAGCGCGGGTAATGTTTCCATTGCCGCAGATGTGGAGGCCCGTGCGTCAGCGCACGGAATCTTGCCTCAAATTGGCTTGTTCGCGGATAAGGATGTGTATATCGCTGACTTTGCCGCGCCTCCGGATGCGGATTTAAACGTGGAAGCTTTTATTCTCGCTAACGGCTCCGGGGCTTCTGACGGTAAGTTTGCGGCGTTAGGGCCGAAGTCTTCGCGGGGTGCTTTGAATTTTAAAGGGGCAATTTCGGCTCGGGGCGATGCCGGACGCACCGCGGTCGATTTAAATGTCTTCCGGCAAAGGAACTATGTTTTTAATCCGGATTTGTCGCAGAATAACAGTATTCCGTTTAGCCCGTTTCTCGCGAATATTCTGGAATGGCGTGAAGTCAATCCCACAGATCCTTTCCCGCTTCCTTAAAAATCTTCGTTACAATTTTAGTAATTTTCCTCAAATCTGTGATATCTTAACCGAGTTATTTGGTGGGCGCCTTCTTAGGGGCCTAAGTTGGTTTACCATCGCGAAACCACAAACAAATTATGGATATTCAAAAATTTTGGGAGAAGGCGTTAAAAGAAACTGAGGTCGTTCGGGCCCGTATTCAGGGATTATCGACTTTTGGCGATACGAATCTTCCCTATATACTCTTATCGGAATCAGCGGTGAACGAAGGCGATACCGTGGTGCGTAGCGGTGAGGTCGTGGTTGAAAAGCCAGCGTTGGTCCTGCCACCGAACATCCCTCAATTCTCGGGCTTTGAATTTGAAGACGGTGTTGCTCCTTCTGAAAATGCGTTGATTAATTTTTTGTTGGTGCGAGGAGTCACGTTACCTTCCTTGCGCTACAATAATCGCACGTATTCTTTAAATGTTTTTGAGGGTCGTATGAGTGCCGCGGTTCGCCATTATCGGGAAGATTTACAGCTACGGGAAGATGTGTTGACTGGTTTGGTGGTGGCCCCGGAAGACTGCTGGCAATTCTCGCTGTTGATTTTTATTTGTTCGCAAATTTCTCGCAACGCAGAAACGGATATCCGCAAATTAATTGATGAATATCGAAAACGTAAGAAGGAAGACTAAATGGTAATTCTTTTTCAGAGTAGAATTTGTCAAGTCTTGATGATGGGGTTAGCGTTGCTGGTCGCTCAACCGGTTTTGGCGCAGGATTCAGATGCAGGTCCCAGTAAAACTGTTTTGCCGAATGGGCTAACGGTTCTCACTCAGGAAATTCCGACCAGCCCGGCGGTCGCTATTTATGCGTTGGTAAAGACGGGATCCGCTTCCGAAGGTTCATTTTTAGGAAGTGGTATTTCTCATTTTGTTGAACACATGTTATTTAAAGGAACGGAAGATCATCGCGCGGTAGGGCAGATCGCCCAGGAAGTCATGGCGCTCGGGGGTAATATTAACGCGTCCACCAGTTTCGACTACACTGTTTACAATATTGAGTTGCCCAGCGATAAATTCTCTCGGGGACTGGACATCATTGCCGATATGTTAATGAATTCCAAGTTTGATGAAGCGGAAGTGGAAAAAGAACGCACGGTCATTCATGGTGAAATGCGTTTGTACAAAGATAATCCGGATCGCCGATTGAATGAAATGACTTTTGGTTCTGCTTATGTTCGTCATCCCTACAAACATCCGGTGATTGGATATGAACCGCTCTTTGACCGCATCACGCGTGATGATTTGTGGCGTTATTATAAAAGTGAGTATATTCCTAACAATATCATTCTGGCGGTGGCCGGTAACATTTCCCGAGAGGATGTTCTCTCCAAGGTAACTGAAGAATTTAAAGATTTTAAGCCAGGATATTTGCCGGCACGTTTTATTCCGGAGGAGCCTCCACAGGTTTTAGGCCGCGAGTTGATAGACACCTATCCCACGGAATTGACCCGTCTGAGTTTGTCTTATCAGGGGGTTAGTGTTTTGGATCAGGATATGTTCGCGTTGGATGTGTTGGCGATGGTGTTAGGTCAGGGAGAAAGTTCTCGGTTGTGGTCCAGCGTTTACAAAAGTAAAGAATTGGTGAAGTCGATTAGTTCCTACAACTGGACGCCGGCGGATCGGGGATTATTTGAGATTAACTGTGTGTTAGATGAAGATAAAATTCCGGTAGCTCGGGACGCGATTGAGACCGAAATTAAGCGCGTCAAACTGGAAGGCGTTGCTGACCAGGAATTAGAAAAAGCTAAAAGGCAGGTACTTAGCCAGTATGTTTTCGGTCATCAGACCGCGGCGTCAGTCGCGGATTATTTGACTTATAATGAAGCTTTGACCGGAGATTATGATTTTTCTCGTAAATATATCGAGGGGGTGCGTGCGGTTACCTTGGTCGATATTAAGCGAGTAGCTAATCAATATCTAGTCCCTAATCGTTTAACCGCGGTAATTCTAAAGCCTCGACCACCAGAGGTGGCCCAGAGCAAGGTTGAATCTGCACGTGGTGAAAACAAAATTAAAAAGTTGGTTTTGCCTAATGGTTTAGTCGTGTTGCTACGACCGGACCCCACATTTCCCATTGTGTCGTTGCGTTTAGCTCTACAGGGCGGCACACGGCAGGAAACGGAACTTAATAACGGTATCTTTGAATTGCTGGCACGTTTGTGGACCAAGGGCACCAAATCGCGTTCGGCCGCGACCATCGCGCATTCAGTTGAATCTCTGGGGGGTGGGGTCGGGGGGTATTCGGGGCGAAATAGTTTTGGACTTGAATTAAGTTTTCTTAAAGAAGATTTAAAGTTCGGATTGGATTTATTAGAGGATTTGGTCAAGAATCCAACTTTTGAACTTTCCGAATTGACCAAAATAAAAGAGCAAGTCAAAACAGCTATTATCGCGCGCGAGGATAATATTTCTGCCGTGACCTCAAAAGCTTTGCGCGAGACGTTATTTGAGCAGCATCCTTCTCGGCTGGATTCGTTGGGTACTTTAGAATCAATCACGAACATCACACAGCAGGATATCATTAACTTGTTTTTGGCCTTCGTCACGCCCAAAAATATGGTGCTGACACTCTTTGGTGATTTTGATGGCGCTCAGATAGAGCAGCAGATCGCTGATAGATTAGGGACGCTGGAAGCTAAACCGGTGACGCTCGTGACTCAAACCGAAGTACCGCCCGAGCAGCCGCGTCGAAAAGTTGTTGAAGTTAACAAAGAGCAGGCCATGGTCATGTTAGGTTTTCAGGGAACTGATGTTCGTTCCGACGACCGAGAGGGCTTGGAGATTCTCGCGTCTATTTTAGGATCTTCTTTTAAAGGACGTCTTTTTGCTAAGGTTCGTGAGGAGTTAGGGAAGTCTTACACGCTAGGAGGCGGATTTACACCGGGTGTTGATCCCGGAGTGATTTATTTTTATGTGTTAACGACTCAGGAGGATTTACCGGTCATCGAAAGAATTGTTCGTGGAGAGATTGAACGACTGCACAACGAGCCCGTAGCT